>NZ_JBIWDU010000004.1:0-329373 GCF_044762155.1 Neobacillus sp. NPDC097160 | reverse complement strand
CTAGAGATCCTAGGTTGTAAAGTAACGGTTGAAGCTATAGCCTAATGAAGGACAACATATTTTGTAAATTAAGAGCCCAGATCTTTTTTTTAACGGATTTTAATGGGTCTAGTTTCGTATTGCCTGAAATCCCCCACTGCAGTTTTTATTTTCAAGGATAGTTGAAAAAACAAAAGAACGCCGTTAACTTCATAATAAAAAAACCGCTATATTGTTTTTGATTCAATGTGACAAATCCATTTATAATAACCTAAAACAATCAATAAAAGTATAGGGTCAAAGATTAACGAATGCCCTAAATTCCACCATCCAAAATGAAAGTATCCCCAAGGTTCAGGAAGTAATGCAATTACTTCATAAATTAATATTCCAATTAAAAACAATATAAAGAAAATCACTTTTTTTGTTATCCTCTTATGAAAAGGAAAGAAATTTAAAAATATCATATTAACCGGAGGAACAAGTGCAATATTTGTAGGCAATTCCTTTAAGTCCGCATTTTGAGTAAAATACCAATATCCGTGATACTCCATATCGACATAGAAATCGAAGTTCATTTGAAATGCGATTGTGAACATCCAAATATGAACAATTTGGTTTGGTGTTAGCCTTTTATTTGTAGAAAAAGCGATAAAATTAACAACTATAACAGCAATAAAAAGTCCAAACATCAAACCACTCCTCTTCCACATAATTTCCATTTTATCGGAAAAGGATACAGTTATTAGACCGTCATTTTAATTTACTTACCGATTATTCAAAGAATATATTGTTCAACTAAACTGCCCGTTAGCTTAAGAACCACTGCTACAATCCGTCTTGAACTTAAACCTGGTTAGTAAAAAACATTTATTTAATACCAATCCTTAAAAAACACCCAATTTCCATTGTCTAGTGTAAAGATAGTTTTGCACTGCTTACATCTTAAAATAACCCCTGATGGATAATTAGGATTATCAACTACTACTTTTGTCGTGCATTTTTCGTAACCACACTTGGGACATTTTTGTCTCATATCTTTACTAACTTTCATCCAATTTTCTCCTATAAATTTATACAGTTTGTAAATCAATCTATCACATAAATATTCGATACATTAATGCCTTATCCTTCATCAAGTAACCCGCCAAGTTACTTCAATACGAAAAAAGGACCGCGGCTGTTACGATCCTACTTAAACTCTTGCTCCCTATAGCTTAAGTACAATTTTTCACAAACTCGCTTACAAATTTGAGCTATTCTTATAATTTAGGCATTGTAATAAATCATTTTTTCCAATAGGCTTTTGCTTCTTCCTCAAGCACCTTTAATCTTTTGTAGTAATCAGGAAACTCGTTAAGATGAGCTAAGGCAATTTTCCCCGTTATAATAGGATCATCACCAGTTACATTTGTTTGGCTGGATATTTTTCCATGGTGTGGCTTTTATGACCGATCAACACCCGCTGATTTGGATATTTACAAAATCTTTTCTTATTAAACGCAAGTAAACGATTGAATTTGTCTTAGGCTTATTCCGTAATGAACCCATCTAGAACCAGTCCAACGATACCCTGAGACAGAGTGTCGACCAATAAATGTTGGATAAAACCAGAATTGTTCACGACCTCTAAGCCATACATACGTGTATCTGTGTAAACAACTTATCATACTGCCTGGGTCTACCGCATACACTCCTGCTTGGTGTGTCTGTTGAGGAACAGCAGATGGCGGTGGTGATGTTGGTGGTCTAGGCTCCAGATCTTGCCCAGGAGGTGCAGATGGAGGTTGATGCCCACCAAATTGTCTTCTATCAAGTGTTGAATGGTAATAATCCATTTCTTGGTATGGTAACGAATATATATAAGCTTCCCGACTAAATGGACGGTTATAATACAGAGATAATTGGCTAGGATACATAAAAATACACTCCTTAACTATTTAATTTCACATTATCCTATTCTGTAGTTATTTACCTATAAACTTGTTCTCTCCAAAATGTGTATTAACCTATAAATCCTGATTTTTTTTGATGTGTGAAACTGTTGAAGGTGACTTTGACCATACGGAACATACAATAACAGATGATAATCTTAACGAAAGTTCATAACTTCACATTTAAACAGTCAATCTATAAACACCTCAGGTATTCTTATTAGATTTGTAGCTTAAATAGATTCCCTGCTACTTCCACTATCCTGTCCCGGTAGCTCAACGGACCAATCTGAGAGTGAACACAGCAAGCGACTGTTATTGATAAACAATTGCATTGCTATACATTGATTTCTGTTCTTTTTAAGTATTTTCCTGTTGAGCATTTGTTTTAAAAAATAATTTCATCATTGGTGGAGTAACAATAGTTGTCACAAGTACCACAACAACGATAACTGCAAACATTTTTTTGCTAAGAAGTGTAGTTTCTAAACCAATAGCTGCAATAATTAATGCCACTTCACCACGAGAAACCATCGCTGAACCGATCCCCAACGAACTATTCCAACCAAATCCAGCAGCTTTCGCACCAATGGCAGATCCGATAAGTTTTGTTAAAATTGCCAAAATACTAAGAACAATGATAAGAACGATATTCTCCGTAATACCTGCAAACTGTGCAGTAATTCCAATGGAAGAAAAGAATACAGGAACGAAAATTGAATAACTTATTGTTTCAACTTTCTCAAAGACTTCGTGTTTGAAGTTCGTTACACTAATCGCAACACCAGCAATATAAGCACCGATGATTGCAGCAACCCCTGTATATTCCGCTAGATAAGCATACACAAAACAAATTATTAGTGCTGAAGAAATGACTGTTTCTGTTACTTTAAGCAATGAAAACTTCGTTAAAAACCAAGGAACGACTTTCCAGCCAACGAGTATTGCTGCCGCAAAGAAAATTACTTTCTTTAAAATAACAGTAGTTAAATGAACATCTCCACCTGCAAAACTCATTAAAAATGCTAAGGCAATAATAACTACGACATCATCAATCACCGCTGCCCCTAATATTGTTGCACCTTCAGGTGTTTTCAATCGATTCATCTCTTTGAGTGCTTGAACTGAAATACTAACACTGGTTGCAGAAAGCAGTAACCCTAAGAACCAAGATTCCATTGATGATAAGTTTAATACAATTCCAGCAAAGTAACCTAAACCAAGCGGTACAATAATACCTCCAAGTCCAACAAAGGTTGACGCTTTTCCAGTGCGTTTAAATTCATCTATATCTGTTTCCAATCCAGCTATAAACATTAATAATATAACTCCGATTTGACTAAATTCAGCTAATGTTTCTGTTTCATTCACTAATCCAAGAACCGATGGTCCAAGTACAATTCCAATGAGAAGTTTGCCAAGAACAGAAGGCTGACCTAATTTTACACTAAGACTTCCCGCTATTTTTGAAGCAATTAGAATAATAGCTAATTGTAGTATTAACACTTAAATTACCACCTTTCGTTATTATCATTTGTTTTTGTTTGATAAAAATACAAGAAGAGCCTGTTACCAAAGGACATACATATCCCTTGGTGACAGGCTCCTTCAAGAACACTCTTAAGACAAATTAAAAAAGTCGATTCCTTAATCCTAAAGGAGGAATCGACTTTTTTAGGTTGAACTCTGCTTAGCAAACAAAATTCCGAAATGTTGGTGGTAAGCCTTAAAGAAGTTGTTCAATAAACCTGCCTCGTTCGTACAAGTGATAAAGGACTGTCACAGCAACCTTCATCTTTAGTGTAGTTACTCCACAAACAAATACTAACACCTGACATATTTGCGTTTGAAACCAAGCTTTCCTCTATCTATTTCCTTTTGGATATTTTCGGAAGCAAGCAGGATACTGCTTTTTTTCTTGTCTTTCTTAATTTCGACAGGGCCAACTGCCTTTGCGGTTTCAACCGCCTTTTCATGGAGCGGTAAAAAGGAAATCCCGACTGTGTACATAAAATTATTCATAGCGGATTTTGTTCGATCAGGAGAATCGTGAATCGTATTTTCCACCAGGTCAAGCATACCGGCGAGCTTGCTTGCGCTAAATTCAGCGTCCGGGCGATTTCCCAAAAGCCAGCAGTAACAGCTCCAGCCTGCCGACATTCTAAGCTCTTCCCCGCTCGAAATCCATTTATCGGCAATAACTTGTGCAATATCGGTTTCAGCCAAAGTTACTGCTACCACATAATCAGACAGCATATAAAAATACGCCCCATCAATCCAACGCTCAAAATCCGCCTCCGTCATTATCTTTGGATCGGCAATGATGCCGGCAAAATACATGGCATCGTAGTTCCCGGTGGCATAAAGCTGCTCAGCTAAAGGTTGATTTTTCTTGATTTTCTTTGCGAGCGGCTTCATTTTTCCTGTAGCCACGCCATAAAGCGGCTCGTGTGCACCATTGCTTATGTAAGTCTTTTTCAATCGTTCATTGCTAAGCGCTTCCAGCTCCTGCATAACCACTTCGAAATCCATCGTTTTGCACTTCCTTTCTTTATAGAACCATGGGGACGGTTCTGCTGGTTTTCATTTACCTCTAAAAAAGACATGAGAACTGTCCCTGTGGAGTAATTAGGAGATTTCGTGTTTATGTGATACACTTTATTTACCATTTGATTTACTGTTCACATGTTCCCCACTCATTCGTGAGTGGGGTTCCTTGTTTTATGGTATATAAAAAGACAGACTCTAAAAAAGAGCCTGTCTATATCAGACATTGTTATTAAGCTTTACGAACGTTAGTAGCTTGAGGTCCACGTTGACCTTGCTCTACTTCAAAAGTAACTGCTTGACCTTCGTCTAATGATTTGAAACCTTCGCTTTGGATTGCTGAGAAGTGTACGAATACATCGTCTCCAGCTTCGCGTTCGATGAATCCAAAACCTTTTTCTGCGTTAAACCATTTTACTTTACCTTGTTCCATGTGTGTTTCCTCCTGCTGTGTGCTTTTGCACACAATATGTTACTATCCTTGCTACCAGTGATCATTAAGACGAAAAGTTCAAACTAATACTATCCTTTACACCGAACAAAAATAATTCTTCCTTACAATACCATCTTTCGAAAGGGTTTGCAAGTTTAGTACTATGGGGACGGTTCTGCTGGCCTTCACTTACCTCTAAAAAGCTATGAGAACCGTCCCCTTGGATTACGTTTGTGGAACAAGAGATGTAGGTTCTCACACTATCTCATTTAATATCAGTTTTCCAGCCTTTTTGTAGTTGTTTTCGGATGTAAACAATTTGTCCAATATGGTAAGCGTTATGCGTAGAAATATTTCCTAGAACCCCCCACCACTTTACAATCCCTTGGAAACCGTTCACTTCACTTTCTATCTTTTCTTCAGTCAGCAGATCTTGCCAATGGAGTAGAACCTCAAGGAGGCACTCTTTTAAGTCAGCAAATCTTTTATTTTCCGGAACAAAAAAGCTTTTATTATTATCAATAGATGCAACAGCGTTCACATGTGATTTTTCGTACCTTTTTTGCCATGTCTCATTCCAGTAAAGTAGATGATGTACAATTTCAGCAATACTGTTACTTTCATCGTTGGGTTTCCAAAACGCTTCTTCCTCTGACAAGTTTGCTACTGATTCCGAAAATGGAACGTAAAAGCTGGGGTCGTTCGCATTCGCTAACAACTGGTCGACCAAAACATCTTTAGCGTGAGTCATATCAACCACACTCCCTTTTAAATTTATCCTTTCTATTTCGATTCTCTTTTGAATTCTCCTGCTATATTATAGCGATAGGTAAGTTTTTGAAGTTATCGCCAGCTTTTCCCCCACTTCACAGAGTACAGGCGAGTTTCCCAGCATACGGCGTTCCAACTAATCCAATTCATTCAATATTTATATATATATGCAAAGATGAAATATAGAATCAGATAGCTTCGTTCAGACATTGCTTGCGCATTTTATTAACTTATGTGAGTTGCTTTTCATTTAACTTGAGTGAGTTCAAAAGCACTTGTATTTTCTCTTGATCTCTCAAATGAATGCCATGGGGACGGTTCTGCTGGTTTTCACTTACCCCTAAAAAAGCCATGAGAACCGTCACCGTGGAATTCCCCTTGGAATTCTGGCTAACCTTCTAGACTAATATTATAATAGTTTCTAATTCCTGGAATGTACGTCGAGAAATATTTGATTGTTTTTAAAAAATGCTTCATATTTCCTAGGTTAATTAATTTCACTTTTATAGAAACTTCGTTGTTAAACGTAATTAAAGACTGCGTTTCATCTACATCAATAATGTCTCGGTATTTATATATATTCGTCTCCCTCCACCCCAGAGGATGTTTTGTATACCAAATTAGCCGTTTATCCGTTGCAATTAATGTACCGAACTTATAGTTAACACCTGCAAGTTCTTGGAGTTCAAACGTTGCAGTAATACTCGAATATTTTTGCTCATCAGGCGAAAGTAAGGAATTAATAAAGTGATCCATGCAGCCCACTCCTTGACCGAAATGTATTTTAAAACTCTTCAATCAAAGTTTTAATTTATGAAAACATTCTCAGGTCAAGGATTTTTTTAGCTAATAAGAAATTCAACTACCCCTCTGTCTTCGTCCTAACGGACTCGCCAATCGGCGAGTTTTCATTTAACCCAAAGTGGAAACGGTATTTCGTTCTACTAATTTAAATGGAATTTTAAGATTCTTATTTGTACCGTTATAGAACTGCATGAATGCTTGCTCACCAATTTCTTTTATATTTAAGTCCAATGTAGTCAGGTCTAAGGCTTCTGATATTGGTTGGTTATCAACCCCCATAATGGATAACTCAGCAGGTACTTTTAGCCCCATCATTTTTGCCTGTGTGATCATCCCCGCAGCTACCTCATCCCCATTTGCTAAAATCGCAGTGGGAATTTCCTTTGAAGTTTGTAAATCCTTAATGATTCTTTTCCCATCATTCATCGTGTAGCAGTCGGTGAATATCCAAGACTCTTGTATAGATTGGTTGACTTTGGAGAGGGCTGCTTTAAACGCAGCATAACGCATTTCACTACTGAAGCTATGTTCTCTCCCAGTACTATAGCCAATATTTCTATGCCCTTTTTTTATGAGATAATCTAAACTTGCCAAAAACGATTCATACCAGTCCGTATATACACAAGGTAAAGGTTCAAAACGTTCGCAAGCTATAATCGGACCATACTTGGTATAAGGAATGATGGTTTCCCTGTTATTCGAATGAGAACAGATGATTAGACCGTCTAATTGTTTTCTTTTTAACATATGGAGGTATTTTAATTCTTCAGCCTGATCATAATTTGTAGCACAGCAAAGGACCGAATAATTATGCTTAAAAGCATTCTCCATAATTCCACCTACTATCGATTGGAAGTAAGGATGGTCAATATATGGAATTATGACACCTACTGTAAGGGTCTTACCTTTAACAAGATGAACAGCATTTAGATTTTGCTGAAAATTTAATTCTTCTATAATTTTTTCAACCTTTTTTCTTTTTTCTTCACTTACATAAGGGTGGTTATTTAAAACTCTAGAAACAGTTGAAATTGACACTCCAGCTAATTTTGCAATGTACTTAATATTAGCCATGCAGACTCTCCAATCCAATAATAGTGAACCGTGGGGACGGTTTTTAAAAAAGCGACTGCACATTGTTCCACAATCGCGCCCGATTTGGAACAAGATAAAACTTATTTCTCATTCTGCCTTTTTAACATAAGTAAGGAATAAGTCCGACAACATGATACCTTTTTTATATTCAATATAACTTTTGCTAACAGCACAGGCAATTTAGATCATTGGAATTGATCTCGTTATTTTTCTTCTTCAGAATAATCATTTTCTTGTTTAAATTGCTCTATTCGTTTTTTTCCCCATTCATACATCATCTCAACGATTGGTAATAACGTCATCCCAAGTTCAGTCATTGAATATTCAACTTTCGGAGGAATTTCTGGAAACACTTCTCTATGAACAATTCCATCTTCCATCAGTTCACGTAATTGATTTGTTAATATCTTATGAGATATTTTCGGAAAAAGTCTTTGAAGTTCGCTGAAGCGATGTGGTCCTTCTACACCTAAATGCCACAAAATAACAACTTTCCATTTCCCACTAATAATCGATAAGGTAAGTTCTTTTTCACAATGATAATCATGATTTAATATTCTCTCTAGTATCTCTTCTCTTAATTTATCCGACACGGAGCTAACTCCCTTTCATCTATTAAGTAACCTTTTGGTAACCTCCGCACAAAAAAGTGCATTCTTCACAATGTAGAAAAACATAAGTAGAATGAAGTTATTCTTAAAGACAAATCTTTATCTATTTTAGGCGATAAACATTTATGAGTAAAACAGCGTTAATAATTATATCACCAGAACTATTTTATTAAACTCACCTTACTTACTACACTTTATTTCGTCTAAAATAAAACTATCTCATCTAAAGGAGCAAAAAAGATGCAAACAATCGTAGGAAAAGTAGCGTTAATTACAGGAGCAGGGCGTGGAATTGGACGTGCAACGGCAATTGCTTTTGCGCGAGAAGGTATTCACGTAGGTCTTGTTGGACGTACGCTTGAAAATTTACAACAAGTAGCTGAGGAACTTAAACAATATGATGTAAAGGTAGCATACGCTTGCGCAAATGTAGCGGATTTAGACTCTATCACCACAGCTGTTGAATCAATTCGTGGCGAGCTTGGTGCCATCGATATTTTAGTAAACAATGCCGGCATTTCAAAATTCGGTAACTTCATGGACTTATCGCCTGAAGAATGGACAAATATTATCGATGTCAACGTTAAAGGTGTGTACTACACAACACGTGCGGTATTACCGGAAATGCTCGAGCGCAACACAGGCGACATCATTAATATCTCATCAACAGCTGGTCAAAAAGGTGCACCAATTACAAGTGCGTACTCGGCTTCAAAGGCTGCAGTGATCGGACTAAGTGAGTCATTAATGCTTGAAGTGCGTAAGAAAAATATTCGCGTGACAACATTAACGCCGAGTACGGTGGCAACAGATATGGCTGTTGAGCTAAACTTAACAGACGGCAATCCAGAAAAAGTGATGCAAGCAGAAGATTTAGCAGAATTAATGGTTGCACAGCTAAGACTTCATCCGCGTGTGGTATTAAAACATGCTGGACTTTGGTCAACGAACCCTTAATAGAACTTTTGGAAAAATCAAGGCGAGCCGCTATCCGATGTATTTTGGATGGCGCCTTCCTTTTTTAGAATAATAAGCACTAAAAGGGGCACTGCCAACTCGTCTATCACATGGCCGGCATCACGAGCATTGGTATTAATGACATTTGTGTAGTAAGAAGAACATTATAAAAAAAGTGTGTTTTTTGTTATAAAAATAAGTATATTTTATTAACCTGAATGTATTTTATTATATATCATAATATACATTCAGGTTTGTATATTATTTTTTTGTAAACTATAATATATAAAACGTTAATAATATTTTACTTTGTATATTTCCATAACATTACAAAGGGAGGCTTAAGATGAATATAGAAACTGATGATCCAAAACAAGTTGTTTTACAAGTTGGAGCAGTACTTAAAAAACTTCGTAAAGAAAAGCATTTGAGTCTTGAAGATCTATCAGAATTATCGGGTGTGAGCAAGCTAACACTTGGAAATATAGAACGCGGAGAAACAAACCCAACAATTGGAGTGTTATGGAAAATCTCGAAAAACTTAAATATACCACTCATGGCTTTATTTTCAACTGAAAACAGTGTGAATCTTTCCCGGGCTGGGAAGGGGTTAAGAATTTCTGGAGATGGGGAAAATTGGGTGATTGAACCGATTTTTCAAAATGCAAATAATGAAATTGAAATGTATCGAGCCTATTTACAACCGAATACCTCATACTATCCAGAAAAACATCACCATAATACGACGGAACTTGCTACAGTCATGTCAGGAACAATTTCAATTAATGTTAATAATGAGTCATACACTTTGAATCAATATGATTCTATTAGTTTTTGTGCGGATGGCACACATTCATATACAAATCATTCCAACGAAGTTGTTGTTCTCCATATTATTTTGAAATATGGGGTCTAATAATCAATTCCTTACTTTCTCCTAGGATTTACACAACGACAAGGAATAACCCTCTATCACTCATATGGATAGGGGGTTATTTCTTGTTATGATTTATTGCTTTGTTAGAAAATCAAAGTCTATATTTAGGGATATAAAATAATGGACAAGTTTATTTTTTTATATTATAGTGTACTTTGTTGCCGATAAAATATATTATATTATACTTTATGTCATTATAATGCTGAAACCATTTCATTATTAAATGATATTGCAAAAAAGGAAATACTATCCAATAGATACTTGGATATCTAAAAAAATTAGGAGGGGAAATAATGAGTAATCAAGATATAAAGTCAAATCCAAATATTCGTAAATCAGCAATTTGGGTGATTATAGTAGGTATCATATTTATTGCATCTAATTTACGGGCTCCTTTAACCTCAGTGGGACCTTTAGTGGGTCTTATTAGATACAATATGCATATTTCAAATACATTAGCAGGTATGATTACCACGTTACCCCTACTAGCTTTTGCACTTTTTTCACCTTTTGTACCTAGATTAGGACGTAAATTTGGAATAGAACTAATTATTCTAATTTCTATCATCTTTCTCACTATTGGTATTATTTTACGTTCCCTGTCAGGAGTTGCTACTTTATATATCGGTACTGCCGTTCTTGGATTGGCAATTTCCATCTGTAATGTAATGTTGCCTAGCCTTATTAAACGAGAGTTTCCCACACGGATTGGCTTAATGACGGGTGTGTATTCCATTTCTATGAACTTATTTGGAGCATTAGCTTCTGGTATTAGTGTTCCAATTGCAGTTGGGTTAGGATTAGGATGGCAAGGTGCACTGGGAATTTGGGGTATTTTAAGTTTTATATCCATTTTATTTTGGTTACCTCAAATGAAACGCCGCAATGGGAACGCATCTATCGTTCATCAAACAGATGACAGTAATGTAAACTTATGGCGTTCCGCACTAGCGTGGCAAGTAACCTTGTTTATGGGCTTACAATCCATGGTGTTTTATGTACTTATCGCATGGCTACCTGAAATTTTAAAACTACAAGGAATAAGTTCAGATCAATCTGGCTGGTTACTCTCCATCATGCAGTTAGCTTTGCTTCCATTTACTTTTATAGTGCCAGTCATCGCGGGACGTATGTCCAGTCAACGTTCAATAGTTACCATTACGTCGATTTTGCTTTTAAGTGGAACGCTTGGACTACTTTACGGAAGTTCGAATTTAATTGTTTTGTGGATCATCATACTTGGAATCGGGGGAGGCTTTGCATTTGGTTTATCCATGATGTTTTTTAGCTTACGTACAGAAAATGCACACCAAGCTGCAGAATTGTCAGGTATGGCTCAATCGGTCGGGTACCTACTTGCTGCTATTGGTCCAATTCTCTTCGGATATCTACATGATGTAACCAATAGCTGGACTATTCCACTTCTAATTTTGGTTGGCGCGTCAGTCTTGCTCTTTATATTTGGTCTAGGTGCAGCTAGAAATCGATATGTTGGATCGTAACTGCCCGCTCTTGTTCAATGGATTGAACAATCACATCGTTCATCTTCTCCAATTGATGATCATCAAGCGTAGGGGGGGGGATTCCCCCTTGTTTATCCCGTTCCTTTAATAATAGTTCTCTACGCTCAGGCAGCATCATTCGACTCGACTATATCTTAATTATTGTACTTACATATCGTTTTGCTGGTGGTACCCCAAGTACAATTCTTCGCAATATCCCTATATAATTTAACATAACCATCCATTTATATTGAAAGTGAGTTACTCAACTATCTGGCCCTTAAATGAAAATGAGCGCTTATCCTTTTTAAAGGATAGCGCCCGATTGCGGAAGATCAAGATAATTATTATGATTGCTACTTTAACTTGTTAAACTAACGCACTCCGATAGTAGAGTATGGTAATCTACGTACCCTCTCAAAATATCTATTCCATATACTTCTTATAATTTAGTTTTAATAAACTTTTAAAATCTAATTCAGCAATTAGAACACTTATTAATAAGAGAAATGCCCCTAAATAACCTCTAGATGTAAGAGTTTCACCCGTGAAAATGAAAGCAAACATGGAGGAAAAAACAGGTTCTAATGTAAAAATAAGACCTGCATGGGTTGGACTGGTATGTTGCTGGGCAATGATTTGAACAATGAAAGCGATCGCCGTACAAAATATACTTAATGCCAAGATTGCAAACCATGACTGATAATTGTCGGGAAGTTTTGGTTTTTCCATAAAAATAGAGAAAATAATACTAAACAGTCCAACAAAACCAAGTTGTAAAACGCCAAGGGAAATGGCATTTACATGCTTAGCCACTGCTCCTGTTATCATGATATGAACTGCATAGAATAAAGCACATAGAATACAAAACAGGTCACCAAAACCTATCTTAAATTGGTTATGTAAGGTTAATAGACCTACGCCTACTATTGATAAAACAATTCCGAAAACAACTTTTTTTTCAGGAGTTTGTTTTAAGAATACAGATGATAATAATGGTATAAATATGACTGTGAGACTAAATAAAAAACCAGCATTCGAGACGGATGTATAGTTCGTACCGAAAGTTGCAAACACATAAACAATAAACAAAATAAACGATAATATAAAAGCATATTTTACAGTTTTAAAATCAATCTTAATTAAGTGCTTGTAAAATACAATCCCTGATAAAAGAAATGCAAGAGTGAAACGTAATGAGATTAAATTATATTCTTGCAGATAGTCGAGACCAATTTTTGTAAGTAAAATCGATCCACCCCAAAAAAATGTAATCATTAGCAGCATTAAATCAGCTCTAAGTTGTAATTTCATCTATTTTCCCTCGTTATTTCTTGAGCTAAATGTCTGGTTTGGTTCAAACTTATATCTCAAAATAGAATTATTTTATTTTAGATATATTCTATATACTTCTTAAATAAACCTGCCATTTAATTAAATAAACAAAAAGCCGGCAATAACAAACCAGCTCTTTAAGTATTGCGCCCTATAATGGAATAACAAGTACGGTCTCGACCTTAAAAACGATTAATTGTTAATCAGCGTTACGGTAACTTTACTTCAGCGAATCCACAAGCTCGTTCAAACGGTCCCAAGTTTCGGTGATTCCCTGCAGCATGCCCATGTCCATGACGGTCTTAAGAGCTTCAGCGGACACATATTCAGCACGGTTTATCAGCTTTGTCTTTCCACCCAAATCGATGAATTCCAATGTGATCTCGGTCGACGGCATGGAGTCATTCACATTGCCTTCGGCATCCGAAAAGTAATCGGTGTAGACGATCTTCTCCGGCTCGATAATCTCCTTATAAACCCCTTTGCCCCAGGCTTCCATACCAAAAAATTGACCTAGGTTCTGATCAACGCACTTCATACAGTAGTGCCAAACGCCTCCCGGACTGAAATCAACGGTGCAGAACGGAATCTCCCAGCCCCTCGGCCCCCACCAGCGTTTCAAATGCTCCGGCTCTTTAAACATCTTAAATACGAGATCACGTGGCGCATCGAAAACGCGCTCCAGTACCAGTACCCGATCGTTCTCTACTCTCGATAGCATTTCATTGTTTGACATTGTAATTCCTCCTTGATCTTGAAATGATGTTATGATTTTTCCTTGTTCTGCAATTCCTTCAAATAATCATCTAGATTGTCGAATCTTTCTTGCATTACGCTCCGGAAGGACTGTATCCAAGAATCCAGCGCTTGGAAGGGTTCGGGCCGGAGCTTGTAGATGCGGCGGTTAGCTTCGGCCTGCACTTCCACAATCCCGTTGTCGCTTAGCACTTTTAGATGCTTCGAAGTTTGCGGCTGCCTCAATCCCAGCTGGTCGGCAATTTCCCCAACGGTCAGGGGACCGTTACGCAAGAGTTCGACGATATTCATACGATTTGGTTCAGACAAAGCGCTAAGCGTCGTCATGTTCACGCCCGGAATCTTCCCTGACATGTTGCTCACCTCGTCAAGTGATGGTCTCCGGTAAAATCACAACTACATCATCACTAGTATTATCATCCTGTTGATTTCATTATACCCAACCAGGAATATTCCTGTCAAGGAATATTAAAAAACTAAAGTGATACCGGATCAGTGCCGAATTCACAGAATCCAATCCTTCATAGGTTGAGTGAAAGTATGTTCTATTCATATCATCCCGATTACTGAACAAAAAAACTTTGTCCATTATCGAAAATTATTTCAAATCCGCATTTTTAATTTTCTGTAATTATGTGGGGCACAGCGATGGTGGTTCCTTGGATATTTTAGAATAACAGAAGAAAGTATAGAAAATGCTACATATATGGGAAGATGTTCGACCCAAGGGGAGGGAATATGTTGTTTAATCAGATAGTAAAAACAGTACCCAATTTATTTACGATTGGAAATTTATTGTGCGGTGTTCTTTCAATTACATCTAATATGAGTGGCTTTTTGGAATTAGCCTCCGTTTTTATTTTCTTTTCGGCTGTATTAGACCTTCTTGATGGAAGGGTTGCTAGAAAATTAAAAGTGAACAGTGAACTTGGCGTAGAATTGGATTCCTTGGCTGATATTGTTAGTTTTGGAGTTGCTCCGGCACTTTTATTCCACTCACTCGCAGCCCCCTCCATTTTAACTTCTTTAGCATTTATCCTTTTCCCAACGATGGGGGCATTAAGATTGGCTAAGTTTAGTGTTAAACCAACCATTGGGTATTTTAAAGGATTACCCATTCCAGCTGCCGGATTGCCCTTGGCTGGTATGGGTTTCTTTTTATATAGCAACGCATGGATAACCCTAATACTTGCCCTCTTAATGGTAAGTCCAATTAGAGTAAAAAAACTTTAATTTTTTTCCCCTTTAAAAAAGCTAGTAACCTTTTCGAAAGAGGTTTATCTTTTTTATTTTATCCATAAACCTTTTGGTTCACTTAAAACAAGATTAAGAATTCATTAACATAGAAAATGAATGCTTTTATCATGATAAATTGTAAGTAGATTTAAAGTTGAAAGATTTCTTACACTTGAGTTTCTTTTTTTTAAAATGGGGGCATTTATATGTCATACTTAATAACTTTATTTGAACAGCACAGTTATCTGATTCTATTTTTGGGAATCTTCCTAGAACTCATGGCTCTACCTATTTCAGGTGAATTTTTAATGAGCTATGCTGGTTATTTTGTATTTCAGGGAAAAATGAATTACCTTTTGGCTCTCCTGACAGTCTTTGTTTCAGGTGGTGCTGGTATTACCGTAACGTATTGGATTGGTAAGGCAGGGGGATATAAACTAATCGAAAAATACGGAAAATATATTCATCTTGGACCTGAAAGATATAAAAAAACAGCAGCTTGGTTTGAACGATCAGGTAGTAAATTGTTGATCTTTGCTTATTTCATTCCTGGTGTTAGGCATTTTACCGGATATGTTTCAGGGATTTCTAGAATGCCGTTCCGCAAATTTATTATACCTGCATATACAGGTTCATTTTTATGGGGAATTTGTTTTATTACTTTAGGAAAAGTTCTGGGACCTCGCTGGGAGGCTTTCCATCAATTAGCAAGTAAATATTTTATGATTTTTATTATTGTTTTTGCGGTATTGTTGGTGGGGTATTTTGCTTATCGGTTTTATAAAATTCCAATTAAAAATTTATTTATTCATTTAATAAAATGGTTAACAAATCGACTAAAGACCATAAGAAAAACAGAAATCTTTCTTATTTTTCTCACTTTAGTTTTAATCGGAATGGTAACCTTGATGCTGGGAATGGCTCAAGACTATTTAGAAAATGAGTTTACGCAGTTTAATGAAATTGCTGAATATATCATCAAATCAGCCGTTTATATGAACTGGATGAAGGGGTTTTTCGTATTTCAATCCCCAATGGCAATGGGTTCCATCATCGCCATAACCATCATCCGGATTTGGAGTAAGGGTCGGAACAGAGTGTTAGAGTATCTCCTACTCATCGTGTCAATTTTAGGAGCAAGGTTGTTCCATGAATCCATTATGCAGATTTTTTCCTATCTCCAATCAATAGGGATCGTAGGGAAATTCCTTTCCGCAAATTTCCCTGATATACATGCTACTATTATAATAATTGTTTATGGTACATGCTTATTCTTACTTGTCCGTCATTCGAAAAATAATTATATATCGATAACACTTCCAGTATTTGGGTTACTATTGTTAATGGGGTTAACGATCGTAAATATTGCATCGACCGACCTACTTCCAAGTGATATTTTGGGTGGATATGTATTTGGCGGTGTCTGGATATTTTTTAACTTCTTGTTGTTTGAAATGTTCCGACTTGTATTGGAAAAGTATTGAATCGAAAATGCCATGGGGACGGTTCTGCTGGTTTTCACTTACCTCTAAAAAAGCCATGAGAACCGTCCCCGTGGTACTTCTACTTATTTATTAATTCTGTCCCATATGAGTTATCTATCGCACAAAGCCATTCCCCTTGTGAATTTTTCTTAAAGACGTATGTTGCTCTTCTTTCCATTGCAAATTCATTATCCTTTTTATCAGCATCAAGCAGCGTTTGGGAAATAACTAACGCAGTGTCGCCGGCCTCTAAAATAATCATTTCCCCCTGTGTCGGTGCAAGGGTATTATTGAAGTATTTTGAAATGGCTATAAATGCTTTTTTGATTTCTTCTTTACCTCGTGCAATCATTCCAGGTTTTACTACCAAAATTGCGTCCTCGGTATAGTAGTTCATTAATGTATCAAAATCCTCCCGCTTGATTGCACTGTCACACTTCTTTATAAACTCTTTCAATTCGTGTTCCATAAAAAATCCTCCTTTACCACTAAATATATCATATGGATAAATTTTACTATATTAATTTAAATCAGAGACTTAAATTATACAAATATATAGATGGGAGAACCATGGGGACGGTTCTGCTGGCTTTCACTTACCTCTAAAAAAGCCATGAGAACCGTCCCCGTGGAGCAGAATCAAAGAACAGCTAAACCTTGCGACCCAAAGTATGGGAAGTTAGTCCAGGAAGCAACCTGCAATCTTACTAGATTACCATCATCTTGGATATTAAATACTGACACTGTACCCTGATTTCCGTTTAGGGTGTAAAAATGCAGTCCATCTTTACTCACTCCAACATCCATCGGAAGACCTGGTGTTGTACCTGGCGGTGTACTGGTAATATGCCTTACCACCGACAGAGCTCCATTGGGATCAATTCGGTAGGTGGAGATGGTGCCGCTTAAGGTGTTGGTAGTGTATGCAAAACGTTCATCCCTCGTTGTTACAACCCAACAAGCAGTCTGATATCCGTTTGGTACAGAGCCGCTAATCACATGAAGGATACCGTCGTTGCTCAATGAATAAGATGAAAGCGCATTTGAAACTGCTTCTGTAACTAAGAGAATTCCAGACGATAGAAAATATACGCCCAATGGTCCTTGACCGTAAGAATCATTAACGATTGGTCCTGTAACCGTACCATTTTTATTTACAGGGAATACACTAAGATGGTTTGATGTAAGCTCGGAGACAACGATTTTACTGCCATCCGGAGTGAAGAGAACCTGCGCCGGCTGAGCATTGAAAGTACTGAGAGAATGGGTAGATCCGGGAATAGGAGTAAGACGTCCGTTATCATCGATGTGAAAGCCAGTAATATTGGATGAAAAATTGTTTGCGGCATTACCTACATTGGAGACATAGAGAAGATTACCAAACACATCTACGCTATTGGGCTGAGCACCCCCTGATGGCTTTACATCGACGAAAACAGGTGCTCCGCTGTCGGTTATGATGAAACTACTGATACTATGACTGCCTGCATTAACTGCAAGTAGGAAACGTCCATCACGGGACAAAGTTAGGGCGCCTTGTGACGCTAAGGGGTCGACGCCATCGTTTGCAGTTGCAGTGGAGACTTCCTTTGTACCAGTACCTCTTCCATAAGTTGGGTGGGCTCCTACGAAGGTAAGAATTCCATTCATGTCCCTGTAAAAGGCAATAATTTGATTCATTATTTCGTTATTGGTCATCATGTACACCATACTTACACGCGCACGAAAATAATTGTTCATTAACTGCATTTTATCACTCCCCCCTTTTAATCATTTTATATTCTTCTTTTGCCATTTAAATTCCCCACATGGATGTAAATTGTTCTACAAACAGAGCTGGATTAACATCACTTTTCCCGCTAACCTGCATGTTACCGAAATGAATATCCCCATAACTAAAGTTAGGGGTTTCGAAAGATTAGGCTTTTAAAGCACCATTGTCTTTACGTGGGCTACCACAAGTCCCGCTAATACATCAGGCCAAGGCCTTCAGCTTTGCATGTTTTTTCTCAATGATGATGATTTTCTTGGGGGCTTGAAGGAACTGTTTTCTTTCAAGTCCTTCAAAGGCATCCTTTACATATTTTCGAACTATATTAAAGGCTCCATTTACATCTGCATGAATGAGCACTTTTGACCCTTTTATTTTGTAAAATGCTCTGCTACTCCGATACCCACTAAAATTAGGTAGATGATCATCCCCGAAAGTTGGAATGGGATCACGATCCAAGAAACTAGACTTGGAGGTGTAGCTTTCTTCCCGGTCGATGACTTGAATCCCTTTACGTTCAGCCTTGTATCGAATCATTTCAATGAAGGTCGCATACGGAATTTGGATGAAGGTCTGCTTGTTGGACTTTTTCATTTTAACCTCCAATTTCCAACCGGCATTTCTTCCTATGATGATGGTATCAATGGTTCTTTCTAAGGCAATTTCCACTACTTTTACGCTTGCCTTATGTAAAAAATCCATAACGCGATTATTCCTTTTTCGATCCAAGGAAATCAATCGGTTCGTGGTAAATATCCCTTCTTTTGGGCTTTTCCCATTTCTAATAATGCACATGTATTTGCCTCTTAATTTGTTATAGTATTGATTGGTTGATTTTAACCCTGTGCCCTTGATAAGCAGAGGCTTATGCCCCGTGTTATCGATGATAGTTGCAAGGTTATCTACGCCTAAGTCAATACCCATTACCCGTCTTGGCGGAAAAACAAATTCATTTTTTTGTTTATCGGTTCTTTTGATCTCTTTTTCTTGTTCACTCTTAAAAACGATTTCAATTACATAGCGACCATAGGACGGTACAACCCGAACCTGTTGTAATTTCCCTTCAGAATGGGCGATCTTTCCCAAACATAATTGAATATGGGTTTCTGGTAATTTCAATATCCCATCTTTTACTTTAGTAATTTGATTCGTTAAATAGCAGGTTGTTCGGCCATTCTTCGGTTTATATTTTGGAATCTTCGGCTTTCCGGAAAAACTGGCAGGATTGATTTTATATTTCTTGGAGGCTTCAAAATAGCTTTTCCAATCATCATATACTTTCTTCATCGTTTGTTGATTGGACTGAGAGGACATTGAGGTGTAATCGATCTGTTTCATGATCTTAAATAACGCTTCTACAAAGGCATAGCTTATGAATGATTTCTCTTGGGTTGGCATTTCAAAGAGCTTTAACTTTGGTTCAATTATTTTGCCCCTTTTGTCTACTTTCTTAGGTTTCGCTTTTGCCCTTTTATAACTATTCAGTCGAATTTCATTCATTTGAGGTAAATAGCTTTCAATATCCATTAACACTTGAAGTTGATTATCACTTTTTATTTCTTTTCTTAATGCTGTGTAAACCTGACGAATATAGTAATTGGTGATGTTGTACAAATTTTTCGCCTTAAAACAAAGTAAATCGCAGTAATTGAACAGCTCATGTTGAGGATGAATTTGTATTTTATAGGTACTATACATAGTCTTCACCTCCTCTTTTCGGGGAACTAATGTTCTATTTATATTTTAATTATAGCAGAGATTATACTTAATAGTATAGCGAGAACACATGACTTTCTTGTAAAAAATCAACAAAAATACAGCTTATATCCCCATATCTAAAGCTAGGGGTTTTACGCTGCCTTTCGATAAAAAAGAGATTGCCGCAGCAGTCCCACTCTTAAACTCTTGCACCTTATAGTTTAAGTGCAATATTTCACATTTTTTTAATGGCTCTGTTAAATGATAATGTTGAAATAAATTACCTACTTTAAGAGAGTGTAACAAATTTCTTTCACCCAACTATGTTGATGCTCCCAACATTCCCACACATCCAACATCCACTTTTGAATCATTTTGTCACGACTTTCCCCTGGTTGTTAGTTCAAAACATCAAACACAGTCAAAGAATAGACTGATTTATCGGGTGGCTGTAATTCCTTCCAATTATATTTTTGACGACTGAGAAGCGTATGTACACGCTGAACTTGTCTCCCGTTAAACCCTTTCTCGACTGCATAATATAAACCAATTAACGAGAAAGCCGTGGTAATTGGTTTCATACCATTGCCTGAATGTTGTGTAGAGTAGGCATCAATAGAGTGTTGATGAATAAAATCAATATCCTGTTTGCCGATTGTATAACAACTTAAGTCGCTGTATTTTTGATAACACTCACCTGAAGCATTGTAATTCCCTAATAAAGTGAAATGACGATTAATTAACTTTATTCCACATCCCGGACACTCCACTATTTTTTCATTTGTATTTTCCACATTGACACCTCCGATCTAAGGTTAATACTTAATCCTGTCTATGGAAACCTTCTAAAATAATATTGATATTATGGATAGGCAAATACAAATAACCGAACAAGCGAAAAAGATTATAGCTATTCCAAAATTCTTCCTAAATTTAATACCATAAGCACAAAAGAAGATAGCCGCTGCTAATTTGGAGCAACTTTGCAAATAAGCATGATTTGAAAAAAATGAACTGCTTAAAATAACTGAAGCAAGGAAAGTAATCGAGATTAGTATTTTGAACCACCAAGGTTCATTCAGAAAACCTTTAATCATGGATTTTATCCTTTGCATTAGGGTATAGCTCCCTTCAACCAATTAATTCGATGTAAGATATTTATCTTTAAAAATTGGACTTAGTTCACTCCACACATCGAATTTATTACCATCTAAATCATAAAAGACAAAATTCCTCCCAGCGTGTCCCCTATTTTCAATCTCTCCCACTCTAATTCCATTTTCCCTAAAGTTTCTATGGATTGCTTCTAAAGCCTTTACCCCATTGACTTCAAAAGTTAAAGAAAACCGTTCTTCGCCGTATATATCAATGAAATTGGAACTTTGTTTTTCATTGGATTTAACAAGAAAGATGCTTTGATTTGCAAAATTTAAAATCGCTTTGTCTTCATCTTTATAGCTTAGCTCTGCACCTAATTTATTTACATACCATTCAGCCGAAAGTTCCACATTCGTTACAGGAATATATGTTGTTCCAACCCTCAATAATTTCTCACTCATTTTTTACATCTCCTTTCCAATCTTAGATTAATAAATGACATGAAGGAATCTTCAATCACTTTGATTTTCCTGACAGCTTTATTCTTTAAACCTAAAAAGAACTATTCTGCTTATTTTCGTTTAAATCCTTCTTTTGCACCCTCATAGTCAGAATCAGTTCCTTCCGACAGTCGGGTTCTTTTTTATTTTTGTTGGGCACAGGTCCACGGGGACGGTTCGGTTGCACTAACCTATTTAAAAACCATGGGGACCTTCCCCGTGTTGTTGGGATTAAAGTAGCTTTCGGGCTAAGGGGGTATTTTTTCGAGGGGCCTATGGTCGCTTACATTGATTCGCTGATAAAATTGAAAATTCGCTAATAAAGTGGTTAAATTCGCTGATATAATCGTAGATTCGCTGATAAACTTACAAAAATCGCTGATAAATCTGATTAACTTTCTAACTCGATGTAATTTTGCACCCCATTAATGATTTTTTAGAAGCTTGAACATGGGATTTTGCAAGTTCGTGTCCCTATTGCCTCTAGTACCATGGGCTTTATCTTAAGGTATTGGCGTAATTCATTGCATTTACAACATATTCCGTTTTAATGGAGTTCCACATAGGGAAATTTCGACAGATTTTTTCCTCATAAATGAAATAAAAGACTTACTTATCAAGCGATCCGGCATTTTTAATCAAACGTTTAATTGATGTTGAAATAAGGGATACAGCGGCGAACAGTGTAAGTTTCAAAAGATGGAATCATTTTCTGGGGAATATTGTTGTTTTTTCGGTTAAAATTATCGACAGGAAATTTCTCTTATTTAAAAGGAAACCCCCTTTACATCAGTGTTTATATGATTTTCAAACAAACAATTGGTTAGTTTTTTTTATAAAGAAAATGGTCGATGGTTGTCCTTTTTGGGTGGAAAGTTAATTTTTTTGAACTCTTCTAGAACTATCGATAGTTTCCTTTAAGTGAATTTCGCTCAAATCCTCGGGATACACCGAGTGTCTTTTTGTAAATAATAAGATTGTTAAACCATAAATGGAGGAGGATTTGTATGCAACAGGAGCAACAAGCTAAAGAGAATTTGAGTTCTATTATGAAGCCGGAATTTGCCGGTACTGATGCACAAAAAGTAAAACAAGAAATTCAAAAGGATGTAAGTGAAGGACAAGGTGCCATGACTTCCCGGGAGGCAGGCGCAATGCGCGATTAAAAAAACTTAGCTGAAGGTTAATTGAACAATCCTTATTTTTATTGAGCTGTCCTGCCCCGTAAGCTCAAAAAAAAAAGCGGAAGACAATCGTACATTCTTCCGCTTTGAGCACTCAGTTTTTGATTACACCAATTACATAGCCTTCATATAGATGTTGAACATCATTTCCCCAATTAAGACCGACATTCGCCAATAACTCAACGTTTTCGGTTGGAAACTTCCCTGACCTCGAACCGGAATTAATCATTTCCGTTTCAATTTTCTTTGGCTGCGGATCATATACTGCTTCCGTTTTATTGACTTTGGTAATTAAACATGTAATAGGGTCAATTTCTACAAACATTTTTAGGAGAATCTTAGCCTTTTTTGTTTGAACTTCACGGAAAACTAGCTTTTCTTTATCGTGACCTATTGATTCACCGTAAGTGTACAACGCTTTCCCTGTTTCTTTGTCCTTGATGTCAACAAAGATGTACTTGTCTGTTGTTCTCTTCGTGATTTTTACATCTTGTTTTTGATAAGGAATCTCCACATAAAGATCGTTTAGTGCCACTTGGTGAACAGTTAAACCCGGAGGATCTATATATTTGGATACAATACCTGGTTCTGATTGAGTACTGTGTTTTGGTATACTCCCATTCTTATCAGCAAATTGATTAAAGCTCAGAACAGATAGTATGATTAGTGCCGCAATTGTTACCTATTGTTTGTTTTCACTTACCCAAAAAAAGCCATGAGAACCGTCCCCTTGGACTCCTTGATATTAGAATAGCTATATTTTTATATATTCCATGCTTGTCCCTTTCAGATTTAACCACCAATACATAATATGTACAGACTCTTATAAAAGGTGGTGATAAACTATGGAAGAAAGACATCGTGAACATAATAACTTCGCTTTAGTCGTTGTTCTTTTCGTCCTTTTAATCATTGTTGGAACATCCTTTATGCTAGGTGGGTATTAATTTCACGACTCCACAGATCCTGTTCTAAACCAAGGGAAGTAAAATAAAAGTAAGCTTACTGCCTTGGTAAGTCAGGGCTTTTAAATCCCAACGGAAATCATGGGATTTTTTATGCATGGAAAAAGCGCCCAGCATTTCTGAGCGCTTTTTTCCATAACAATATCAGAAAGAATATGGGGTCAAGCATGATTGTTTTGTCCATTATCTATTTAATTTACTTTTAATGAGCACTTGTCCCATTCAGTTTTATTCTGAGTGCATATGATATAACTACCACCGCCAGCAACACCCAGCTTATAGAAATACCTCCAAAGAAGAGGCGTTTGCATGTATTGCAGACGCTTCTTTTCATTTTTAGAAATTATTTAAGAAAATCGCTAAATTTGTCCTAACACGAAGATGTTTGTCCAATCAACCCTTGTCTTAAGAAAATATATATACATAGTAGGGTTGTTTTTCCTATGAATAATCCAGTAGGTGGTGAAAAACATGTGGGGATCATGTGGATACGACGGCGGTTATGGCTACGGCGGTGGCTATGGTGGCGGTTCAACTTTTGTTTTAATCGTTGTGTTGTTCATTCTGTTGATCATCGTACTGTCCACTATTTAATATACCAAACAGTATGATTGATTTAGGCTAAGTAAAATCCTATTTAAGCAAGTACTGAGGTGTTATTACATGGATGGTTCAAGAAACGCTTTTGCGTTAGTCGTGGTATTGTTCGTTCTACTGATCATTGTAGGAACTTCTTTTATGGGTGGCTACTAAATTGAACAGAACAAAGGGCAAGTTGAAGTTAATCTGTCCCTTTGTCAGGGCAACCATGTGGATGGTTCTGCTGGTTTTTACTTACCTCTAAAAAAGCCATGAGAACCGTCCCCGTGGATTCTTACAAGCTTTTAAGAATTCAATTTGTGAGAAGCAATACTAACATCTTGCTCTTTTACGAAAATTTCATATTGTGCTTGGCGGTTCCCCCCGAACATGGGAGTTGAAGTTTGATTAAATAAAGATTTTGTCTTATACCTAATTCCTGCCTGTTTAAGTTTACTAACTGCTCTAAAATAGTCTTCATCATTAAATGCAGTAAAAACGGAAGTCCAATTTCGATAAGAAAAATAGTCAATAATACCGAAAACCAATAAAACCGGAACAAACATTAGTAAGAATGGGATAAGAATATTCATTATTTAGCCCCCTTCTTTATTGATTAAACTCATTATCTTAACTATATTTTATCATTTTTCAATTCAAATTGTTATTTATTTCCAATCAAGTTGTATCAACACGAAAAAAAACAGCCAGATACGGGCCTGGCTGTTAATAAGCTTATAGTTTTCTTTTTAGATTACCGATCATGAACGCTGCTCCCAGGACCGTGAGCATTGTGGATGCATTTCTCTCGGGATTTTCACCTAAAATGCATCCAAGACCCCTTATTGGATGCATTTCACTCGGGACTTTTACCTAAAATGCATCCAAGACCTCTTATTGGATTCATTTCTCTCAGGATTTTTACCCAAAATGCATCCAAGACCTCTTATTTGATTCATTTCTCTCGGGACTTTTACCTAAAATGCATCCAAAACCCCTTATTGGATTCTCAAGATATTTACCAAAAAAACGAATCCCTTGCGCCCATCGAGAGGGTTTGAAATGGCCATAGGGACGGTTCTGCTGGTTTTTACTTACCTCTAAAAAATCCATGAGAACCGTCCCCGTAGAGTCCCCGTGGAGTCGTCCTTGAAATTTTATTGCAAAGATAACATTTGGATGATTGTTTTCATGACCGCATCCTCTTCATTAGAGCGGGTAATAAAATTCGCAGCCTCTTTTAATTCTTGAACTCCATTTCTGACAGCAAAGCTATAGGTAGCGCGAGTCATGAGTTCTAAATCATTGTAACCATCTCCGAATGCCATCGTTTCTTCCGGAGTAACATTCAATAAACGTTGTAAATGTTCAACGGTTGTACCCTTATGTACATTAACATTCGCTATATCTATCCATGCTGCTTCCGAAGCAACAATATATGCTGACTCAAAAAACGGATTTAGTTTTTCTCTGGTTTCCATACACCTTAACAATGGGTCGTGAATGGTAATCTTAACAAAGTCATCTGTTATTTCATTAAAATTAGATACTTGTCTTACTTGGGCATAGGACCTTCTGACAATATCTGCTTCTTCTTGAGGGATGTCTTCTTTTATTACTGCCCCGTTTCTTGTACACGCAATAATGGTATGTTCTAAGCTTATTTCCTCAAGTAAACGGATAATTTCTAGGCCCAATTTGTTACTTATTAGTGATTCATAAACAAATTCTCCGTTATGCTTGATTCGAGTTGCGCTATCCCCTAGAATCCATAAATCATCTGCATCATCACCGAACAACTCTTCAACGCGTTCACATTGTTTGCCTGTAACAGGAGCAAATACAACGCCTTTTTCTCTTATTAACTTTTTTACGTCCTTATACAGTTCCCTGTTGAAATCGCCGCTATTATTCAAGAACGTTCCGTCCATATCAGTTAACACCAATTTAATCATAATATTTCCCCCTAGAAAAAAACCTCTTTTAAACTTCATTCCATTAAAAAAGGAAGTAAATGAACTTATTAATTAATTGTATCTGCAGTTTGTAACATAGTATATTAGACTGAAGCTTCTAGTTTTTAATTACATAAGAAGGTATTTGTTACATATATGAAACAACATGTTTTTTATATATCACTTCATTATTTTCATCCAATATTTTTGCTCCCAAATATACTAAAAGCAGTGCGATTTCTGTTGTGATCCCACTTATTCTTATTGGTGCTTTTTTGATTGGGTTATCGATTGATGATATTGGCGATATAGGTAATGTCATTATGGATATTATAGGAGGTGGAATTATTTTAGTCGCTATTTTAATTGGAAGACACAAGAAAGAAAAAAACAATCATCATAAACAAACGGGTAGCAATGCTTAAAAATGGAGTATCACTCTTTCCTTATTTAACGGGGTGCGTTAGTTCCAGAAAAAATAAGCTAATTTATATCCCTTTTTCTAAATTTCGTTATTCCATTAAAGGGCGCTTTCCTGTAACAAGTATGAGCGCTTATTTTAGATTAAAGATATAAGCAGGATTTTCCAAGTAGGTTATCGTAATAGTACATATTCTGCTGTCATTGTGAGGAGATGATTTTTTGGTTAATATATTGGAAAACACATTCCAATTATCAGCAATAATACTACTCCTATGTTCATTTTACTATTATAGACATTTTAAAAAAATCAAGAGAGAAAGAAAACTAACTTCATTTGAATTTTCAATTTATATCGTAACCCGAGTTGCATTTTTTCTTTGTGCAGGTAGTTATCTACTTTTGTTCTTGGATAAAAATCATTAAACAATCGGGCGCTAATCCGGAATAAGAATTAGCGCCAATGCTGAGCAAACGGGCCAAATAAGTTAAGAAGCTTGACTCATTATAATTAAAGGGGATATGCACTAATGAAAAATATTTTTAATCATATGCATACAGCAGAAGTTTTAAAGCGTATTGACAAATTGAGTCCAAATTCACAACCACAATGGGGTAAAATGGATGTTGCCCAAATGCTAGCGCATTGTTCATCTTTTCAAGACATTGCAATGGGAAATTCTTTTCCACCAAGGAGTTGGTTAGGAATAATAGTTGGGAGGTTTGCAAAACAAATCATTTACAATGACAAGACATTGCCTCATAATATGTCTACTATTCCAACCATTTTGATTGCAGATGATAGAGAATTTGAGACAGAAAAAGAAAAACTTAAACAAAAAATTATCACATTCCAAAATAACGGACCAGAGAAGTGCACAACTCATCCGCATCCTTTTTTTGGAAAACTTACTTCTGAGCAATGGGGTAAAGGAATATACAAGCACCTTGACCATCATTTTAAACAGTTTGGAGTTTAAACATTGAAAAACAAAATGAAACGATGTGCATCGTTAGTTGAAGAAAGTATCTCTAAGCCTAATTACTATTCTCTTTCATAAGATGAACAATGCTTTGATTTATTCTCAATTACTATTTGAAGCAACCAACAGCATGTCTTTTTATAATCTTTTGTTTTGCCTTAAACGGGCGCTTTTCTTGAATAAGAAGGCGCCTTTTTGAATTGTACTGGATTCTGGAACAACAATTATTAGGGATTGTAGTTACATTAAGGCGTAGAAGAGATTGTGAAGGATTACACTTAAACTATCGGGCAGGTTTGTTAAAGAATATTGTAAAAAAAAGTTAAATTAGTAATATAATATTAGTAATTCGTTGGTTAGTTGGGAGGTGTTATGATGATTTGGATTTATATATTTACACCTATCATTATATTGGCTGGAATAGCCATTTATTTTGACAAAAAATCTGGGGCGACTTCACCAGATGAAAGAACAGCTGATAAGTTAGAGGAATATCCACCAGAAAATCCTTTCGGACCCCATAATTTTTGACCTTAAAATGATTCAAATACAACTTTTCAAAGACAATGTGAAGGATTGTACTTAAAGTAACGGATGCAAGAGTTGAAGATCCAGCTGCCATTTTTGGCAGCTTTCTTCTTGTGCTAAAGAAGCATGTTACTTGAAGAAGGAAAATATCAAATAAAGGTAGAATTATTCTTAAAAAGCTTTTTCGGGGGCGATGATTCAAGTGGGGAAAAACGAAGATAAACAAAAAGAAAGATGGACTAGAATAAAATCCAAAGGCAAAAAGAGATATGTATTAAGCATTTTATTGATTTATTTGATTTTTTCATTACTACTTGCAACACTTCAAGTGTTTGTGCTTAATAGAGTACTCCTAACATATATTCCGTATGCTATTTTATCTTATCTGATGTTTATTATATGCTTTAGTTTATTAGGGGTTTGGTTAGGAAATAGAACCTGGAATGCTAATACTAAGAAGTTCGAAAAGTAGGTTTGATTGTGTCATTGTGAATTAATGTACTTACGCTAACGAGTGCATTACTGAAACAACATCAATGTTCTTTTCTTTCTTCAAGTAACGTAAGCAGGATAGTTGAAGAAGGATTTCTTACAATATGTGTAGAAAAATAGGTAAGGGAATACATTGTAATTTTGGAACTAACAGGGGCTTGAGTTTAGCAAAAAGTTATAGCGGCAGCTCTTTATCTTGTTACACTAAAGGGCAGATCGTTTAACAATAAAATCTTTTATATATATCTAATAGGAGGTCAAGATTATGAAAATTAAAGGTTTCGGTGGGGTTTTTTGGAGAACAAAAGATGTTGATTCATTAAAAAATTGGTATAAAGAAACTCTAGGGATATCGATGAATGAGTGGAATGGTACTATCATCAAGCCAGATGCTGACAACGAAACAATCTTTTCTTTATTTAATGAAGGTAGTGATTATTTTCCTGTAGAACAGTCTGTGATGCTAAATTTTCAAGTAGAAAATATCGAAGCTTGGATGGAACATTTCAAAAAACTTGGAATACCACTTTTAAAACAACCTGAAAAAAGCGAGTTTGGAACATTTATCTGGATTTCTGATCCAGATGGAAGATGGATTGAAATATGGGAGAAATAATCTTTTATTAACTCTTATTAAAGTAACGGGTGCTTTAGTCGCAGAAATAATTAAAAATTAAAAGGCTTAGAGGAGGTTTCCTTTAAGCCTTTTTGCTGTGAAATATACTGTAATTTTAATTGCGGAAACTATGTGGTTTTTCTTGTGATTTGGTCTGTGTTTTATAATTTTGCACCTCACAAGTAAACCCGTTATCAAATGGCACGCTAAATCCGATTGACGAGTAAAATGAGAATGTTGACGAGTAAATCGAAAAAAATTGACGAGTAAATCTGAATTTTTGACGAGTATTTCAATCAAAGCTACGAGTAAATCGTGTCCCTATCGGCTCTATTGGAACACCTTTTTCTTTCTTTTTGGGAAGTTTTTGTTCCTATCATTTTTTCTCAAAGTGAAATGGTCTTCATCAATTTCATGAAGACCATTTCACTCAAGATTTTTATAAAAAAATTCATCTCATGCACCCACCGGTATGTTTGAAAAAATCTATCTATTTTCCGAACCGCCGCCCCATAGCTCTCTACCGCCAGTATGCCCCGTCCCGGCATGGATCTCTTCATCTACCAATTCTAGTTTCCCCGGTTCTTCACTATGATGCCATGTATATCCTTCAGGTGTTTCATTCGCAAATATCTTTGCTCGTTGTGATTCCGTAAAATCATTACCAAGTTCAGGGTTGTGATTGATGGCCTCGGCCAATTGTTCATTTGCGTAGGAAAAATGTGTTCCATCACCCTCAAGATACAAAGATTCTGGTAGGGTTGCCGTGTATTCGCTATCAAATTCAGGGAAAACGCCTTCTATTACTTCTCCAGTAGGAAGCCTGACAACTTTAGATTCAAACTCAACACCCGTAACAGGATGATGGTCTCCTGCCAATTCGTCATTGCGTGTTTCGATAGGATGAATTTGTCCATCTGCTGGATCTCCAAATTCGGCTGTACCATCTACGTAAACGCTTCCCGTATTGCTATCAATCGTTTCAGCTTGTACATGATTATCGACACCGTCAAGATCTACAACATCTAAAGCATCTAGTACTCCGACCGCAAGAGCAGCCACTGCCACTGTTTTTCCAATTCCCTTTGCCCCTTTAATCAACTGGTCTTTATCATTGGTGGCTACTCCTTGAACAACATCTTTTCCATTTCTATATGTACTTTTTATAGATTGTCCCATGCCTTTTGCTGTTTGAATTGTGGTGCTTTTTAATTCTGTTAACCCTTCATCCCGTTTATTTTCATCTTTATAGATTAAACCCGAAGCGGTGTTCCATGTGCCTTCAGCAATGCTTCCAATAGTTGTCCCCGTATTTGTTGTGGCTGTTTTAATTCCATCGCCAATTTCCTGTATGTAATCATTATTTAACTTTTTGCCAATAAATTTTATAGGTTCTCCTGTAATTGCTCCTGCTACTTTGCCAAAAAAAAACCCGTTTTTTTAATCCCCGCCAATTTTTCCCCCACCTTTTTTATTTTAAGGAAAATAGTACCATTTCAATTATAATAGCTAAATCTACCATTTTCATAGGATTAATAGAAGAAATTTGATATATTTTTTAAATGGAGATAGGAGGTACTGCTTTGAACATGAAAATTTTAACGAGAATTGTTTTGATCATTTTGTGTGGATTCATGATTTTACCACCTGCACAGACTGCCGCTGAAAAAGATAGCACGCAAGCGGTTAAAAATGGCTGGGTTGTGGAGCAAGGAAAACAATATTATTATCAGGACAATCTGGCCGTGAAGGGCTGGCTCAACATTAACGACAGCTGGTACTACTTTGACCTGAAAGATGGTGCCGCCAGCACGGGCTGGATTTATGATAAGGGGAAATGGTATTTTCTTAAAAGCAATGGGGTTATGCAAACTGGTTGGCTTTTAGACGATGACCGGTGGTACTTTTTAAATTCTTCTGGGGCGCTGCAGACTGGATGGCTTTTAGATAACAATCGCTGGTACTATTTAAATTCCTCTGGGGCGATGCAGACTGGATGGCTCTTAGATCATAATCGCTGGTACTATTTAAATTCCTCCGGCGCAATGCAAACGGGTTGGCTCCTAGATAAAAACCTCTGGTATTATTTAAATTCTTCTGGTGCTATGCAGACTGGATGGCTATTTAATTATAATCAATGGTACTATTTAAATTCCTCCGGTGCCATGCAAACGGGATGGATTTATCTGGACGACTGGTATTATTTGAACCAAAGCGGCGCCTGGATTCCGAATACGATTGCCGATCAGTTCACAAAGGTATCAAATAATCATCAGCTCATCCTGGTGACGGCAGCGGGCTATAACACAAATAAGGCGAAAATTCGTACCTTTGAAAAAGTGGATAATAAGTGGTTTGAACAACTCAATGTCGACGGATTTATTGGCAAAGAAGGCTTCGCCACTGTCATGAGTGAGGGTGGAAAAAGCTCTCCTCGGGGAAAATATACGATTGGGACAGCGTTTGGACGTTATCAAAATCCGGGCATAAAGCTGCCTTATCGGCAAATCACAGCTGATGATGTATGGGTAGATGATTCGAACTCCTCCCTTTATAATACGTGGCAAAAGGCATCCGAAAATAATGGCCGGTGGAGCAGTGCTGAAAGAATGGATATTTCCGCCTACAATTACGGATTTGTGATTAATTACAATACAGCCGAAAGAATTCCCGGGGTAGGTTCCGCGATCTTTTTCCATGTTTCCAGCAGTTATACACTAGGCTGCACAGCCACAGCGCAAAATAATGTCATATCTATTCTGAAATGGCTGGATCCCAGCAAGAATCCAGTAATCATCCAAACACCGGAAAGCGAGTTAGGGTATTATTGACAAGGGGGTGACCTGGGGGACCATGGGGACGGTTCTGCTGGTTCGCACTAATTTATAGTTAGTTTGTTTAGAGCTACTCCTTTAGCTTTTTTGCTAAGGGGGTATTTTGTTTCTAACAGATTGTTACTTTCTTAGATTGGTCGATAGTTTTGCCGGATTCGCTCATTGAATGCTAAAATTTGAAGTATTGGTTTGGTAAAAAAAGTATAAAAGTGTAATTTCCCACGGTGTCAGGCACCATTTATAATCCCTTTGTGTTGTTTACGGTGTCAGGCACCGTTTGTAAATACAAAAAAGACTCTTAAGGTTTCCCCTAACAGCCTCTTATATCTATATATGTTAGCAGACAACTAGTTGTTTTAAATCCGCTTTTAGTTCTTCGATTAATTTTTCCGCCGTTATTTCTGTCTCATTAAGGCCCTTGTCGTACGCCTTTTTCACAATCTCTGAAAAATCGGCACTATTCGAGCTAGTCATGTTTCCCTTTCGCTCCAATTCCCATAATCCTCCTCCTGCATATACTAGTTACACATTTTACTAGATGGGTATGATATTGTAAATACATTTCCAGTTAAAATGATAGAAAATATGTGAATTTTGTCGAAATTTTGAAGGAGGACCATGGGGACGGTTCTGCTGGTTGCACTAACCTCTTTAAAAGCCATGAGAACCGTCATCGTGGAGTCTATATTCATATTCTTAGGATATCAAAAAAATATCCGGCATAATACCGGACACAATACAAAATTTATATTAAAAGGGGGTATGAAAAGTAGTTGCACTATTCCTTCTCATGCACCAATTATAGCCGCCAAACATGAATAAACCATGAACAAACGATGAAAAAAGTCTTACATGTGTTTAAAAATGCTGTGAATTTACTTCCCTTTTAGACGAATGAACCGCGTCGAATTATTTTCCCGACTTCTCCTGCATCACCTTGATTAAAGCGTCCAGCTTCTCATTTCTTTGTTGGTCTAATTTTGTTTTTTCATTCATGAATCGGACCGTCCGCACAATAAAATAAATACTAAACCCAATAATGAACAAATACAGTAAAATTGGAACAAGTGCAAAAAGACCAAACACACTACCCATTCTATCCATCTACATCCCTCCACGTTTGTAAACTTATACCAATAGTATACATGACAGCCTGATGGCAATCCATGCTTTTTCTTTGACGGGTGGAACGGTGGAGCCATTGTGACCGTCTGGCCACAACCAAGGGGATGGTTCTGCTGGTTGGCACTAGCCTCTTTAAAAGCCATGAGAACCGTCCCCGTGGCACCACCCGTGGCATCATTTTAATATGAAAGACGAACCTTTTCAAAATGTTCAACGGTTGGAAATGGATCATAGAAATGATGCAGTAGATTTTTCCATTTTTGGTATTCGTTTGATTCTCTAAATCCAAGGGTATGGTCCTCTAACGTTTCCCACTTCACCAATAATAAATATTTTCCCTTAACCTCCATACACCGTTGCAATTCGTGGGATATGTATCCTTTCATCGAAGAAATTATTTCCGATGCCTGTCGAAATGCTTCCTCATACTCCTCTTCCATTCCTTGCTTAACCTGCAGCATTACGGCTTCCACGATCATACAATCTCCTCCTTCTAGAAAAAAACACCAAGAATGTTAGCTTGAACTTACTCCATTTTTAGATTATGCACTATTTTTCGAAGATCCTCTGAACCATCCTCTGATATGCAAGTGGTGATGATGGAAAGTTGATAGCCCTTTAGTAAAATCCAATAGTATTGAGTTCGGACAATATCTCTTCTACCATTTATAAATGCTTTCCCTTCAATGGAATCAAATCTTTTCCCACTTACGATAACAGGCTGGACATGTCTGACTTCATCATACTTGATCCCCATGCTGCCGTTTTTCAGATGCTCCATCATTCCTTCCATGAAATCCGAAGCTGTCTGATTGGGGTACATGGTGACTTTTTGCGCTGTGCAGTTAATCGTAGGGTTATCAAGCCTCTGATTTTTTCTTGCATTGAACTCCCAAGTAGTGAGAGTTTACCGTAAAATTATAGTAGGCGATGTTAATGCACATTTTGGGCCAATTGTGACTTAAAAGGGGTATCTGGAATTATTCATCTTAGAGGCCCCCGGGGATTTTAGGTCCAAACATCGAAGTAAAGCCTGTCTACTTCGATGTTTGAGTTAATTTTCAGCTTCAACGTCGATGAGAAGGGTTCTAATGGACAAAACTTCACGAAACCAGATGGAAATGTCCAATAGAAGCCTTTTACATAGTGGTTACCCATGGTTTCAAACGACAAAGTCCATGTAGAACCTCCACTACGTCGCACTTTGCTCCGCTTACGACATAATTTCAGCTACTTATAACATATTTTGTGGCGCTTACGACAAAAGCCATGAGAACCGTCCCCGTGGCATTCTGTGAATATTTGAAGTCCTTTGGATTGTCATCAACTATGTATTTTGCAAAAAGTGGAACAGGGAATCCCTGAATCTTTGATTCTTTTCCGAGACTAATATAAACACAGGCTCCTACTACTAGTGTTAGTAGAATAACGATTTGGATGATTCTTCTCCTCATATTCACTCCTCCCATTATGCCTTATTTTAACATTTTTTTAGTATTTGGTTTTTACAAAAGGGGAAAATATCTGCAACGAGGTGAAGTTCATTCATATGAAAAAGGCTCGTCAAGGATTACTGTCCAGTTGTTCGATAATGCAAATTCTACCATGATATTTCCCCTTCCACTGGTCAGTCTATTTAAAATTTTGGATTGTCATTTGCTGCTGCGGAATAACTTATCTTTAATTTCTTCTATATTATTATGAAACTTTTCATTATACCCTTTGTAATACTACTGTTAAATAAAAGGGGGATGCTTCCATGTTCAAATCTGAAATAACCAATTGTGTCATAAACATCATCCTATGGCTTCTATCTCCCATTATCACTTATTTTTACATTCGTCCCGAGACAAGTCTTTGGTTCAATATTGTCTATCCACTTTTAATTACCCTTCCTGTATTTACCAAAATATTTAAAATAATAAAGATAAAAAGGCAAAACAAAAACTTGCCCAGTTAAGATTACCTAGTTAACGTCAAATAGTAGTATCTCGCATCATCAAGAGCGCGATTTAAATCCACCATATTATATAGCGCATAGGCTGCAAATAGGACCTTGATAAAATCACCGCTTCACCTGCATCCCCCATCATTCGTCAAAAGCGGTCCTACTTTATGACCCCTTCTTCCACTCCACCGACCATAAAATATGAAACAAATCCTAAAATCAGCAAAATTATGAGCAGTGCCTGAAGGCAGATCCCGACAATGCTGCACACCTTGCCCGATATGGCCAGTCCTCTTCCCTGCTGATTGGACTGATCAAGCTCATTCAAACTTTTTGCTGAAAAAACGACACCGATGATGCCAAGTATTAAACCTATATACGGTATAATCAATGATAATATTCCTAATGTTAAGGAAGTAACCGACTTCCGATTTAATCTGCCCTCCATTTTAATCCCCCAATGCATTTTTTTATACTATATTTATTCAACTTATTGCTTCAATATCCTGCCTGGAAAAAGAGCGTCTCTATATATGTTAGTTTTATAGATTCGCCGATTAAATTTCAATATTCGCTCATTGGAGTTCAAAATTCGCTCATTGGCTCCCAACATTCGTCGATAGAAACATGAAATTCGCCGATTGAACTCTAAATTTCACCAGTAGATTGGTTTCACCGCATATTCAACAAGGATTTCGGTGTAAATTATGCTATTTTCCTCGTTATTTCTTCGTGTTGCGCAAATTTTTCCTCCGAAATAATAGCAAACTATGGTAAAATTAATAAAAAAATGAAAAAACATGAGGTGATTTGCTAAATGAACAAAACTATTATTCGCACTGTCTCGACAACTGCCCTTTTTTCGACCCTATTTGCCGGTTCCGCCTTTGCTGATTCTTATAAAGTCCAAAAAGGTGACAGCCTATCGAAAATCGCCTCGAAATATAAGACTACAGTCAATGAAATCAAGACATTAAATGGTTTGAAGTCCGATGTGATCTACGAGAATCAAATTCTGCAAATCTCCACTGCACCTGCGGCCACAACTGTTCAGGCCGTTCAGCAAACTACTTACACTGTCGTCAGCGGTGACGCACTGATTAAAATTGCCAACCGCTATAATGTAACTGTTGGCGAGCTGCAGCAGTGGAATAACCTGACAAGCACTATGATTTATGTTGGCCAAGTCATGAAGGTGTCTGCTCCGGGACAAACTGTGACCGTAACGGCGCCGCAGCCAGCCCAACCGGCACCACCGCCTGCGACAACTGCGCCATCAACACAAACGCAAACGCCTTCGAGTGATTATACCGTCAAAAGCGGTGACACTCTGAGCAAAATTGGCGTGCAATATGGAATGACTGTGCAGCAGCTGAAAACACTCAATAATCTGACGTCAGATATGATTTATGTCGGGCAAAAGCTGAAGGTCACGGGTGCGCAGACAACGCCAACGCCGCCAGTGGTGACCCCACCGCCAGCCGCACAGCCGCCTGCAGCAAGTGAGTATGTTGTAAAAAGCGGTGACACCCTCGGCAAGATTGCCGGTCAATACAATATGACTGTGGCAAACTTAAAGGGGCTCAACAGCTTAACTTCTGACATGATCTACGTCGGACAAAAATTAAAGGTATCAGGCTCAGCTACAACACCAACACCAACACCAACGCAGACTGATTCTATTACGATTGCAAAAAAACTAATTGGAACGCCATATGTGTGGGGCGGCAGCACTACATCGGGCTTTGACTGCAGCGGCTTTATCTATTACGTCGCGAACCAGTCTGGCACGAAAATCGGACGCTATTCCGCGGCGGGCTATTACGATCGCAGCTATTACGTGGACAGCCCTAAGCCTGGCGACCTCGTATTTTTCCAAAATACATATATGCAAGGGATTTCCCACGTGGGCATCTACCTCGGCAACGACCAATTCATCCATGCCGACGAGAAATATGGAATTATGATCTCTAATGTAAAAAGCACCTACTATACCGCCCATTTTTCGGCGTTTAAGAGGCTCTATTAGCCAGTCTTCTATTTTAGAAGATTGGTTTTTTTTTATGTATAAAAGAATGATAGTTTGGGAATAGTATAAGTAGATACGAAATCGAGGGGGATGGGATAAATGACAGAAAATAAATTGTTATTATCTGAGTTTGCTAATGAAGAGGGCTTCGAGCTTAACCGCTACCTAACTCACTTGTTTGACTATTTTTCAAAACTATCATCCGATGAAGAACCAGCCTCCTGATGTGGAGGTTGGTTTTTTCGACCATTTCTACTATCTTTTCGACCTCATTCCCTAATATATCGACCATTTTCCTCATTTTATCGACCTCTTTTTTGATTTCTCGACCCCTTTTTTTCTTGCCGCAGAATATGTCTGATTATTTCAGAAGGAATTACAGCAATTAAGCCTAATATCAATAGTTTAACAAGTCTTAAAAACGTGAGGTGGGTTCATTTGCTTAAAATAAAAGGGTTTATCATTGTGCTGATTGGGGTTGTGCTGTTTTGTGTGTATCCGGGGGCTGCGGCGGCGGGCGGGAGTTCTGCTATGGGTTGGGCGCTTGAGGGTGGCAAGTGGCGCTATTATGATCATGGTGTGATGAAGACGAGTTGGGTGTTCGATAGCAATAAGTGGTATTTCTTGGATCAGGGTGGTTCGATGAAGACGGGCTGGCTGCTTGATGGCGGGAAGTGGTACTATCTTGATGGCTCGGGGGCGATGAAGACCGGGTGGGTACTGGACGGCAGACACTGGTATTATATGGACAAGCTTGGCGCAATGAAAACCGGGTGGCTGCTCGATGGCGGACGCTGGTATTACTTGGACAAGAATGGTGCGATGAAGACGGGCTGGGTGGCCGTTGATGGGAAGTGGTATTACCTTGCTGGGTCGGGGCAGATGCAGACGGGCTGGGTGAAGGAGTTAAATAACTGGTATTACTTGGACTCGAACGGGGGAATGGTGACGGGCTGGCGGTCTATATCCGGTGATTGGTACTATTTTGATACCCATTACGGCGGGATGGTGCGGCAGAATTTTGTCGGCGGTTATTACTTGATGAATGATGGCCGGATGACGTATGCGGGGAGTGCGGATGTAGTTTCGGTGGTGGAGGGCCTGAAGACGTGGATTGATGTCGGGATCACAAAGTCGGCGCTGCAGGCGGAGCTTGGTAATGCGTACCATGACCTTGAGGGGATTGAAGGAGAAAATTATTGGTTGTATACGTTGAAGGTCGACGGTGCGGCGGATTACAAGGCTGTGAAGTGGGCGGCGGACGACCTCGGCGCTGAGGATTTGGCGAACGGTTCAGCGAATATCATTGTGCTTGCTTATTGGGATCGTGACGGGAAGGCGTTTCAGGTGACGATTGACTACTTTAATGCGGCGCACAAGTTCCATCACTACCATTCATCAAGGTATGATTATGAGTATAATTGATTACTAAGTGCTGGACAGTCTCGTTTTCGTGCGGGGCTGGCTTTTGTTTGTTGGCTGTTGGCTGTCTCGTTATGGGAGATTGGCTGGGGTTAGATGAAAAAGGGGTATTTGGTAAAATCCATGCGACGGAATTGTGGCCGTTCGGGTGAAAAATCAGGCCGAGTGGTCATTATAAAAGGGTAATTGTGACCAGGTTTGTGAACAAAGAAACAACTTTGGTGGGTTTGTTACCGTTTGGGTGTGGTAATGGTGTGCGCGGTAATAATAAGAGTGTTATTGTTACAGTTTTTTTGGAAAAAAGGGGCTGCTCGGGCACAATTAATGGTCAGCTACTTTTTTGCCAGCAACGGGTGTTATGATTCCTTTTATAACGACCTTTCTGCTACTTTTTTGTCAGCTACGGCGTTATGATTCCTTTTTACTGGCCTGGGCAATTATTGAATCCACCCCTTTGTCTGCTGCCAGATCGATTTGCTGGAATTCACTTTGGTATTTTTCCTTTAGCTGGGTGCTGCTATTTTTCGGTTTGGGCACGTTCCCCGCTCCCGCCTCATCTTGGTTATTTAGTAGAAAAATAGAAACAACTATCAGAGCAAATATACCTATCCCAACAAGAAAGCCTCTCTTCATTCACTCATCCCCCAACACACGAATATTATCATTATATAATGATTGCAAAGCTGGCGAAATTGCAAATTCGTGGAGAGGCCTGTCAGTTGAAATCGGCGAGTAAACTTGGGTTGACGAGTAAATCTTGGTTTTTGACGAGTAAATTTTATAATTTGACGAGTAAATCCTGTAATCTGACGAGTAAACCTCGATTTTTGACGTGTAAACTTGGGTTGACGAGTAAATCCCGAAATCCGACGAGTAAACCTTGATTTTTGACGAGTAAACTTCGAACCGGCGGGTAAGTTTCAAATTTTGAAGGGCAAATCTTGTAACTTGACTGATAAAAGTAATGGAATCTTGTTTGTTTTCGGGCGCCCCACTCCTCTAATCGCGAATTTTTGGGTATAATAGTGGAATATGGATTTTTCCTAGACTGCGGTTTTTATAAAAATAAACAATTTTTCAAAAAAGGGGGGTACGGCCTTGGAGTCGACGCCTGCAAATGAATTATTGCATGAATTCTCCGAAGAGATGCGGGAGCTGCTGAACGCGAATACGGTGGAGGATGCGAAGCTGGTTCAAAAGGGTTTGATGCTGTACCGGCAAGGGATGGTGCAGCAATTACATATCGGGGATAAGACGGTTACGGCGGTTGTGCAGGATGTGACGCCGGTCAAGGTGGAGCTGGATCTTGACTTTATGGCGTTGAGCGAGTGCTCGTGCCCTACAGAAGGCTTGTGCCGCCATCAGGTGGCGGTGTTTTTCAGTGCGTATTCGAAGGTGGGCAGTGTTTCCGATTGGGTGACCGAGTGGCGTGAGCCGATTCGCGAGCAGAAGGCCGTTGCGGGCTGGGGGATGCAGACAGCGAAGGATTTGATCAAGGCGAACGGCGTGTTGAAGCCGGATTACAGCCGCTGGGTGCATTCGTTTGAGGTGAGCTTTGATACACTTCTCGCTTCGAAAAAGTACACGAGCCCATATGTGATACCGGAGCTGTTTGGGATTTATGAGCGGCGGATTCATGCGAGTGCCCCGGTCGAGCAGGAATGGCGGTTGCTGTATGAACTGGTCGGGATTGTGGTGTCGTTCCGGAAGCTGGCGGCTTTGAGTGAGCGGCTCGGTCATGATGAGGACACCGTGAAGCGCGCCTATCTGCATTTGTTTCATAATATGATGGATGATGCTGAGGATTTGGCGGTGAAAATTGGGGTGCAGTCGCTGCCGTTTGCGTTTGATGAGTTTATTGAGAAGTTGAAGACCGATGCGTTGGAGCTGCTGACGTGCGCGAGCAGGCTTGAGTATGAACGGATTTATTTGTACCGGCTGTTGTGGGTTCATTTTTTCAAAAAGAAGCCATGGCGTGAGGATGAGTTGTTGAAGATTCAAGCTGGGCTGAAGGGGCTTCAGGATTGGGAAAATCCGTTGCCGCTGATGGTGGCCGGGGTTCATGTTAATTTGCTGGTTGCGGACGATGAGAAGGCGTTAAAGTTGATTGGGCAGTTTGGTGCCGCGGAAATTGCGCCTTATATGGTGTATTGGATTGATTATTTGTCGGGCTTGAAGGCGTGGCGCCGTGTTGGGCCGGTAATTGAGCTGTTTTTGCAAAAAGTAAAGGCCTATTTGGAGGTTTTAGGCGGGTACCATAGCTGTGCGGCGTTCGCAAGGAATGCGCTGCGGGCGGTGGCGCCGTATTGTGCCGAGGATGACCGGCTCGATTTGTATGAGCGGGCGCTGCTTTCGATGCTTCCCTATAGTTTTGGTGAGTATGAGTATTTGTTGTTTGAGCGTGGGCAGTATGATCGCTGGGGTGAGCTCCAGGCGTTTGTCGGCTTGGACTTTTATGATTTGCCGAAGGACCGTTTGAAAATTATTGAGAAGGAGCGGCCCGAGGTGCTGCTGGCGATGCTTCACCAGACCGCCCAGCGCGAGATTGACCATAAAAACCGTGCAAGCTATCGACTGGCGGTTCGGCATTTGAAGAAGCTGCGGACGTTGTACAAGAAGTTGAAACGCGTCGATGACTGGCAGTACTTTTTGGACACCTTGATGGAGCGGACGAAACGGCTGCGGGCCTTTCATGAGGAGTGTCGGCGGAGTAAGTTGATTGAGGGGTGATTGAAGGATGCCTCTAGTTTGAAATATAGTGTTAAAATATTGCCAGCACCCCAATGATGATATGGCGGGAGCTGGCATCTTCTGTTTCTTGGAGTGAGCAGGTCTGGTTTTGCCGCTTATTAACCGCTTTGAACTTTTATCGACCACTTTTTATTTTTATCAACTACTTCCCGAAAAAACCGGGTGTAAATCACTTGTCTTATCAACCTGTTTGCCTTTACACCTTCATTTCTTTGTTTAACCATCGGATTGGCCTCCATTACTGCGGATCAATATTTTAGCACCCTATATTTTTGATACCTATCAAAATGACTCCCCATTTTGATGGATTCTACAATTTTGTCGAATGCTAACGATTAGTCATATGTCCGGGTTATTCCCTTAGCCAACTGGTTTACTAGCGACTTTTTACTAGAAATAAAGATTATAACCTAAGTTAATACTATGCGCATAGTTTAATCTCCCAAATTTTTCTAATTTGTCATAATTACCATCATCCCAAAGCCCTATTTAGTATTATTATTTACTTGTAAGAGTCTTTCAAAAAAACTAGAAAAGGAGGAATCAAAGACTATTTTTTACATTTTTAGACAAAAACTAGAGAGAGAACAGAAAGAGAGGGACTTCATTTGAAAAGAATTTTTTCCATTCTTTCAGCCATACTCCTGGTCATCAGTACCGCACCGGTGTATCGTGCATCTGCAGCTGTAGATGTCATCAAGCCGGTATTCGAGAGCATTAGCGTAGATCATAAAGATGCTACTGCCGGCGATACTGTTAAAGTGAGTGTGAAGGCGTCGGATGATGTAGGAATTGGTACTGTATCATTGAGTTATCTAACCCCTGTTACAAAAAAGGCTATTCCGGTTCCGCTAAAATTGAATAGTCAAACAAATGCCTATGAGGGTACGATTGCCATTCAAAATAATTTTGATTCGGGTAGCTATACAATCAATGCCCTTACAATTACAGACACTAGCAATAATACCATCACCTTAAAATCATCAACAGACCCTCAAAAAGTGGCTGCCGGTGAATTTACGGTTAGCGGGACTATTGGCACAATTGTCAATGACCTGCAAAAACCGGTATTTGAGGGCATCAGTGTCGATAAGGCAAAGATTCTTACCGGTAATACGATTAACATTAGTGTGAAAGCGTCAGATAATAAAGGAATTAACTTTATTTCGTTGAAGTATCGCACTCCTGCAAACAAGGAAATTCAAGTATCTTTGACTAATAATGCTGAAACCAATGCATTTGAGGGTAAAATTGCCCTATCCAATCAGGCAGCACTTGGTGTTTATTCGGTAAGCTATCTTTCCATAGTGGACCTTTCCGGGAATACACTGAACGTAAATCTTGATTCGGAATCTCAAAAGCTGGCTAGCGGGGCGTTTAAAGTAGTGTCCGAATTAAATCCTCCTGTGTTTACCAAACTATCGATTGATCAAAGTTTAGTAGCATCAGGAGATACGGTTCATTTTTCCGTGGACGCAACGGATGAAACAGGTTTGGCTTCGGGAACTTTGTATGTAAAGGCCCCTAAAAGTCAAACAAAAGTAGCGGTGCCGCTCCAGGTTGACGGCACACATTTCATCGGTGCATTTTCTATTATTGGAACTACCGAAGAAGGAAACTGGATAGTAGATTCTCTTGAAATCGCTGACACAAATGATAATGTTGCTGTAATTAATGCGGGTAAAGCAACTTTAAGCACAGGCAATTTCACAGTAAAAGATATTACTCCTCCAGCAAAACCGGTTGTGAACCAAGTTACCGATCAAGATTTAGCAGTGAATGGGTCGGCAGAAGTTGGGGCTAAAGTCGACGCGACAGCGAACGGGACTGTAATTGGTTCTGCTGTGGTTGGAGCTGATGGTAACTTTACGGTTTCAATTGGAAAACAAACTGCTGGTACAGAATTAACGGTAACCGCCACCGATGCGGCTGGCAACGTGAGTGATGCTGCTTCTGTAATTGTGAAGGACGTAACTGCTCCTGCTAAACCGGTTGTCAATCAAGTAACTGACAAAGATTTGACTGTCACTGGTTCCGCTGAAGCTGGTGCTAAAGTCGAAGTGAAAGCACACGGTTCCGTTCTTGGATCAACCGTTGCTGGAGCTGATGGCACATTTACGGTTGCAATCACAAAACAAGCCGCCGGTACGGAATTAACGGTAACCGCTACTGATACGGCTGGCAACGTGAGTGATGCTGCTTCTGTAATTGTGAAGGACGTAACTGCTCCTGCTAAACCGGTTGTCAATCAAGTAACTGACAAGGATTTGACTGTCACTGGTTCCGCTGAAGCTGGTGCTAAAGTTGAAGTGAAAGCACACGGTTCCGCACTTGCATCAGCCGTTGCTGGATCTGATGGCACATTTACGGTTACGATTGCAAAACAAGCCGCTGGTACGGAATTAACGGTAACCGCCACTGATGCGGCTGGCAACGTGAGTGATGCTGCTTCTGTAATTGTGAAGGACGTAACTGCTCCTGCTAAACCGGTTGTCAATCAAGTAACTGACAAAGATTTGACTGTCACTGGTTCCGCTGAAGCTGGTGCTAAAGTTGAAGTGAAAGCACACGGTTCCGTGCTTGGATCAACCGTTGCTGGAGCTGATGGCACATTTACGGTTGCAATCACAAAACATGCTGCCGGTACAGAATTAACGGTTACCGCTACTGATGCGGCTGGCAACGTGAGTGATGCTGCTTCTGTTGTTGTGAAAGACGTAACTGCTCCTGCTAAACCGGTTGTCAATCAAGTAACTGACAAAGATTTGACTGTCACTGGTTCCGCTGAAGCTGGTGCTAAAGTCGAAGTGAAAGCACACGGTTCCGTGCTTGCATCAGCTGTTGCTGGAGCTGATGGCACATTTACGGTTGCGATTGCAAAACAAGCCGCTGGTACGGAATTAACGGTAACCGCCACTGATGTGGCTGGTAATGTGAGTGAAGTTACAATCATGGTCGTTTCGAAAATCCTATCTGGCTGGGTGCAGGATAATGGTACATGGTATTACTATGATCCAGCTACACTTGTCATTAAAGCTGGATGGTACCAAGTAAATGGCACATGGTATTACGCCAACAACTCCGGGGCCATGCAAACGGGCTGGATCAAACTTGGTACTACCTGGTATTACCTAAATGCCAGCGGTGCCATGCAAACCGGCTGGCTTAAACTCGGCACTACCTGGTATTACCTAAATGCCAGCGGTGCCATGCAAACCGGCTGGCTTAAACTCGGTACTACTTGGTATTACTTAAACACCAGTGGCGCTATGCAAACTGGTTGGGTCAAAGACGGTGCTTCATGGTATTACTTAAACGCTAATGGCGCTATGCAAACTGGTTGGGTCAAAGACGGTGCTTCATGGTATTACTTAAACGCTAATGGCGCTATGCAAACTGGTTGGGTCAAACTAGGTACTATCTGGTACTATTTAAACGCCAAAGGCGCAATGGTAACCGGCTGGGAGAAAATTAACGGAAATTCCTATTACTTTGATCAAAGCGGTGCTTGGAAATAGTAATTCAACGGCATTCTGCTTTATATCATACTGCACAATCTCCATTTAAAAACATGGGCTTGAAGAAACCCTACTTTGTGCGGCTTCTGCGACTAAGTCAGTCCCCTCTTGAAAGCGGACTGGCTTTTTTCATTCTGTTTTGACCTGTATTCATGCTGGGGGTCCGAAAGATGATTACCCCTGGCAGTCCGTTTTTACAGTTTGAAATATATTGTTAAAATAATGCCAGCACGCCATTGATGATATGGCGGGAGCTGGCTTCTTCTGTTTTTTGGCGTGAACCGTTCTGGTTTTACCCAAGATTCCTCCGTATCAACCGCTTTGAACCTTTTATCAACCACTTTGAAATTTTATCGACCACTTTCTGCAATTTATCGACCGCTTTTTATTTTTATCAACCACTTTACCAAACTTATCAACCACTTCCCTAAAAGCCGGATTTAGACAAAAAAACAACTTGTCTCACAAAGTAAAATTTAAACACTTCATGCTCCCCCCTCCTCTAACCACAAACTTTTGGGTATAATAGAGGAATATGAACTTTTTTAAATGGTGCCTGACACCCTTCGTGGACACCAATCCATGCTGGGCGGACATTTTTTACATAATTTTTACAACGCGGGTTGCGGCTTTGTTACCAGCCAGCAGCTCCAATTGAAGGAGCACGTTTGATCATGCTGAAAACTAGGTTTATGAAATTGATGACAACTAAATTGGGGGATGGCCGCTTTCTACTGACGGCCCAGGATGAACATGGTTACGATCTGTATCCGTCAAAGTGGAAGAACCTCGTTTTTAGCACCCATGAGGAAAGCTTCTTTGGAACGCTCCTTGAGACGGAAACGGCAAACGGGGTCGAAGGCGTGGCTGTTAGCGGCTGGCAGCTGGTTTCTCTTTTTGCCAAGGAGTCGTTCAACCGCTTTATCGAATGGGACTGGAATGACCAATCCGAGATTTGTCTTGCCGCCGCCTTGTCGCTTTATGAAGGTATTTTGGAAAAAGATTGGCTCCCGGACTTTTCGGTGTGGGAGCACGGTGATTTCCGTTGGAAGCTGCCGGAACGTGTGAAGGATGAATTTGATCCGTCTTTTTGGGAACAAAAGGTGGCAGATGAATCCCGGCTTACGATTCCGGAACCCGCCGGTGGCCATGCTACAGCGCCGTCCGCAGACTCCGGTCTAGCAGATGACGAGAGCACTGAGTCATCCGTTGAGGATCTCGGTACAACGAAAAGCTATATTTCTGATTTGTTTAACAGTGCCCTTGATGCCTATTTAACAAGGAATTCAGCGATGAAAGAGTTATTTGGGCCGAAGCTTGATTTGTTGAAAAAGCAAAACATTTCCGGCGGCGAACTGGCCCGTTATTTTGATGAAGAAAGCTGGCTTGAGTGGGTCGGAATAAAAGAAAGCGATACGCCTTTTACGATTGGGCTGCGACTGGATGAACCTATCGATGGCGAAGGTGCCTGGAGTCTGGATGTATTTTTACGAGGGAAGAAAAATATCGATGAAATGGTTGATGTTGAAGGGGCTGTGAAAATTCCGGCAAAGTGGCGACCATTTTTAGATAAGGTTGATCGTGAGCAGGCCCGCTGGGTTCGACTGATTCCATGGCTTAGTGAGGACATTGGAGATACGGCTGGGTTGGCCACCGAGGAGGGACGCCTCAAAACCCATCTTACCGAAGAAGAAGCGTGGATGTTTTTAACAGAGGCCAGTGAGACGCTGGTGGCCTTGGATGTCGAAATCCTCCTCCCATCCTGGTGGCAGGCGATGAAAAATGCCAACTTGAAGGTGAAGGCGTCGCTGAAGGGGTCGAGCCACCGTCCGTCGTTCGTCGGGCTGCAGGCCATGCTGGATTTCAACTGGCGGTTTTCGATGAACGGCGTCGACCTGTCTGAAGAGGAGTTTGGGCAGCTCGTCGAGGAAAAGCGGAGGCTTGTTTATATCCGCGGCCGCTGGGTGAAGCTTGATCCCCAGTTTATTCGCCAAATTCAAGATTTGATGAAACGGGCGGAAAAAGAGGGCCTGCATGTCCGCGATTTGCTTGAGCAGGAGCTGGTGGATAGCGGCGATGCGGCTGAGGATGAGCTGGAAAATCCCAAGGCGTTTGCGAAAATTCAAATTGAATTGAACCGCCAATGGAAGCAGATGATCAAGCAGCTGTCTGAGGTAAATGAAATTCCGATGGAGAAGGTTCCAGACGGGCTCAACGGCGAACTCCGCCCCTACCAGCAGCTAGGCATGAGCTGGCTCTGGTTCCTGCGCCAGCACGGCTTTGGCGCCTGCCTCGCCGACGACATGGGCCTCGGCAAAACCGTCCAGCTCATCTCCTACCTCCTGAAAGTAAAAGACGAAGTGGTGCCTGACACCGATAACACTATTAACACGGTCCAGGGTCAAGAAATGGTGCCTGACACCCTTAACACTACCAAACGCAAGAAAAAGGATGAAACCACACCCGCCCCTAAAGCGAAGGTTCCGACGAAGGCGGCGCTGATTATTTGTCCAACGTCTGTGCTTGGGAACTGGCAGAAGGAGCTTGAGCGTTTTGCCCCGGAGATGAAGGTGTATTTGCATTACGGGTCAAACCGCCTGAAAGCGGAGGCTTTTTCCGAGACGGTTCAGGCGGCTGATGTGGTGTTGACTTCGTACGGATTGAGCCACTTAGATTCGGAGGAGTTCGAATCGCTGATTTGGAGCACGATTGCCATTGATGAAGCCCAGAACATTAAGAACGCACAGACGAAACAATCGAAGGCGGTGCGCAGGCTGCGTGGCCGCCATCATATCGCATTGACAGGAACACCGATGGAAAATCGCTTATCCGAGCTGTGGTCGATCTTTGATTTTACCAATCACGGCTATCTTGGCAGCATGGGCCAATTCCAGAAGAAATTCGTCATTCCAATTGAAAAGGATGAGAAAAAGGAAAAAGTGCAGCAGCTGCAAGCGTTGATCCGCCCCTTCCTCCTCCGTCGGACGAAAAAAGATGAAGAGGTCGCCCTCAACTTACCTGACAAGCTGGAGCAAAAGGAATATTGCCCGCTTACGGCTGAGCAGGCTTCGTTGTACGAGCAGCTTATCCATGACACGTTTGCCGAAATTGAAAAATTGTCCGGTTTTGAGCGCAAGGGCTTAATTTTACAAATGCTCAGCCGTTTAAAACAGCTTTGCAACCATCCAGCGCTTTATTTAAAAGAACGGGCAGCGGGGCGCGAGCTGCTTGATCGTTCGAATAAAATGGAGAAGCTTGTCGAGCTGGTGGATGCGGTTTTGGAGCAGGGGGAAAGCTGTCTGATTTTCACGCAATATATTGAGATGGGTGAAATGATCCGAGCGATAGTGAAGAAGAAGTTCGGGGTCGAGGTGCCGTTTTTAAATGGCAGTGTACCGAAGACGCAGCGTGATACGATGATTGAGCGGTTCCAGGACGGTGAGTTTCCTGTGTTCCTGCTGTCATTGAAGGCGGGCGGAACAGGTTTGAACTTGACTGCGGCGAATCACGTCATCCACTACGACCGCTGGTGGAATCCGGCCGTCGAGAACCAGGCCACCGACCGTGCCTATCGAATTGGGCAATCCAGGTTCGTGCACGTGCACAAGCTGATTTGCACCGGGACACTCGAGGAGAAGATCGACGCCATGCTCGAAAAGAAACAATTCCTCAACGACCAAATCATCACAAGCGAAAACTGGATCACCGAACTATCCACCGACGAACTCAAGGACTTAGTGTACTTAGGATAGTGTACTTAGGAGATAGTATACTTAAGATGATGCTAAAGGTGGAAGAGTTGTTATTGGTGTCAGGCACCGTTTGGTATATTCCCACCGTGATGGGGTTGCCAACGGTGTCAGGCACCAAAGAATTACAAAGGGGTAGGATTCATGAATCCTACCCCTTTTTGGCATTGCCATGCATGGCGGTCATCGTTAACGATGTGTATCTCCTTCCAAGCCGATGGATGCTATTTTTTTCAACTTACTTGCGCCCTCATTTGCGCTCCTCGTTCATTTTTGCGGAGACAGCATTGTAAAATTGTTGCGGTTCATCAAGGCGGAGATGTGCTTTGATTACTTTTTTCTTCACCCCGTACAAGAACTTGGCTTCCAACGGTTGATGGAATTCCAATTCAAATGTCGGTTTTTCCTTAATAAAATCCGCTAAAGTTGCATCGAAAACGTGTCTTGCTTCCTCTTTTGATAATTTTTCTGGTCCTTGATAATAGTGAAAACTTTTAATTTCCGCAAGAGGAACGATCAACTGTTTCATGATGCCGACCTGAAGGTACAAATGTCGGTCGGTGATCGTAATTGGACATAGACGAATTGCCTGTATTTGTGCTATGAAAAAAACTAACGTATATCCATTTAATACTAACGCAATGATGGCTATAGTGGGATTCCACGAATGCAGCAGAAAATGAAACCCGATCGATTCCAGCACAAGCGCGTGGATCAGCATCACGTATAGTGCAATGGCACCTGTTTTTTTATGATAGGAAAAATTCCGCTCGCCAGTTAAAGGTTTTTTCCTCCAAGAAAATAAACTGTAATAATACATCGTCATTTCGGATAAAAAGATATTTCGCATCCGGGAAGGTTCCAAATGCTGGCCCCACGCGTGTTCCATTCGATTTTGGAAGGTTGGAGCTTCGATTTCGGTTACGTTCGTGCGGAAACTCTTAATGATGGCTGGAATTTTCACCATCAGCTTATACACAACATAAAGCTCAATCAGGAAAAAAGCTCCCTCACCAGCTAATAAAATATATTTTACAAAGGAATATCCCGAAAGGTAGCCTTGCGGAATAATCAGTACCGCTGCGCCATATCCCGCAATCATGACGGGAAGCAAATATTTGAGCGAAAATCTCTTTCTTATGATAAAAAAGTATACGAGCAATGGGATGGTAATCATGAAGTCAAATAAAGAGCCCAGAGCCATTCCTGATGGAAGTGGTCCAGCCCACTCGGCACGATAAACTAATACATTTGAGCAAATCACTAAGGAGAGTAATAAACCGAACCACAACCACTTATTTTTCGAAAAAGTTACCATTTTCCTCCTCCTATCTCAACAGCGGTGCTTATAGATTAATTTTAATATAAATATCCAATTCAAGGAATTTTAAAAGCATCAAAAAAGGACCCTTAAAAGGCCCTTGCGTTTACTCCTTGATCCCCACTACGCGAATTCGTTTATAGTCGGCGGTCCATTCACCACTTTTTTTGAATAAAACGGATTTTAAGGTTTCCTCCACCTTGTTTATCACTAATTCTTGTATTTCCGTTGTTACGCCTTCAAACAAACTGACGGCGAACATCTCAATCCAATTTCTCAACCCATTCTCACCGATTAATGGCGTTGGTCTATCAAAATGCCGGGCAAAGGTTACTCTAAATCCTACTTGTTCCATTAATGTTGAATATTCGCCGATGCTTGGGTAGTACCATGGGAATTGTTCCGGTTTAAACGCAATCCCAAACTCCCCCAATTGGTGTATGATCTCATCTGTTATAATCTGAACGTTACCTTTCCCGCCGAATTCTGCAACGAATCTTCCGCCTTTGATTAAGGCGTCATAAATTCCTTGTATCGCCTGTTTCGGGCTCTTAACCCAGTGCAGGGTGGCATTGGAAAATACTGCGTCGAACTCGTCTTGGATACTCATGGTCATTGCGTCCTGTACCTGAAAAGGAATGCCTGGGTACTTTATTTGTGCTTGGCGCACCATATTCTCCGATTTATCAATCCCAAGGATCTTGACGCCCATTTGGTGGAGTCTGCTGGCGAGGTCCCCTGTTCCACAACCGAGATCAAGAATTTTTTCATCTTTCTTTGGAGCTAGTAATTCCACTAAATCCTCACCAAAGTGGGAAACAAACGAATGCTTTTCATCATATAAATTAGCATTCCAGCGATCATTCTTACCTGCATTAGCCATGTTTTGAACCCCTCCCATTCCCCAAAAATCATTAAAGAGGAAATAGTCTCAAAATGCCCCTAAACCTTTCCACCATCAAAATGTTAGAATTGGTGACAGGCACCATTTCTAAGTATTGTACTAAAAAAAAGATAAAAAAGAGACCTAACTTGTTTAAGGTGTTAGGTCTCTTTTGGTGTTGGGTAGTTTGTGATTTTACTAGTTTATTTGTTGCGTTACTATTCCAATATTTTGATTTTCACTGTTTTTCTGCCCCATGATAAAGCGGCAGCCTTTGTTGGCAATAACACGTCAATCTTGTGGCCTTTGATTGCTCCGCCTGTATCACCGGCAATGGCGACACCATAGCCTTCGACCCATACTTTACTGCCCATTGGGATAACGGATGGATCCACTGCGATCAATTTCATATTCGGATTGGCTGCAATATCGTAGCCTGCAGACGTAATGGTTCCGCCATCAAACGGCGTGTAGGCAGTCGCAGTGACATACATCTCTTTGCCGTTTAAAGCGACTCCAGCATTATCGTCCGAAGAAGAAGCGGATGACCCCGATGAGGCAGTCCGTGCTTTTGCCGCTTCTGCCTCCTGGCTGATTTTTGCCTGGATATCTTTCATCTGGCTTTCAATACCGGCCTTTTCCTTCTCAGCTAGTGCCACTTCTTGGGAAATTTGATTATATTTTTCTTGCATAACGGTTAGGTTTTGTTGTCTTTTTTGCATGTTTTGATCAAGATCTGCCTGCTGTTTCGCAAGCGCCTTTTGACCCTCTTCTAAAATTTGTTCTTGCCGGTCAATCTCTGCTTTATCTTTTTCAATCTGTTTAAGGTCTGCCTTTTGTGCAGTCAAAATATCCTTATCTGCATCCATAAGCGTCGACGCAGCACTTGCCCGCTGGATGAAATCGGAGATACTGTCAGATTCAAAGAATAGATTAATAATGAGATTGGCATTACTATTTTGCTGCATGGCCACTGCCCGCTTTTTCATAATATCTTGACGGGCCAGCATTTTGTCCTCAAGCGCCACAATCTCTTCTTTTTTCTGTTCAATCAGTTTGTTTGTTTCATCGATTTTCGCTTGAGTTTTAGCCATTTCATTTTTGTTCTTAGTAATCTCATTATAAATTGATTCTAATTCTTGTTGAATATTTTCTATTTCTTTATTTACAGATTGTTGTTCTTGTTCCTTTTGCTCTACTAGTCTCTTTTTTTGCTCGAGCTGCTGATTAGCATTATGTAGGGCATCGCTGTTTGTTTGTGCATATGTAACCATTGATCCTGATACACATAACATCATTGTAAGTAACGCGAGAATGATACGCTTTCTTGTCGTTTGCATACACTTTCTCCTTTCCTTAGTACTCTATTTATAACAGAACAAAATATCAGTTATGTTACAAAAATATTAAAAGTGTATCACAATTTGTCTTAATTAAATGGAAAGTGTCAATTCTGTGGCATAACAGTGTCTACTTTTGGAATAGTTCCAAAAGCACGGTGCAAATAGCACTTATGGTGACAGGCACCATTCGTGGACAGTGTCCGTATAGGGTGGACATTTATCTCTAGGTAAAATGAAAAGGACTCCGGTTGGGTTTCCGGAGCCATTTTTAAAAAATTTTCTCAGTTTGTGCTTACTCCTCCCCCAGCTCCTTCCCTTCCGCTAACACCCGCACTTTCTCCCGCTTATTTGGACAAGTATTTCGATGCGGGGGAAATGCCAGAAAGGAAACCCTTTTTCCTTCTTTAATGGCAAAATGGGATAACACATCATACGCTTCTTTTTCTGTTAGCTTACTTTCGCGTTCTTTAATACTTAGGACTCGCTTTTCATGGTCAACCTGAACGCTCCAACCATCGTAAATAAAGGAAATATTTTTGTCATCTGCTAGTGGTATGGATTGATAAGGAGAGTTCTTAGTTGGTGTGGGTGACTCTTTTGTAAGTTGGATTGCATCATGAAAGCTTGGTTTTCCTGTAAGTTGTAATTCTTTTTTGTCGATTTTTTCTCCAATTAGGATGACGGACCACTTATTTTTCAAATAACATCCCTCCAATTTATTACATTTATCGACGATTATTATTCGACAATAATTTCCACTTTCCTGCCATCTCATTTCCAAAAATGCTATTTTTTTACCATGTGCGCAATTTTCACAACTGTAACTGTAACACAACTGACACATTTGGGCACTGCACACTTTTAAACCGTTAATTTAAAAACATCAATGTTATGACGGCGGTGAAAAAGATGACTTTATCGGAAAAATTAAAGGAACTGCGTGACAAGCAAAACCTAGTCGCAGGAAACACTTGGGAACATGATGAACATGCACCGATCGACGGTTAGTCGATATGAAAACGGAAAAGCTATTCCCAATTACCAAACCGTTATTCGGTTAGCGGAAGTATTTTTTTGTGGACGGTATTGTCGGCTTTAGTAAGTTAGATAAGAGGCATAAAGAAAAAATGTAACATCGAAGAAGCCGCTGAACTTGAGTTCAGCGGCCTCTTTTTAAAAAAAACAGGGGGGTTTTTCTATTAGTTTCTCCCGCTTGCTGATTTTTATACGTGGAATTTCGGGAAAATCCTTATAAAAAAATTCCGGCAAGTAGCTGCCGGAAAGTCGGAGATGATGACGGAGGGATGTTTGATTTTCTCTAACAACCGGAACCGTTGCGGGGAAACTTTTTCAAAAAAAAGCAACTCGTGAAGTAGATCTGTGGCGTATTTTTTCGAATATTTCACTATTCAAGGTGTATTGGAAATTTGTTAGCAGATTCGTGTGGGTGTCTGGAGTAAAATTGAATGGGGCCTCGTTCCTTAATTTCTAGCTGCTGCTCCCTTATGAGCCATTCCAATTGGCTGACGCGTTTTTGCAAACTGTCGACATTTTTGTTTGCTTTCCCCACCATTTTTATTAAGCTTTCCAGCAGCTGCTCTAGGTTACTGGCAGCGTCATCATTAATTTCCAATTGGTATTTCCTCCTTTTTTTGCTCTGGCAGAACATCATGCGGTTTGGCACTAAGGAAGCGAACGGAATCAGCGACTACCTCTGTGACGTACACCCTTTTACCCTCTTTGTTGTCGTAATGGCGTGTTTGCAGTCTGCCGGTAATCCCAATAACCGCCCCCTTTCGACAATATTGGCAAGTATTTTCCGCAGCCTTTCGCCAAAGTGTGCATTGAACGAAATCGGCCTCAATTTCACCATTATGGTTGCGAAAGTGACGATTTACCGCCAGCGTTATTTGTGTCACAGCCGTCCCATCAGTCGTTTTTTTTAATTCCGGATCCCGAGTCAGCCGACCCACAAGCGTAACCTGGTTGATCATATTTTCAACTCCTTTTTATGTGATGGTTTTATCATAGCTTTTAAGTTCGATTGTTGTAAAATCGCGATAAACCGTTTATCAGGGGGGTTTTTGTCAAAAAACCTCGTTTTTCCTGTAGTTCTTGTCAATAAACAGGTGCCTTTTTCTCATAAAGCAGATTATCTATATTTCGGCAAATATTTTTCGACATTTGCTTTTGTCGGGCGTATGTTATAATTTAGGAAAAATAAACAGGAGGTTCGCATGAAATCATTTAAGTTATACTCATTGGATGTCGTGGAAGATGACACTTCAGTTGAAGTGCCTTTAGTGGATGGCTTGATTTTAAATAAGGAAGACGATCGCTCCACCTGGCTGCTTGAGGCTTATACAGACCTGTCCCTCTATGATTATTTTAAAAAAATTTCCGAACAAAACCGCGATATTATTGTTGAGGCGGTTATTACGAAGAAGGAGAACGCCCCGGCCTATTTCCAAACGAAGATTTCCTCGCTGCTTAAATTTGAAAAATATATTAGCGTTTTGTTTGAAGGCCATTTGCGCCGTAATAAAAGTGACTATTCCGAGCTCTTGCTCGACAGTTTGATGCAGAAAGGCCTGGAAGGTGAAGAACTGCTTAAGGAATTTAAGGAGAAAATGAAAAGCAAGCCAAAAATAAAGGTCAAAAACCCTTAATTTATATCATGTGCGGATGCGCAAGCGGTTAAATTGGGCTGCGTGATCGTGGCCGGCAATCCCAGTTGTATGCACTATCTATCCTCATACTCTATTACTTAAACCAGTCCCCGGCTGGTTTTTATTTCGACAAAAAAGAGGGGGATTTTACATTTCTGTTGATTTTTTGGCAATTCCTAGCGATACTAATACTATTAGTCGAAATTTGTTTAAGGGGGAGCATGATGAAAGGATCATTCGGACTTATAGTCGGTATTATTATTGCGATTTATTTATATGTAGACGCGCCTAAGCATAATAAAAGTCGTTGGCTTTGGGCAATTTTAGGGTTTATTTTCGGTCCGATTGCGTTGGGGATATACTTAATTCAAACCGGACGCAAGGTACTCGGCTGGATTATTACCATAGTAGCAATATTGCTTTATATTTTAATTATTTTCCTCGTAGTGATTGCGGCAGTCCTATTCTCAACCGGCGGCGGTTTTTAACGGACCTGAATAAGATTACATGAATGGCGTGTCCTGAATAAGGTGTCAGGCACCAATTAAGGAATTGTCACCTTCTTTATATTAGAAAGGGTGTCAGGCACCATTTAAGCAATTGCCACCTTCATTATGTTAGAAAAGTGTCAGGCACCCGATTTAGGGTGCCTGGCTTTTTTATTCGTCTTTATTGTCTGCGTCTTTCCGGTCGATGTCATCCTCGATGATATCTTCTTTAGGGGTATTGTTGTCCTTGCCAGGGTCTTTGTCTGTATTGGTGTTTTTGTCCTCTGACTCTGGGTAGTGGCCATTGTTGTTCAGGTTGTTGTCTCTCAAATTGTTGTTGCGATTCAGGTTGTTGTCCCTCAAATTGTTGTTGCGATTCAAGTTATCATTTAAATTATTGTCCGCCGGTGTGTTCATATTATTATTTGTTGGCGGCGGAGGATTTTGATTATTATCTTTGTTACAGCCAACCAACAGCACCGCAGATAGGACGGAACCTGCGAGTAATAAAAATAACTTTTTCTTCAAGCGAAAAGCCCCTTTACCTATTAATTGACCTATTACACAATGGTGGTCTTTTTTTAGCTTCTCCACCGTAAGAAAAATGTTTACAAGAAATTATATCCAATATCCCCACACCAAACTTTGGTATCCTGATTTGCTTTTTCGCCACTCCGCCCCTTTTCAACACAAAAACGACTGAGATTGCTCCCAGCCGTTTTTCACCGAAACTCCCTATTTATTCCTTTTTTTCTCCTAATGCAAAGGTAATTTCTGCCTCGCAGGCAATCTCGCCGTCAACAGTCGCAACAGCTTTCCCCTTTCCGATTGGTCCGCGGAGCCGCACTATTTCGACCTCAAGGCGAAGCTGGTCGCCAGGCTTGACTTGCTTTTTAAAGCGGCAACTGTCGATTCCTGCAAAAAATGCTAAGCGGCCGCGGTTTTCCTCTTTTTTCAAAACAGCGACAGCCCCAACCTGCGCAAGTGCTTCCACGATTAATACGCCAGGCATCACAGGATAGTCCGGAAAATGCCCATTGAAAAATTCTTCGTTGGCGGAAACATTTTTAATGCCGACGGCTCTTTTTCCTTCTTCCACTTCCAAAATGCGGTCTACCAATAAAAATGGATAGCGATGTGGAATAATTTCTTTGATTTGTTCGATATCGAGCATTGTTTTAGTACCTCCTACTAGTAACAGATATTTATTATCTATTCTACTATTAATCGTACACAAAAGGGAAGGGCCATTACACCCTTCCCGCTTATTTCTTATCGACTAAATCAATTATATGTGTCCAGGTCGACTCTTTAAAAACATCTGCCATTTTCCCGCCGCCAAGCATTCCATATCCCACAGCGGCACCAGCCACCACACAGACAAAGATTAGGACAACCAAAAGAAGAAGACGAAGCCAAATTGGAATCAAGCGAATTCGGACCCGCTTGTATTGATGTGGTGCGGCATCCGTCTTTTCCTCTTTCACCTGCTTCTTAACGTCGATACCCTTATGCTCCGCATCGTGCTTAGCCTTTTTGTATTCTTCTCTCGTTCTTGCTTGCTGCTGGTTCAGATTATTTACAGACATTCATTAATTCTCCTTTAACCGGATTCCGTTCATGCCACTAGTTACTAAATATTATAACCGATTTATTATATAAAAATTGCATTTCTTGACGCTCATTATCTCTATTATAAAAAATTATTCATAAATGCACATTAATTTTTTACAGAAAAAAGTAAATTCTTGCAAAAAGGGCTCAGAATTTGCCGAATACTACTGGGTTTTCTAGAGGAGTCAAAGGAAAAAAATACAAAATAAAAAGCCCAATGACATAGGCCTGTCCAGCCTGCTTCATTAGACTTTTTGCATGGTAGGATGTCATACCACCTTAAATATTTTTTCCCGAAGGAATCAAATCATCCAAATTTCCGATTTGGAATTCGGTCGATGTTATCGAGCATGATGCCTGTGCCAATCGCCACGCAATCCATTGGGTTTTCTGCAACTAAAACCGGTACCTTCAATTCGTCTGCAAGCAGCATGTCGATACCGTGAAGCAACGCCCCACCGCCGGTCAAAATCACGCCGCGGTCAATGATATCAGCAGAAAGCTCAGGTGGTGTACGTTCGAGAACACTTTTTGCAGCTTGCACAATAACGGCAACCGATTCGCGCAATGCACCTTCTATTTCTTCTGAACGAACTGTAATCGTGCGAGGCAAACCGCTCACCATGTCACGGCCGCGGATTTCCATTTCCTCCGAACGGGAAGCAGGGAATACCGTACCGATATTGATTTTAATATTTTCAGACGTGCGCTCACCAATCAACAGCTTGTACTCGCGCTTGATATAGTTGAGGATTTCCATGTCGAACTTGTCTCCGGCCATTTTGATGGAGGAAGAAGTCACGATATCGCCCATAGAAAGCACTGCAACATCTGTCGTTCCTCCCCCGATGTCCACTACCATGTTCCCGCTTGGCTGGAAGATGTCCATTCCAGCGCCAATTGCCGCAACTTTTGGTTCTTCTTCGAGGTAAATCTTTTTGCCGCCGCTTTTTTCAGCAGCTTCCTTGATGGCCTTTTGCTCAACGCTTGTGATGTTCGTTGGGCAGCAGATCAAGATGCGCGGCTTCGATAAAAAGCCCTTAACGTTTAACTTATTAATAAAATGCTTTAACATTGCTTCTGTTACATCAAAGTCTGCGATCACGCCATCTTTCAGCGGGCGGATTGCAACGATATTTCCTGGAGTACGGCCGACCATGCGGCGGGCCTCTTCACCTACAGCTAGAACACGATTTGTATTTTTGTCTATTGCCACGACGGAAGGTTCATTCAGCACAATTCCACGGCCTTTTACGTGAATTAGCACGTTAGCCGTTCCTAAATCAATTCCAATATCCCTTGCAAACATTCTCTTTTCTTTCCTCCTTGGAAACAAAATCCACATACTTTTCCTAATTGTCTATTGTATCATAATCCTTAAAATTTCCATAACGTTTTCATAAAAAATACGTAGACTTTTGTGGAATTGTGTCGGATTTGAGGGATTCCAAGAGATTGACTTGCTTTTCGCTTTAAAAATTTCCGCTTCGTGATTTGTTCAGGCCCAAGGACTTTTTCCGCAATTCGCCCTCTGTAGAAGAAAAGGCTGTTTATTTAACAGCCTCACCTTCCTTTTCTTCTTTTTGATATTTCATTTTTGTCGCCTCGCCGCCCCTGAGGTGACGGATCGATTTATGATAATCTAAAATCTCTTTAACCACGTTTGCCAGCTCTGGATTAATTTCAGGTAGTCTCTCTGTCAAATCCTTATGGACTGTACTTTTGGATACGCCAAACTCCTTCGCAATCACGCGAACCGTTTTCCTCGTCTCCACGATATACTTTCCAATCTTGATAGTTCTCTCTTTGATGTAATCGTGCACACTCTCGCCCTCCCTAATATGGATGTGAGTAGTGTGAAATGAGACCCGCTTATCACTTCGACGAATTCTGCTTCCGCACATATCAACAGTGGAAGTAATGCAAATGGTGCCTGTCACCCTTTGCACTACGGCTGACTCCTAAATGGTGCCTGTCACCATTAACACCATTAACACTATGCGGCAGAAAGTATTTACCTTCTGACAATACAATGAATAATCATGTCCCCGACTGAATGCCCGTTAATTTCAAACGACTCTTCACCTCAAACACTCTCTTTGTAAAGGTTTGTAATCATTTTATTAGCTTGGATACGGGTTTATGCACAAAATCCACATTCGGGACAAGTCAATTCCAAAGTATTTTGAAAATAGGACAATTTCGCTATTTTCGACATTCGCAGAAAAGCAGATGCCCCAAGGGATTGCACTTGGAAATACTCGGTGCCTGTCGTTATTTCCCAAGAAATTTGTCGAGAGAAAAAATTATTTCAAAACACTGAAAACCATTATTTAGAGTCGAACTGGTCTAAATTTCATTCAAAATTTCTCCTTCCAAGGGTTTCCGATTCAAATTCAACCTGTTTCCCCGATAATCTTTTTTCAATTATAATGGACATGACATTCGTTATTCTGAAAGGATCATCATTATGACACCATTTACTGTAACTGTGGTTGAAATTATTCAAAATATACCGGAAGGAAAGGTCATGACCTATGGCCAGATCGCCGGGCTCGCTGGAAGCCCCCGCGCCGCAAGGCAAGTCGTACGCATCCTCCATTCCATGAGCAGAAAGCACCGCCTTCCTTGGTGGCGCGTCATAAACGCTAAGGGGCAAATCGCCCTCCAGGAGGATGAATCCTACAATGAGCAGTGGATGTCGCTCGAAGCGGAAGGTGTTCAGGTAGGTTTGAATGGGGTTATTGATCTAGGGCGGTTTCAGTGGAGGCCCGAACCGAATTTTATCGAAGAATAGTTGGTGTGTCCCAAGGAGCACAAAGTAATGAGAAAGCTTCTTTAAAAAAGGTCATTTAAATCGTTCTTCGCAATGGGATTGACCTTGTAAAGGGGCCGGAATTTTGATAATTGTAAGGAAAATTACCTGAGCCAGGCTGTCCACCTGGCTTTTCAGCTGGTTTAAGGGTGGATTTTTGAAGTGGAGAGTAAATTAGGTGAAGTGGAAATTAAATTGGTGAAACCGGAAAGTAAACTCGCGAAACCGGACAGTAATTTGTCAAAACCGGACAGTAATTTGTTCAAAGTGGAAAGTAAATAAACATGCCCAAAAAAGGGCCTTGATATTGGTGTGTTTGACACCAAACCAAAGCCCCTCATCGAATCCTATTTGATTTTCATATAGATGTTTTTGACGAGTTTAACGGGGATGCCGGAGCCACCGCGGCCTTGGACGTCCTCAACCATCATGGCGACCATCAGGCGCGGCTCATTAGTGTTGTAGGCGATGAACCAGCCATTTTCCACCCCGGTTTCGCCCTGCTTCTGTTTGATCTCCGCCGTGCCCGTCTTGCCCGCCAACGGATAGTCAGCCATTTCCGCGGCATGGGCCGTTCCAGCCGCGTCGCCCACGACCTTCCGTAAATCTGCCTCAATCAGTCCAGCATTCTCCCCAGAAACCACCGCTTCCTTCAGCACCTGCCCCTGCGCCTCATCCGCCAGCAGCACCGGCTTGATCATATTTCCACTATTGCCACTCACAAACGGTGTATAAGAAGCCAGCAAGTGCACGATACTCATCTGGACTTGCCCCTGCCCGTAACCCGAATCCGCGAGCGCAATCTCACTCCCAAGGGTCCCAACCACAGATTTCTCCAGCGGGAACGTGTACCCAAGCTCCTCCTCAAAGCCGAACTTCTTCAGCCCATCTGCAAATCCCTCTTTCCCTATTTTCAACGCGGCCTGGGCAAAATAAATATTATCGGAAAACACGAGGGCTTTTTCCAAATTGACCGGGTCCGTCCCCGCATGCACCCGCGTCACAAAGTAGTTGCCCCACGACTTATCCTTTTGCCATTGCGGCCCTAGAATTGGCACCGCCTCGCCAGGAGTAATCGCCCCGCCGGAAAGCCCCACAGCGGCGGTCAGCGGCTTCATCACCGATCCCGGCGCGTAGGCCTGTTTAAACCGCGTCGTCAATGGCTGCTGCTTATCCTCCTGCAACGCCTTCCACTCTTCCGCTGAGAATCCGAGCATCGCCTGATTCGGGTCAAACGACGGGCTGCTGACGAGCGCCAGCGTCTCGCCGGTCACAGGATTTATCGCTGCCGCCGTCCCGGCCTCACCCGCAAGCTCCGCAAACACCGCCGCCTGCACATCGGCATCAATCGTCAGCTTGACGTTCTTCCCATCAACCACCGGCTTTTCCGCGAGCACCACATCCTTCGACGCCGCCGCCGAATCCGCACCGCCAGCATCGCCCGAACCCGCACCCGCCTTCTTCTTAATCACAATCTTCACGCCACTCGTGCCCTTCAGCTGCTCATCCAGCACCTGCTCAAGCCCGCGCTTCCCAATCACATCCCCGCTCGTGTACCCCTTTTCCTTCCGCTTCACCAGCTCGTCCGCCGTAATCGCCCCGACATAGCCCACAAGCTGCGCCGCCGCCTGACCATACGGATACACCCGCGCCCCGACCTTTCGCGTCTGCACCGGCTCGAGCGCCACCAGCTGGTCAATCCGCTCCTGATCGTCCATCGACACCTTCTTCAGCGGCACAAACAACCCCGGCTTCACCCAGCTCGCCCCGAGCGCCTTAATAATCTGCTCCTTCGACATCTTCAGCAGCGAAGAAAGCGACTCCAGTACAGCCGCATCCTCCTTCCCGGCCACCACGCCAACCTCATACACCTGGCCATTCACCGCCAGCCCGTCCCCATCACGGTCGACAATCTCCCCCCGTTTCGGCGCAACCGTACTCAATCCAATCGTGTCGCCTTCCTTCAATTTTGGAAAAATATACTCAGTATCCCAGTCTACATACCAGTTCTTCTTATCGTCTCTTTCCTCCTCTTGCAACTTAGCCTTATGGGTGAAATGAATCGTTCCTGCGATGCTGCTCATGTTTGCGGTAAAAGAATAGCTGGCTTCTTTTTCAACCTTTTTATCCTTTTTTGGCTTTTTGAAGTCAATCTTGAGGTCTGAAATCTGAAGGTCTTCGTAGATTTTTTGATAGCGGCTAGTAAAATCCTCTTTGGTGATATCCTGTTTTGCATCTTTTGAAAGGTAATCATACATCTTATCAAACTTTTGCCTGTTCCAAAGTGCAATGTAGTCGGAAAATCGCTCCTCCGGCGTCGGTTCCTTACTGCATCCTGCAAGCGCAGCCGCCACTACTAGCAAGAACAAAATTCCTATTAATTTTTTCAAAAAAGCCCCCTCCTTTTTATCCTATAAGAATACTTTCGCTAATAAAGCATCCCATTCCTCCTTTGCGCCCGCATAAAAACATTAATCGTTTAGTCATATTTTGTTCATAACTATGGGGTAAACTATGAACATATTCACACTTTTAACCCCCTTTTAAAGATCCGGCACAGTGCCGGATCTTTTTTTCAGCCACAAAAAAAAAGAGGAAAAGTATTCCCCTTCCCCTTTGTTACGATATTAAGAGTTTTTATTTTCTTTGGATTTTGACGATTCGTCTTGTTTATCAGAGGACGGTGCGTCGTCTGTAGACTTTTCTTGGTCTTCAAGCTTTTGTTGCTCTTTTTGGCTTGGAGCTTCAGTAGACTTTTTATCTTCAGTAACTTTTTCTTCTTGTAATGTGCTCAACGGTTTTTCAAAGAAGCTTGTTGGGTTAACAGCCACGCCGTCTTTGCGAATTTCAAAATGTACATGTGTTCCAGCTTTTTCATTGAACAAGCTTTGCCCAGCCTTGGCAAGGACTTGGTTCTGTTTTACTTCTTCGCCAACCTTAACTTTTATGTCTTTAACGGATTGATATTGTGTTACAATACCCTTGTCGTGTTCGATTTCAATGACATTACCTAGGGTTGCATCTTCTTCAACACGTGTAACGGTGCCGCTTAGTGATGCAGTAACATCAAACGTTTCGCCGTTTTTCATCGTGATGTCGATCCCTTGGTTCGGTTCGTATCTATTGTTATAGAATACTAATGCCGCTTCCTGGTCTTCTGCTTTGCCTTGGAAATCATAGAATTTCACTTTTACGACAGCCTCATCGGCTTTGGCCACCGGCATTTTGAAGTCTTCGAATCCTTTGTTCACTTCAACTGCTGGAGTTTGGTTCTTTTTACCGGCAAGGTCAGTCGACTTGTAATCGTACTTATCTGTGTCGCTGCTGCTCGCTTGATACCATAGAACCCCGGTTAAAATGATTGCTGCACTTGCAATATAAATGGCTGGAAATACCCAACGCTTTTTGAAAAAGCGTTTTACGCTGGAACTTTGAGAAGATCGCTTGTTTTCTTCCTCTCTCATTTTCATCACCTCAGCAATCATTCTGAACAGATAAGTAGAATTATATACACTAGTCAAAAAAATTTTTTAAAACTTATTTTTCGACAGTGAGAATGATTTTATGCATAATGGTGGGAAAAATTTTTCAAATTTATCGGAGGTACTGATATAATGGCTGCTGCGAGTCCTGCCGCTGCTGTATATGGCGGCGATTTGGTGCCAGTCGAGCCTGCCCTCGGATTATTTTGTCAAGCTGCCTGATTCCTCTATCGACCACACGATCAAAGAATCCCTGCATTTAATAGAGTTCGCCATTTTGTATATATTGCTCGTGCTGGATGAAAAGCCAGGCGGGCAGCCTGGCTCAGGTAACATTTCTTGCTATTATCTAATATCACGCCCCTTTTCATGGTCAATCCCCTTCTCACGTTCCATTTAAATGACCTTTTTTAAGGGACTATTCTATTTACTTTCCACTTTGAACTTTTTACTTTCCGGATTCCAGGATTTACTTTCCGCTTTTGACATTTTACTGTCCACTTTTGGTAATTCACTTTCCACTTTTCCCATTTTACTTTCCACTCCATAAAATCCACCCTCAAACCAGACGAAAAGCCAGGCTCCAAAAGCCTGGCTCAACTCTATTTCTGCGCCGTAATCGTCGCCATCATCGGCTCTGCCGAAGTAATCTCCACACCTTGATAATAGTGCTTCACAATCGCCTGATAATCAGAACCTTCCTCTGCCATACCATTCGCACCGTACTGGCTCATGCCGACACCGTGGCCGAAGCCTTTGGTCGTGATCACAATATTGTCACCCTTACGCTCCCAGACAAAGTCAGACGATTTCAGGTCAAGTTTTTCCCGGATATCCCTTCCAGTCAAAACTTTTCCGCTAAAATCCACTTTCCCGACCCGCTTGCCAGTGGTACGCTCAACAATTTTTCCAATTGTCGACCCCGAGCCAACTTTAACACCCAGCTTTGCTTCAAACTCTTTCACCGTCAACACCTTTTGATTTGAAAACTTCGGTGACTTTTTATCCCATGGGCTCGAAACACTTCTTAAATAAGGAAAGCTTCCACCCCAATAATCCTCCGAGTTCTCCGTATAACCATTACCTGTGGAGAAGAACAATGCATCGATCGGCTTTCCCTCGAAGGTCAAAATTTGCCCGCCGGTTGCCCGGACAGCGTCCAGAATCTTTTTTCTTTTCAAATCGTAATCCGCGCCCCATTGCTTCCTTAATTCATCATCATTTTTGTATACCTGGTGGACTTGGGTATCAGTAACCTGAGCCCCTTTCGGTACACCCAGCGTATCCTTGCTAATTAATCTGTTTACGATATAGGTTCTTGCCGCAAGCGCCTGCGCCTTGAGGGCTTCTTCTTTAAAATCTGCGTTCATTTCTGCAGCCACAACGCCAACAAGATAATCTTCTAATTGTACATTCTCAATTTTTGATTTTGCCGAACGAAATACTGCTACCTCGACCGCAGCATCTGCCGCGGAGGATGTGGCTTTCGCCTCTTTCGCCTGGGAGCCCCCCTTCTTCGTTAAATCTTCCCCTAATTTTCCGCTTGCATGACGCTCACCCGAAAACGGTAACACGAGCACGGCCGGAATGATAAGGGTTAGGGCAATAAGGAGTGATGCTAGTACGATGAGTGGCTTGATTTTTTTCATGATTGTGCCTCCAGTTTGTAAATTCGCAGCCGACACCAACTGGCCGGGATGCGTCTCCCTTCATACATATGGAGGCGGACAAGCATTTATTACAGATTTTTTCTAAAACTGAGCGCGGTGTCAGGCACCGTTAACGGGGTAAACACAGTGCCAAAAAGGAAAAGGGTGTCAGGCACCCATTTCACTACATAGACATAGTAAAAGGTGCCTGACACCATTACTACTACATACACGCAGTAAACGGTGCCTGACACCCTTTGCACTATCCCAACCAAAAAATCCCGAAGGATGCGCGGGTCTGGTCTGATATCAGACCACTTCTAACCGCACACTCTTCGGGATTTCACTTACCAAGCTAACTTATTTAACTACGCATTCATATCAGAAATATACGTATCGGCTTCAACGAAGATTTCGTCTGCTTCTTTCACACGTTCGATGTCAGCGCCTAAGCCTGCAAGCTTGCCGTGGAAGTCGACATAACCGCGGTCTAAGTGCTTCAACTCCGTCACGCGTGTCACACCTTCTGAAACCAAACCAGTCAAAATCAACGCTGCCGCTGCACGTAAATCCGTTGCTGACACTTCAGCACCTTGCAAATTCGAAGGGCCATTTAAGATAACAGAGCGTCCTTCAATTTTAATCTCCGCATTCATGCGGCGGAATTCCTCGACGTGCATGAAACGGTTCTCAAACACCGTTTCCGTAATCATCGAAGTACCCTGTGCACGAAGCAGCAACGCCATCATTTGCGACTGCATATCCGTTGGGAAGCCTGGATGCGGCATCGTTTTAATGTCGACCGCCTTCAACCGCTCAGGACCGATGACACGAACGCCATCCTCTTCCTCAAAAATCTCGACACCCATCTCTTCCATTTTCGCAATCAAAGAAGATAAGTGTTCCGGAACCGCGCCCTGCACCAATACATTTCCGCAGGTAAGCGCCGCAGCCACCATAAAGGTACCTGCTTCGATACGGTCAGGAATAATCGCATGATCTGCGCCAAATAACACATCAACGCCCTCAATCCGGAGAGTGCCCGTGCCGGCACCTTTCACTCGAGCTCCCATTTTATTCAAGAAATTCGCCAAATCTACAATCTCTGGTTCTTTTGCGACGTTTTCAATGATCGTCGTCCCCTGTGCAAGGGTCGCCGCCATCATAATGTTTTCAGTTGCACCAACACTTGGGAAATCCAAGTAAATCTTTGCTCCCTTTAAGCGGCCATCTACCTCCGCTTCAATAAAGCCATTTCCTACCTTCACCGACGCACCCATGGCCTCAAAGCCCTTTAAGTGCTGGTCAATAGGACGGGATCCAATCGCACAGCCGCCAGGCAGAGCGACACGAGCCCGGCCATTACGCGCCAATAATGATCCCATGACAAGAACAGACGCACGCATTTTTCGAACGTATTCGAATGGCGCTTCATCTTTTAACTCTCTGGATGCATTAACAACAACTGTATTATCTTCAAATACCACTTCAGCATTTAAGTTGCGTAAAACTTCATTTATTGTATATACATCGGAGAGTGTAGGTACATCACGAATTACACTTTTTCCATCACTTGCTAATAATGTTGCAGCGATAACAGGCAGCACGGCATTTTTTGCACCTTCCACTTTTACCGTTCCATAAAGCCTTTGTCCGCCGCGGACGATGATCTTTTCCAAGAGTATTCCCCTCCGCGTCCATTTTCTCTATATTAATATTCAATCGTAATGATTGGTGTGCCAACTACAACGGTAGTCCTTGCGCCCAATCCTTCGGAGCGTACGCCAATTTGTAAATTCATGTTATTTTTCGGTTGATCTATGAAGCCTGAAAATATCGGCGCCGTGGCCGATACAGACATGAAAGTCTCCTCTTTTAACGCTTCGATTTCTTTTGCATCAAAACTAGACAGTAAATTGTTTACAACTACAGGTAAAGCTGTATCAATCTTATCATTGAAAATGCCCATCATACAAGAGAAAACTGTTGGTTTTCCTCGAAATATGTCGGATAGCCTATTTTTCAATACATCACTAGTGAAATATGCCTCATCAGCCTCGTTCCACTCTTTACCGCTGACACTATATACTATATACGCATTAACAGGTTGTTTTGTGTGGGTTGCCATCATTTGAAGCATTTCTTTGTGGTGTTTAGTTGGAGATACTGCTGTCACTTCCCATTTCTGGCTGGTGTTCGTCACAGACCATTCCCAATCGGGAAACTTATCCTGAAGCTTGCGGGCATACGCCTTAACCTCCTGCACACTCTCCATGCCGGTCACATGCTCCCGTGCATAAAAAGACCAATCCGTGAGCAAAATATCATCGGCTTGTAAAACAGCACCAATTTTCGTTAAGTCACCCGTGCCTTCTGGAAAAATCGACAAGCTGCCGCCCGCATTGTTTTTCGCATTAACGGAGTTTGCACCAACGGCGCCCATATCCGCATTAAGAAAAAGTTCTTTGCCGGCTTCGATGCTTGGTTCAGGTCGAAAAAAATCCAGACCGCTCTTTGCTTCAGTCGTTCGGTTCCCAATAACAACCAGGATCACACTCAAAATCGAAATCATATATAAAAACAGCTTACCATTTCTCTTCATCTCTCCACTCCCCCTTACTACCATTGTTGCCAGGCAGAGAGAGAGCAATACTTGGGAAATGTCGTCACTTTTAGACAAGTTTCAAAACCGCGCATTTTGGGTCAAGTCCAAAAGCAATGTGAAAATGAGAAAATCAAACATACTCTTACATCAGTTCCAAATTTGGGACATACTTAGCTTTCCACATAAACTCGATTGTACTCAAAATAACCGTAAATGGGAACATGTACGAAGAACTAAATTTTTTCCAATTTTGGAACCATAGGGACGGTTCTGGTGGCTCCAAATTGTTTTTAATCAAACATCAATGGCAGTTGTCTCGACCATTGAAGGTAATCAAGGAAAAAGTTACTAACAGATGATCCGATGAAAATGGCTAATAATATGTAGAGTAATCGTGCTTGAAACACATGGTTTGGCCGCAGCAACTTATCCAAGCGAATCGCTTGCAGTGCCCACCAAGAAATCGCAATAAACACCAAATGTGACAGGATGCTTAACATAGCTATTTGCCCAAAATCATTTATCATTCTGATTCCTCCTTTTGAAGCACGGGACGCGCCGTCCCTCTGCTCTAACCCAAAGACCATTCTACCATATTGACGGATGAAAGTCCTGAAAGTTTCCTTTTTGGGTAATTTTTGGATAATTCAAAATGATGCAAGGGCTTTCATCACGCATTAACTGCCTAAACACCGTTCACAACCAATTAAACGGTGTTTAGGCAGTTAACTTTAAGGAATTTATGCCTCATTCCAGACCCTATTTAAATTAAGTGGAACATACACCCTGTTCCCTTGGATCTCCCGGTGGATAATTGGATCCTCGAAATATGACTCCAGGCATGGGTTTCCGCTCAGCTTATGTCGCGCACGATGATGGACTCCTAATAATTTTTCCAGGCTAAGTTTTGAATACTTCATAATCATTCTCCTCTCCAATTTATTCAGCGAGCCCCCAAAAGGGAGCCCAGCTGATGCATTCTAAGTTATGCCGATTTTGAGGCAACGACGACGACCCTGCCTTGATCCAATTCCTCTTCATACTGCTCTGCTTCTACCTTAGATAGCCCCAATGACTCCAGCTTCGAGCGAAGTTCATCGCCCCGCGTCCGAAACACATTTGCGATTGAGTCAAAAACACCTTGTTCAGAAACCCCGATATCCTCAATGTCCAGCGAATCCGTTAAATCCTCAGAGCGATTTTTGTCATGTGCCAATAAATAAATTTCATCCTTGGTAAACCCCTGCATGATGAATTGCTCAATCTCCCTTTTTGCTTCCAAACCATTTTCCACCACTTTTACATTTTCCATTTTCATTCCTCCTTATTGTGTTCTATTGGGTATATAACCGCTTCTTGAAAAAATAAAACATATTTTTTAGAGGTTACTAACTCCCCAACCGTGGGTATATAAAAAATTATTATTGGAGGTGTTTATATGAGGAAACTGGTATGTAAATATTGTAGAAACGCGGAATTTTATGTGCTAAATGTGAATGAAACGCTTTGTAAATGCGGGGTTCGCTTAACCAAACTGAGCGACTATCTTAGCGAGGATTCGCCAAAATGGCGCGGTGACCAAAAACGGCAAGCAGAAGTCATTTCAAAAATCAGTTTATTAAAAAGGGAAATTGACAAGTGCCTTGATGAACGCGATCAAGAACGATTTAAAAAGTTAACCTACGAATTAAGGGCCTGCCAACTATATTTGAATGACCCGAAAACACGTTTTAAGGAACGACTCAATCACATCGGAAAACTTGCAGCTGATATTTAAGGTTTATTTTTCAAAAATCCGGGTACTTCATACAATAGCTCATTGAAAAATTGAAAGGAGAGATCATTCATGGGATTTATTTGGTCGTTAATTATCGGAGGAATTATTGGTTGGTTAGCGGGACTCATTCTTGGACGTGATGTACCGGGTGGTGTCATCGGCAACATTATCGCCGGATTTATCGGGGCATGGCTCGGGTCATTGCTATTAGGAGGCTGGGGTCCTGTCATCGGTGGATTTTACTTCATTCCGGCACTTATCGGTGCGATTGCCCTTGTCTTCATTTTGAGCCTTATCCTGAAAGGCGTCAAACGCACCGCATAACTACCTATATATAAGAAGAGACTGCCTTGAGCAGTCTCTTTTTATTCGGCAAAAAAACAAGGCATTTGCCCTTGCAAATGCCAGCCTTCATTATTATAAAATGCCCGAAAACAAGCGGGCAAAGGATTCCTTCCATTTGACGGTCATGCTTCGTTTATAGAATTCGACGGGGCGAATCCGGCGGCATTCTTTCAGGTCCTCTTCAAAAGAGGCAACTAGGTCAGCGATTGAATCGGTGGCTGTTAAAAACAAATTGACTTCAAAGTTCAATTGAAAACTGCGCATATCGACATTTGCAGTACCAATCGACGCAAGATCGCTATCCACAATGATGATCTTTTTATGCAAAAAGCCCTTTTGATACAAATAGATTTCGATTCCGGCCCGCAGCAGTTCAGGAAAATAGGACTGGGTGGCATATTGGGTGAGAAAGCCATCATTGGTATCAGGCACCATCAGACGAACTTGAATTCCTTTTTGGGCAGCAATCCTGAGTGCCGTTTGAATCGCTTGATCTGGGATAAAATAGGGGGTAGCAATCCAAATCGACTTTGTGGCACAGGTCATCATTGCATAATAATGGTCACTCATGTTATCCCTTGTTTCCGGGCCTGTCGCCACCACATGAACCAAACCATCACCGGCAGTCGGATGTTCCTTCATGTAGCGGTCCTGGTCAAACAATGTCTCGCCGCTCACATACTTCCAATCTAATAAAAGTACCGCATGGAGGGTCTGCACCGCTTCCCCTTCAAGAACGACATGGGTATCACACCAAAAGCCGATGTCATCATCTTCCCCTAGATATTCAATCCCCACATTGAGGCCGCCGACAAACCCCACTTTGCCATCAATAATAATAATTTTTCGATGATTGCGGAAGTTAAATTTCTGATTATACCAAGCGGTTTTGAGTGGTAAAAAGGGGTAAACCTGAATGCCTGATGCCACCATTTTTTTCGTGACGGCACTTGAAAAAGAATAACTGCCGACCGCATCCACCATTAGCCGAACCTCGACGCCTTCCTGTACCTTGGCAATTAAAATGTCAATTACCTCCTGCCCAAGGCGGTCAGAGCGGAAAGTATAATATTCCAAATGAATAAAATCTTTCGCGTCCATCAGGCGCCGTTTAATTTCCTCAAAGGTTTCCGTGCCGTTATGTAACACTGTGGTCATCGTGTTCTGATTTTGATCGGTTAAGGTCACCCGGTCTAAATAAGCGGCAAAACAGCGCTGGTGGTCATTTAGCTGCGACACATCCAGCGCTCGCTGTTTTATACTGAGGGCCTCGAATAATTCCCGGTCACTCATCCGCTTTGATTTGAACAATTCCCCTTTCACGAGCAGCTGACCGGAGTAGACATAGAAAATATAGCCTACTAGCGGCAATAACACTAAAATATAGGTCCATAGTAACGTGTTTTGCGGCGGTCGGTTCTCGAGCCATAATGCCTGCACAGTGGAGAGAATAATCAAGCCATAAAGCACGATAAACAGTCCTTTCCACTTAAACGGCAGGCCGGTAAACAAAACCAAGTAGCATAAAATAAGCATCACGATGACAAAGAAAAATTCTAAGCGTTTAAGTTTCATCACGACGTTCTCCCTACATCTTTTTTAAGATGAAATACCCTTTTTTTACATGATGAAACAAAAGCGCCTGACCCCTTTTATTTTTTGCGATAAATTCTCTCATGCGGATGGAATTCCTCGTATTGCATCCCTTTTGGCATAAACAGGATGGATTCCTTGCTGCCGAGGCCGATGAAGCCGCCGTCAGCTAGGCTGTTGTATATTAAGCGATGGACCTGCTGCTGCAGGTCGTTGGCAAAATAGATCATGACGTTGCGGCAGAGAATGACATGGAATTCGTTAAACGATCCGTCCGTCACCAAGTTATGCTGGGCGAAAATGAGGTTCTCATCCAAGATTGGGTGAAAATAGGCAAACCGATGGTCGGTCGTGTAGTACTCGGAAAAGGCCTTTTTGCCGCCGGCCTTCAAGTAATTTTTCGTATATTGCTGCATTTTTTTAAGCGGAAACGCTCGCTTTTGTGCTGCAGCCAATGCCTTTTCGTTCATATCGGTTGCATAAATCGTCGTCCGGTCCGCCAGCCCTTCCTCATGCATCAGGATGGCCATGGAATAGACCTCCTCCCCGGTCGCGCAGCCGGCATGCCAAATTCGGATTTCCGGCAGTTCCCTCAACAAAGGCACTACTTTGTTGCGAAAAACAGCGAAGAAATCCGGGTCGCGATACATTTCCGTCATTCGAATCGACAGGTCATTCAATAAACGCTCCAAATAGCCTTGTTCATGGAGCACCTTTTCCAATAAAGCCGTAATCGTCGGCAGGCGCTCCGCCTTCATGCGGTTTAAAACCCGTCTGCTTAAGGATGCCCTTACATAGCCACGAAAGTCATAGCCATACTTTTGGTATAAGCCCTCGAGCAGCAAATTGATTTCGATTTCCTGCAACTCATTCAGGGCCGGTGCTTCTGTTTCATGGGTCATTGTCTTATTCACTGTGTTCCACCTGCTCTGTCAGCCACACTCGCATCAATGAGAATAACTGGTCAATATTTAATGGCTTCATAATATAATCTGATGCGCCTGCTTCCATACACTTGTCGCGTTCGCCCTTCATCGCCTTGGCCGTTAACGCAATGATCGGAAGGTTTTCCAATTTCAGGTCATGGCGGATTGTCTCCATCGCCTCGTAGCCTCCCATCACCGGCATCATAATGTCCATAAAAATCAGGTCAAAATCTGCTTGTTCTTGGAGCATTTCGATTGCACGCTTCCCGTTTTCCGCTACTTCTACGGCAACCCCTTTTCTCTCAAGAGCTGTTACCAGTGCGAATACATTGCGGCCATCGTCCTCTACAAGCAGCACTTTTTTCCTGTAAAATAACTGATCTCCGGAACTTTCGACAAGTTCGACCGCCAGAGATTCGGCTGCTTCTTCATTCATCCATTCATCTTCCACCGTTATGACGCTCACGGCCACTTCTGCCAGCGCCAGCTCATGATCGTCGACACGGCCATAATGCTCAAATTCCAACTGGCTCGGAATATATAAAGTGAACGTACTGCCCTTATCCACTTCACTTTCCACCTCAAGGGTCCCTCCAAGCAACCGGGTAAATTCACGGCAAATAGATAACCCCAATCCTGTCCCGCCATATTGTCGGTTGGTAGTGCCGTCCACCTGTTGAAAGGCTTCGAAAATAATTTGCTGCTTATCACGTGGAATCCCAATACCGGTATCGGTGACGGAAATCGCCAGCACCGCTCCCTCTGCCGAAATCCCGGGCACTTTTTCAGGGTCAGCCATTTCAATTCGGACAGTTACGGAGCCCTTTTCGGTAAATTTAAAGGCATTCGACAAAAGATTTTTCCAAATTTGCTGCAATCTTTGGCCGTCCGTTGCGATGACCGCCGGTAGTCCCGGATCGATAAATATATCAAACGTCAAATTCTTTTTGGCCGCGACAGGGTTAAACATATTCCTCATCATCTGCGGAATTTCTGTCACGTTCACTTCATCTGTTAAAATTTCAATTTTTCCCGCTTCGATTTTCGATAAATCGAGAATATCATCAATTAGCCGCAGCAAATCACCACCCGACGTATTAATGACACGTGCGTATTCGCCGATCTCTGCCATGTCCATTTCCGCATTATTCTCCATCATCATTTGTGAAAGAATGAGAATACTGTTCAACGGCGTCCGCAGTTCATGTGACATATTCGCAAGAAAATCAGTCTTGTATTGCGAGCTCGCTTTCAGTTTCAGCGAATAGTTTTCGAGTTCATCCTTCGCTTTTTTGAGATCAAACGCTCGTTGCTCAGCAAATTGCTTCTGCTCTTCTAAAAAGTCGTTGGAAATCCTGAGCTGCTCTTGCTGCATTTGCAATTCTTCCGATTGTGCCTGGAGTTCTTCTGATTGCGCCTGCAGTTCCTCGGTTAATATTTGCGATTCCCCGAGCAGCCTCTCCACTTCCATCCTTCCATTCACACTAGAAATGGCCGAACCGAACTTGTCCTGAAGCTGGTCAAGCAGTGTCAGGTGCTGGGAAAGGAACGGCTGAAGCGCTGCGAATTCGACAACTGCTTCTACCCTGCCCTCAAAAAGAATCGGGGCAATTAATAAATTCGTCGGTGATGAAGTGCCTAATCCTGAGGTCACCTTAAAATGCTCCTCCGGCAAATGATCAATCAGAAAGATTCTTTGATCAAGGGCGGCCTGACCGATTAGCCCTTCACCCAAGCAAAAGCTGGATGCGGCACGTTCTTCATCCGCAATCGCATAGCCGGCGACCTTGACGTAGTCAACCACACCGCCCTGATTCCTGCGCAGATAGACGACCCCGTAAGCAGCGTCAAGCAGCGGAGCGAGCTTCGTCACAAATGATTGCGCCAGTTCGGTAATGTCCGTAACGCCTTGATTTATCATCGAAATATCCGTCATACTTTTTTGCACCCAGCTCTGTTTCTCGAGACTGCTCAAGAGGTTATTCATCACCTCAGCCAATTCCCGGGTCTCGTCATGCGTGTTGACATTGATCCTTGTTGTCAAATCGACCTCTGAATCGGTAATACTTTTGATCGTTTTAATCACCTGTTTAATCGTTTTAACAATGGAATTAGACAGGAAAATGGCGGTTGCAATCGTAATCACCGACACCAAAACGATAATGGCATACAAAGTTATTTTTAAATTTGTATTATTTTGACTCAGCTGTACAATCCGTTCAGCAGTCAATTTTTTTTCATTAGCAAGAAAGGAATCCAACTGCGTACGCAGCTGATCGGTTACTTTCTTTCCGGTGTTTTTTTCAAAATGCTGGTTTATTGCGGTTTCGTTGTTCGCCTTTTTTGAATTGATCATATACTCACCGGAATTCGTCTGCCAGTTCATGATCAGCGGTTTAATTTCTTCCAAATTCCGCTGCTGTCTGCTGTTATCACTTAGCATGGAATGCAGTTTATTGTAATTATCGAGCCAGCTTCGACTCCCCAGATTATAAGGCTCAAGATACTCCACATTGCCCGTGATCACATACCCTCTCATCCCCGTTTCCATATCGAGGATATTCTTTTGAATTTGATTCGCCAAGTCGTGAACTTCAATATCGTGTTTGGATATGAAATCAACCTCATTCTGCAAAGCTGTCATTCTATTAATCACGATCAGCAAGGATAGCACCAAGCAGACCAATATCGTTAAGTAGCCTGTAATAATTTTGGCGTGGATGTTGTAATTCCAACCTTTTATCGTCATCGCCCCCCGGTATAGTAGACTATTAAAATATACCTTATTCTACCATACCACGTGCCCTTTTGAATGAAGGGCACACTTTTACCTACTAATTACCCACTTCTCTTTTTCTTGAAACCTTCTTTTTGAAAAATTTAATTAGTGGTTTCAACTGGATTGGGGACGGGTACAAAAATAACTATCAACGGTATGGAGGTATAAAAAAATGGCAAAAACAAAGGAAAAAGTTTTATCATCAGATGTGCTCGACAAGCAGGTGGCAAATTTCTCGGTTCTGTATATGAAGCTGCATCATTATCATTGGTATGTAAAAGGGGAAAATTTTTTCACGCTGCATGTAAAATTCGGAGAGTGGTATACGGAGGCGGGGTTACATCTTGATACGATCGCCGAACGAATGCTGTCAATCGGGGCTTTACCGACGGCAAACTTAAAGGAGCAGTTGGAGATGGCTACGATTGAAGAGGCTAGTGGCGGCGAGAGTGCGGGCGAGATGGTACGGAGCTTGGCTGATGACTTTGACACTATTTGCACCGAGCTTACAGAAGGAATAACCGCAGCCGAAGACAACGACGATCAGCCGACCGCCGATTTGTTTATTGCGATTCGGACCTCATTAGAAAAGCACAGATGGATGCTGGGAGCGTATTTGGAGGAGTAAGCTTGGAAAAGGTGTCAGCGGTGATGCTGGTACCTTTTCTATGTTACCTTTTTCATGGATTCCTGATGAAATCGGGCTCGTAGAACCCCTCTCCATCAACTTTCCGCGAAATGTGAAGCACAATCGCTGATTGAACTACGCTATCCGCTGATTGCACACCATTATCCGCTGATTGATCATCATTATCCGCCGATGACACCGCGCTATCCGCCGATTACACCGCACTATCCGCCAATTACACCGCACTATCCGCCAGGTTTCGCCCACAAAATCAAGCACACCTCCGTCACATCGTCGCAATCATCACCAAACAAATATCGTCCTTTTGAGTGTTCATGAGCTCGCAACTTGGCTGCAAATGTTGAAGCAGCGCCGCCGGATCGTCCATACCATCCTCTTGCAAGCAGCTGATTAGCTTAACCTTCGCGTCCTCATACTCCTCCTCCAGCCATTCCGACAAGCCATCGGTAAAGAGCAAAATCCGCGCTCCCCGCTCATACGATATGACCCCTTTAGTTACTTCTATCTCATCAAAAAATCCCAGCGCGCAGCAGCCTTCCTCGAGCAGCTTCACTTCATCATCGACTATCGCAATCCCCGCCGGATGCCCGGCATTCACGTATTCGATCGTCTGCTTTTCCGTATCCAGTACAAAGTAAATCGCTGTGAAATAATAGTTTATTAAACTATCATTGTGGAGCTGATTCATGCGCCGGTTCAGTTCTATCATGACGGCCTCCGGATCGCACAAACTGGTAATTGAATCCTTTAAGGCTGAATATATGTACATACACACGAGCGATGACGAAATCCCGTGGCCCATCATATCGAGCAAAATCACACCATAGCGGTGCAGGCTGATCTGGTACCAGGCATACAAGTCACCGGCAAGCTCAAAGGAAGGCTTGTAGACCGCCGAAATAACCACATCCTCCTCCTGGATCGGACCTGAAAGCATGCTAAGCTGGACTTGCTTGGCCAAATCCAACTCATATTGAATCCGCTTATCCCGTTCCTTACGCAGATCCTTCTCCTGCTTTAACCGCAGCACCGAGCGAATCCGCGCCAGCAGCTCGACTTTATTGATTGGCTTCATGACGTAATCAAGGGCGCCCGCATCCATTGCCTCGGCCATTTTATTGGAGTCGCCCATTGCCGTGACAAAGATAATCGGAAGATCGGTGAACCGCTCAGTCGCTAAAATCTTGCGGCAGGCCTCAATGCCATCAATTTCCGGCATCATTAAATCCATTAAAATTAAATCGACCTCTACTTCAGCAGGATCGGGCGCATCGAGCTGCAAAAAGTCGTATAGCTCCATTGCCGATGACAACAGCACCAATCGTTTATACCCGGCCATTTGCAAGATTTTTTCGACAATCATCAGATTCGTTTTATTATCATCTACAATGACAATTTTCATAGCCATCCTATAGCATCCCCTCTTTATCGAGGGGTCAGACCCCCGCCGTGTTAACGCATTAACGCATCGGGGGTCTGACCCCGAAGTGCTTTACGCAATTTTTCAATGGCCTTTTTTTGCAGCCTTGATACATGCATTTGTGAAATTCCTAATTGCTCTCCGGTTTCCTTTTGACTTTTATTCGCGACAAACGTGCAATAGATAATTTCCCTTTCTCGATCCGACAGCACATGAAACGCGCTCTCCAACAATAGCCTTTGATCCACTTTTTCAAAACCTTCATCGTGCGTTCCGACTATATCTAAGGTTGTCACCGTGCTGCCCTCGGTCCCTGTTTCAATCGATTGATCAACCGAGGCGGCTTGGTAGCTTTTCCCCATTTCCATCGCTTCTAAAACTTCCTCTTCGGAAATCTCCATGTACTCAGCGATTTCGTGAATCATTGGTGACCGTTGATATTGATTGGTCAGCTCATCCACAACCGTTTTGATTTTTGGCCAAGTTTCTTTGATCCGCCTTGGGACATGGACACTCCACGTTTTATCCCGTAAAAATCGCTTAATTTCCCCGATTACAGTCGGAATTAAATAGGACTCGAACGATTTCCCGATGTCGGCTTCATATCGTCTAATTGCGGACAATAAGCCAATCATTGCCACCTGCATGATATCCTCGTGAAAATTCTTCCCCTTTGAATATTTTCGTGCCAGGCTACCGACCAGGGCTGTGTAATATTCTACTAAAATCGTTTGGGCCTCCGCACTCTCATCCTGCTGGAACGCTAAGATCAGGGCATCAATTTCTTCCTTCGTTCGTCTCCCGGTTTGAGATGGTTGTGTCATGATTTTCACGCTCCCCACTTCGGTTCTTCACCATGAAGACTGTTACTCCGGAATGATTCAACACCCGGACTTCATCCATTAACGTTTCTATCAAATATAGACCTAACCCTCCCTCTGAAAGCTGGTCCACTGTACTTGATTCCGTATAAGGGCCTAGTTCTTCCTTTATTCGTAAAAAATTGAAACTTTTTCCGCTATCAGCAACGACGATTTCTAACTTGTCCTGATAGATCCCGAAGCCGATAATCACTTCGCCACCCTCGTCCTTGTGGTATGCGTGCTGGACAGCGTTCGTACACGCCTCACTTACGGCGATTTTCATATCCTCAATTTCCTCATATGTATATCCCATGCGGCTGGCAATGCCCGATAACGTCAAACGAATGACCCCAACATACTCCGGCTTTGCCGGAATCTTCATTTCAATATAATCCATCACTTCGTTCATCTTCCCCCACCCTCTGAATTTGCAGAAATATTCATGATGTGACTTAACCCAGTAATTTTGAAGAGCCGTTTCAGCCGTTCCGATAACTCCACCAGCTTTAATTCGCCATCATTTTTCTTTAGCTGCTTGAACAAGCCAACAAAAACTCCGAGCCCGGTACTGTCTAAATAGGACACATCCTTAAGATTGACTGTTATCAATTGATTCTTCTCCTCGGCAAGCGGCAATAATTCCTCTCTCAACTTCGGCGCCGTAAACGCATCAATCTCGCCCGTCACCATCACCACGATACCATTGTCATTCTGTTGCTTATCTATGCGAATATTCATACCCTCACACCTTTGACATTTTAGTTTGTACATACCCGAATACGAGAAACTTAAACCTCTTTTTTTGAAAAACCACGAAAAACCACGGGGACGGTTCTTGTGGCCACATTCACCCTGTTTTTTATAACAAAAGAACCGTCACTCTTCTTCAAATTATACCAAAATATGCTAGTTTTCCGAATAGACCATATGTCCCAGCCGCAATTGTTCTACTATACTAGGTTTTATTTTTTTAAAATAGGGTAGTTAAAAAGAAAGGAGTGAAGTCACTATGAAAAAAAATGAGAAGCTCAAGTCAGCTAACAACAGCTCGATGGCCCAAAATTTTGACGAAGTGAAGGAACTCGGCAAGCAAATGAAGAAGGCCAAAACCGGCACCGAGCTGAAGGAAGAACGAAACAAAACGCAAGATCCGCTGCAATAGCGGAACAGCGGCCCTTTGGAGGGGCCGCTGTTTTTGTTTTGTCTAGCTTTGTTTTTTAAATATTGCTTGTTTTAATTAATTATTTTGCTCAAGGCATTGATAAACCGCCATCATATCTCGTTTATTTAACTCACGAATCCGATTAAAAATGGGAATATCAGCGACATCTTCTGTATATAAGCTTTCATCCACAACATCACTTACTGTTCCAGTTAACCATGTTTTTACTGGTATGCCTTCAACAAGTTCCTTAAGGCCCTCATCATTGATGCCACTAGCATGACAACTTACACATGGAATGGTTAATTTAAACACGCCATCATGCAGATTATCTTCTGAGATTACTTTCTTTCCTTTACAGAACGGGCATGGATGGCTTTTTTTAATGGTATTAATTTGGGTAACTAATTTTTTGTAACCAAATGCTTCATAAACATATGTTAGTTTTTTGTATTTCCCATTTGTGAAATACTTATCAATGATCGTTTCTCTTGTTTCATTTATCGTAGAGAAATCACAGATGCTAACCTGATTATTGTTGCTGATGGATTCGATACTGCCCTTAATTGTGTCCCAGAATGGTAAGACATTTTGTAATACCATTTCATAACCCGTAAAGCTTGCTTGTTCTAATTCAAACATTTTCAGCGCGACTTGTGTTTCCCTAGGCATTAGTGAGACATCTTCTGTCAAAATCGTATCGCCGCCGACAATCGATTTCAGTTTGACGAGTGCAGGTAACTCACCTACTATTTGTAACACTTGATCAAGTGGCTGTTTGATCATTTCACGAATATCTGTGTCTCCAAATTTAAGCGGTTTATGGTGGTTTAAAACAGTACCCTCACAAATTGGACATGTAATCTTTTCTTTAGAAGCTTTCATTTGCTCTTTAATAATTGATTTTGAAACGACTATATACATACCAAGGATGGTATTAAACCCTACCCATGTTCTACGTGCCTTGCTTTCCTTATCATAAAATGACTTTTCAAAATACCCGTACCAAAAGGTATGCTTTTCTTCTTCAGACATCTCATTATAGCTTTTCGTCAGGTCCAACCCGAGCTCATTCTTAATTTCTTCAAATAGAAATTCTAATTTTGGGTATTGATAAAATTTTAATACTTCCATTATTTCCGGATAGAATAGACCATCCCAGAATGGAAGATTTTTGTCTTGAATCACAAGATCTTTATCAAATATTCCAATCTTAAGACGTCCCGAGCATGATGGACAATGGTTGTCCGGAGAAAAGAAATCAAAGCTTCTCGTATCTTTATTAGTCGGATGCGCCGCCACAATATGATTAATCAGGCCTCCCATTTCATAAAGGAAACTATATTGACTATACAAATGTCTTTCAAAATCAATGGCAATGACAGGTGCAATTTTATTCGAATCGTATTCACCATAAATCAAGCGGGCCATTGATGATAAGCTTTTTAAAATACCGCCCTTATAGACATTTTCTGCATGTTTAAAATAGTCGATATGATTTTCTTTTAAATACGTAATACCATGTTGTGATTTGAGTGTTGACGAAATAGTCGATGGCAGCGCGATCTCTTCCCTATTCTTAGTCTCATAATATTCATGATGACTAACAACTTCAAGATGTGTGACAGGTTCATTCTTTCTTTTACCAAAATCAATGATAAAATCAGAACTTTCCATCATATAGGCATTATGTTCAATCATCATGATTGATACGGATTCATCTTGGAGGATGCCCCTGATGCTATCAATAAATTGATTTAAAATATTTTGTGATAAACCTTTTGAAGGTTCGTCAAAAATGAAAAGTGTATGAGGGTTTCTAGAATTTGCAAACAGCTCCGAGACTAAATGCACACATTGAAATTCACCAGTCGATAATGTTTGCGTTTTTCTATTTAACGTCAAATAACCTAATCCAAGCTTAATCAATAAACTCAAACGTTTATGTGCGATATCTTCATTTGGAAGTTCATCAATGATATCTTCAATGGAGCGATCGAAAATATCATCAATATCTTCACTATATTTTGTAAGCTTCTTTTTAATATCAAGGAAAGTCGCAACGGTTGACAGACTCGTAATCGATTGGTTTCGATCTTGTCCAACCATAACGAGTTTATCTTTTTTGTACCGGTTCTGAAAATCTTGGGCCATACATTCGTTGACAAGTGTTGATTTACCACATCCAGACTCTCCGGTAATGGTTACAAGTCTATTTTTTGGTATGTTAATTTCAGCCATTTGAATATTACGGCAGTATAAATCATGAAAATGATAGGAATCTGTTGGCTCTTCCTCATTCTGTTTTGAGTATACTGGTTGTGGGCGCGGTGATTCATCCACGATTTTTCCGCCATATTTACCACTGCCAGGTCCAAAGAATACTTGTTCATCCGTTGTATCGAGCACTGTGTCAGAATGGTCAATAAGCCATATTTGATTCTTATAGCCTAATTGTTTAATTTGCTCTAAAATTTTCAGTAATGTTTCGTGATCAATACCGACTGATATTTCATCAATGATAATGACCGTATTTTCACTTACAGCCATGAATTCTGCGAGGTAAAGTCGCGTTAATTCTCCACCAGACAATGTACCCATAATTCGATTTAATGTTAAGTAACCAATATTCATATTGATTATATTTTTTAGAATTTGTTGTTTACCTTCACTAATGTTTAAAACTTCTGCTAGTGAAAAAATGGTTTCAATGCTCAAGTTGTTAATATCGGAAATACTCTGTGGTTGATCAAATAATTCGAATTTATATTGTTCAATTTCTTGATTATAGCGCTTGCCCCTACACTTTTTACATTCGACATTTTTAGTAGTTCCGCGGCCTTTACAATCTGGACACCAGCCCAACGGATTATTAAAAGAAAAAACTTCTGGAGAAAGATTAAATTTTTCAGCAAGAGTAACACGAATTTCGGTAAACACGCCAGTATGCGTGCCAATTGTTGAACGTGGATTAGAAGAAATGGATGATCTTCCTAGAAAAAGTACAAGTGGCATTTCTTCCATCTTGATCGCACTAAAATTGGTTTCCATTATGTTAGGAAATAAATACTGATAATCAGCCTTAGGCAATAATGAAACGAGACGTTTCTTAGACTCTTCACCAATGGTCTGGCAAAAAGTTGTTTTCCCAGATCCGGACAAACCGGCAATGCCTAACGACTGATTTTCCGGCAAGACGGCATCTAAACGGTTAATATTGTTAGCAATTAATTGATTTATTTTCATCTGATATCCTCCCCATTCTCTAAATCTAGTATTGCCATGTTAGCACAACTTCAAATGAATTTGTCATGTGATTTTTGAAAAAACAAACGGCTCAGTCCCTTACTGAGCCGTTTACTTAATATTCTCCTTTAATGACAAAATACGAGCCTCGAATGGTTCCAGCTAGTTTAGACTTCTGCCTAGCAAACTTAAACTTCCCTTCTAACTCCTTTGGTACCTCCATCCCCTCAGAAAGCTTAAAACCAACAGCTCGCTTCGGCTTAGGATCATCAACTGTATACATGACGTTGACCGAAAGACCATCCTCATAAAAGACGTAGGCAATTTTGATATTTTCCACTTGAAAACGCGACGTTTCTAAAGGTTTTGCCGCAAACTCAATATCACGTTCTTCTTTCAAAATTCGGTTCACATAATCAAGGGTCTCGCTGGACTCGCTAGCTGGTACAACCGTAAATTCATGCTTGTATTTGTTCATAAAGTAACGGGCTTCATTAGCACGTAAACCAGCAAGCGCTTCTGCAACAGGTGAAGACTCTAAACCAACCGTAGACACATTTTTAAAATCAACGATATAGGACATTTTCGCCCTCCTTATTTTTCATTATTTCCAACAGCAGGAATCGACACTTCACCAGAAACTAGGCTGTTTCGCAGCCCCATCTCATCCGTTGCATTTGGTCTTACATTTCCCCTAACACTTTTTTAAGTTCTCCGGCCATATTCGCCCAACCATATTTTGCACCATTGAACGCTTGATCTTCTTTTTCGAATCCTGTTTGTTCAAGATGTAAGGTGGTGGTTCCATCCTCTTCCTTCAATGTCCATGTGACTGTAGTGTTTATCGGACCACCAACCCATGTGTAAGATAACGAATTAGGCTCTTCCACTACTAATACTTCACAATCTACGATTAAATTCCACTGAGGATTTCGGAATTGACATTTATGTCCTACGATTGGTTTAAAGTCATTTTCCATGATCCATTTTGCAAGCGTATCCGAATCTGTTAATGCGTCCCACACCTTATTGATTGAACTTGTAAACTGAAAATCTAATGATACATCTGCCATTATTTATTCCTCCTCTAATAAATTTTTTAAAAGTAACACTCTTTCATTCCAAAATTTCCTGTAAAAGGATACCCAATCCTCAATTTCTTTCAGTGGTGCTGCATTCAGCCGATAACGTGTTTCCCTGCCGACCTTGCGGTTGGTTACGAGACCAGCCTCTTTCAGGATCGCCAAATGCTTCGAAACTGCCGTACGCCCCATTTGAAAATGAACCGTTAACTCATTGAGAGGCAATTCTTCGGCATCGGCCAACAAACGAAGCAGTTTACGCCGAGTTGGATCGGCAATCGCGTCATAAACATCTCTGATTGGTTTTGTCCCGTTCAATATCACTCTCCTCCTGATCTTCGCGATTCATATAGGACACTTAATGGTGTCTCATCTGCTTTTTAGCATACGACACCATTTGGTATCCTGTCAAATTTCATTTTAGTCATAAGGCAACCATTCTATTCATTTGTCCTCAAAAAACCACGGGGACGGTTCTTGTGGCCTCATTCGCCCCGTTATTTTAAACACGAGAACCGTCATCCCGGATGCTCCGCATACATTCTAAATAACTGAATGTACAACCCGATACTGATGAATGCGAATACCAAAATGATACTGAATATCCCCATAGGCGGCACCCAGCTTGCCAGGAAAACCATCATTGGCGCCAAAAATTTCCCGATCGTGTACTGCAAACTGTCGGCCCCCATGTACTGCCCTCTTGCATGTGCCGGGGCATAGCGGCTGATGAAGCTCTGTGTCACTGGCGAGCGAACCATTTCACCAAAAGTGAAGATGATTGTAACGAAAAACAAGTACCATATATTCGTGTTCAATCCGACGAAGAATGTGCCGAATCCGGCCAGTAGCGAGGATAGAATAAATACATTCCGCTCTTTCCATTTGCCGAACCATTTTGTAACGGGCAAAATAAACAGGACAAACAAAAGACCGTTAAATCCCACAAGCCAGCCAAATACCTCTTTACTCGATAGCATAATGGGAGCACCATTCCATGTGAATAGCGCCTGGGCGGGGACATGATTGATCACGTATACCGGCAAATAGAGATCCAACTGCATAATCGGGATGAGCGCACAGATGCCCGCTAAAATGTACACCAAAAACACTTTATCACGAAAAATAATCCCATAGCCCTTCCACTGTTCCTTCAACACACGGGTAATTTTTATAGATGAATGTTTCGCCGTCTGCGGCAACGTTTCATGAACCATGAAATAAATGGCGACAAAATAGACGAGCAAGACCAACGCACAGGTCCACAACAACTCTTGCCGGTAATGGAAAAAGAAAATCGCTCCCAGTGCCGGCCCCAGCACGGCACCAATGTTATTGGCCGTCGTAAAGGTGGCGAATACCTGGCGAAGGTTTTCTGCCGGCACCAGGTCAGCCACCATTGCGGAGCTTGCCGGCCGGTAGATGGCGCCACCCAGCCCAATACCGATAAATGCGGCGTAATCCATCCACGGGGACGGCGACACGGCAAACATCACAAACATCAACGTCTGGAGCGAAGCACCCATTAACATCACGGGCCGCCGGCCTAACTTGTCCGTTAACGCCCCTCCGAGCAGACTGCCAATCATGCTGAAAATCGGCGGGATTGTCATCAAGATACCGGCAATTCGATTGCCCAACGCCCCACTAAAATAAACCGTGATAAACGGAAAGTACATCCAAAACAGCATGTTAAAAAGACCTTCGCCAATTAACCGCACTTTCAAATTGCTATCCCATAAACGTATTTGCATAAAATTTCCCCTTTTTCACTACGCTTGTTCCCCGGCCGGGTATACAAAATATAATGCATTTTCTTGGAAAATTATAGACTTATAATTACGAATAGTTTATACTAATATTATGAAGGTCGAGTATAGACCCGTTTATTTTAATTGTCCTACAAAACGAACATTTGTTCCAATATGATAAAGACGCTCCTAATGGTGGCGTCTTTTTTTGTGCACATATCAGAGAAGGATTTTATTATATAGTAGCGAATTTGTATTGTATCCTAATAGTAGTGAAGTGATTTGTATATGCCCATTATTAAACACGAACTATTTATACAAGCTCCTCTAAATGTTTGCTTTGACCTTGCCAGAAACGTTGATATACATACTAAAACTACTGCTAAGACAAAAGAAAAAGCTGTCGATGGGGTTCTGAAAGGGTTATTGGAAGAAGGGGATACGGTTACTTGGGAAGCCATTCATTTTGGCATTAAACAAAGATTGACAGCAAAAGTGACTCATATGGAAATGCCAAATGAATTTGTAGATATTATGATAAAAGGAGCCTTCCATTCCTTCACCCATACACATCAATTTGCAGCAGAAGCAGGCGGAACCAAAATGATAGATACATTTGAATATAAGTCCCCTTTGGGCCTGCTTGGTGTGATGGCTGACAAATTGTTTTTGGAAAAATATATGAGGCAATTTATCATTTCTCGAGCAACAGAACTAAAGAGAATTGCGGAAAACACCGAATAGAGCATATGGCATTCAACCAGTCTTGGAAGGACAATAAGAAGTAGAATGTTCACTCGTTAAAGGGTTGCAGGAGTTGAGGATATCAATGGGAATGACATACGAAGATTGTAAAAAAACTATTAGATTTATGGAAGAAAGACTTAATTATCACAAAATGATAGCTCAGTTCACAAAACAAACAGTAAAATATGGCAGTTCAACCTCCCACATTAAAAAAACAACCAACGCCCAGAGAGCTAATAGTCCTCTGGGCGTTGTTGTTTGTTTTTTTTATCCAAGCTACTTTGTTACCTCATTTGCCGCTGATTATCGCGTGACTCGTGTTCCTCGTCATGCTGGTCTTTATTACGATTCATGTCCCCTCTTTGTTGAAATTCTCGATTGTCCTTCATCGAAGGGGAAGCTTCGTCTCGATGTCCATACTTTTGTTGCAGCTCATCATCATGATTTATCGCCGCGCCCTCTTCCTGTTGTTGAAGCTCTATATCACCTTGCATGGAAGTGCCATCCCTGTATTTTTCCTGAAGGGCATCATCACCCTGCTCAGAAATATTGTCACCGTATCTGTGTCCATCCTGTTGCTGATCTCCATCACCTTGGTGTTCGTTCTTCTTAGAAAATGGTGCTTCCTTTTTTAACTGTTCTTCCATATCCTTCTGATCCGCAACATTTTTAGCCATGTCCTTTTCCTCCTTTTTATTTTTCAAGATTGCTGTCTTTCATCCCGACGGGTTTACCGAACCTGCAACCACATATTTACACCACCCTCTTCCGATTCAAGCTGGATTCTTAAGTCAGGTTAACTAGTTTGTAACCTTGATAGTGTTGTACCACCAAATCAGGAGTCTAAAACCTCTATTCGAAAAATGAACCTTTCTTTTTCCCCTTTAAAAGGTCGCCTGTCCAGCCTTTAATTTTTAAATAGCCATATAAAAGCACCGTAGAAATAATGATAAGTAGAATGGAAAAAATATAGCCGAACCGCCACTCAATCTCCGGCATATGCTTGAAATTCATCCCCCATAACGCCCCAAAGGCCATAACCGGGGTAAAAATCGTCGTCATCACCGTCAAGGTTTTCATGATCTCGTTTCCTCGATGAGAGGAGATGACTTCCTCTAAATTAATCATCGAATCGAGCTCATGCTCATACTCATTCAACAGCACCATCGCCCGTTCAATCCGCTTGCAAGTACAGAAAAAAATGTCTTCGCTGCTGCTCTTATGCAGATTGACTTCCTCAATCGCCATCTTGACTTCATTGATGGGAATCAGGAGATTTTTACAAACCAAAAGTTCATGCCTTCGTGTATAAACAAGCTCCAGAATCTGTGTTTCATTGCGCTTCCGCACACTCCAAATCAAGGTTTTCAGCGCCTCCTCAAACTGATCAATCTCCACTAACATCTCATTCATCAGCTCACCGAGGAAAAATAAAAAGCCACCCACGGCATTTCTCGTCTGTTGTAATTGCCGAAAAAGCACTTGCGGCTCCGTTTGCAATTCAAGGTTTATGGTAATCAATTTGTCAGTTGTCAAATAAAAGTGAAAGATCTTATTATCCTTTTCCTTTGAGAAATTTTGTTTATAAATTATCGAGCCTTTTACGACCTTTTCCCCATTCTCCAAGCAATCCACCCGCAGGCAATTGTTTTTATTCTCCCAAACCTGCTCCACCCAGGCATTTGTATCGTCCTCCCGCTCGACTGCTTGTTTCACGCGGTCAATTTCATTTGGGTGCAGCTCCACCCATTTCCACTTGTTCGAACCGATTAATTTTTCCATAGCAATCTCTCCCTATTGTTTACTAGCTACTTCCCCCAAAAAAATTGAAATGAAACGTTTCATAATTCTATTTAGAGGGTACTTATGGTGTTAAGGAGGGATTGTGATGAGAGTTTTAAGTATGAATACCCTGTTGGCTGTAGGAGTTGGCGCATCGGCAGCATTGTGGTTATCCAATAAACCGAATCGCATCAAGGCGGAAAGTTTTTTAAGAGACTTGAAACGGAAAGTGAAACCGACTGTTTTTGAAAAAAGCGAGGAACTCCCGATTGAAAAAGGCGGCCATCCCCACCCGCACGATTTAGAAGACAACAACATGGTCAGCGAAGGCGCAGGGTATTCCGTTCAATTTTATAATGAGAAAATGCAGTAATGGTTGGGGCGATCATGCCCCAACTATTTTTGTGAAGAGGTGAAAAAATGCTGCTATTTTTGTTCATCTACTCGGTCATCATTTGGGCTGTTATTGAAATCTTTGTCATCTTATTTCGCTTAACGGGGCTTAAAGTGGAAGTTTCCCGGTTTCAGGTCATTTCGATGATGACCGGAGTTGGCTTTACGACCGGAGAATCCGAGCTGATTTTAGGCCACCCGGTTCGCCGGCGGCTGGCCAGCTTCCTCATTCTGTTTGGTGCCTTTTCCCTCGCCGTGATCATCTCCTCTATTAGTGAGTTCCTCTCAAGCGGTCTGCGGACGAAGGAAATTTTGCTGGTGGCAGCCATCATTGTCATTATTTTGGGCATTTTGAAGCTAGAGGGCTTACAGCGGCTGCTAGAGCGTGTTTTTACAGGAAAAGTGACGCAAAAGATCGAGCTTGCTGACATGCCAATAAGGGATGTTTTTTTGAAAAATATAGAAGATACATTAGTCGATTTGCGTATTTATCAAGATTCACAGCTTGCTAATCGTACGTTAAATGAGGCTGCTGGGGATCACGACGACCTGGAATTTGTCGCTTTGTTTATCCAGCGCGGTGAAGTGCGGATTGTGAAACAAATCTATGACACCTCCATCCAGGAAGGCGATCAGATCTTGTTGTTTGGTGTAGAAAAAGTCATTTCCACAACGTTTGTGCATGATATTCAGCTAATGGAGAAAAAACAAAAAAAGCTGCAGCCAGCAGCGGAGAAAATACCGTAGTTGGACCCATTATTTTAATGCACACGAACCAAAAGCGATGGCGAGCGATGTCATCGCTTTTTAAGGTGTTCATTTGCCCATTTTCTCCTTATTAGCGCAATACAAAGGAGTAAAATTGGAATGAGCAGCTGAACCGTTAAGAAATAAAAGGGCACAGTTGTACCCATTCCTCGAATCATGTCCGCAAACGAGGGGATGGACCAGACCGAAAATAGAATAATTAAAAAACCAATTGGTAAGACAAACGGTTTATAACTGGGCAGTGTCAGCCATTGTGAAGTACCAAGCACAAGCATATAAAAAAAGACAGAAAGCTGTACGAAACCACCAAGAACCCAAACGGCGATGACGATTGACTCAATATGTTCAAAAAAGGATCCGATACTTATAAACCTTGCCGCCTCAAATACAGGGAAATGGATGTTGGAAATAATTCCACCAAATAAAAAAAGATTTCCAAGATTTATAAATACCATGGTTAAGACACTGGCAATGACCGAAAACATTCCCCATTTCATGACCTTTTGTTGTTTCCTTAATAAAGGTATGAGGAACGACATCAATGAAAATTGACTCAACCAGGCGTGTGGTGCAAGGGAACCTTTAATGGAGGGCATCACCCCATCTTGCATGATGGGGAAAATATTTTTTACATTCAAGTCAGGAATGAGAAAAACATAAATCAGGATGTAAAGGGCCAAAACAATCGGCAAAAAAATCATAGCACATCGTCCAATCGTTTCAATCCCCCCATGAACAGCAATCGCGCAAGAAAGGGCAATACTTCCGGTAACAAAAAGTATAGGTGTTTTATGCAAAAAAGCACTTTCAATGAACTCACCGTATTCCCTAAAGGCGATCGCCGTATCATGTAATAGAAAAAACAAGTAAATAAACGCAATGATTTTGCCCATGGTCCTGCCTAGAATAAGTTCACCATATTCGATTAGCGTTTTCCCCGGAAAAAGCCTAGAGAGCTTCACAATGATTATAACGATAAGAAAGCCGCTCAAAGCACCCCATATCGGAGACAGCCACAAATCGCGCTTTGCATGCTGTGCTGTGACATATGGAATGTAAAGAATGGCCGTTGCCACGACGGTCGCATACATAATGAGTGCTAACTGCAAGTACGAGATTCTGCCTTTTTCAATCATGATGGTTCATTCCTTTACTAACAGGAGTCTATTTACCAAAACGGTTCAAATGACTTATAGATGAAATCAATTAATTGGCCAGGTCCGGGCATTTCTGGAAACATAACAAGTAAAACAGCGAGAACCCAATTAACTACCATCAACGAAATAAAGGTCCATTTCATTTTCCCCTTATTTTTCTTCACCCTAGGCCATTCGGAGAAGAAGATCAACACTAGAATAATCGTGATCCCTGCTATTCCTCCAATCTTCATTGTTCAACACCTCTTTTACGTTTTTCAGTGGCCAAACCGGTTCGTTCGAGATTTACCTTCGTTTTAAACGAAATGGACACTTTTGGGAAAATTTCATTCCAATCCTCTTTTTGTCGTTTCCAAATTTGCGGATATTTCCTCTGGAATTCATCTGCAAATCCGAAAGTATCCGCCTTTAATTTTTTCTGTACGATTGAAAAAGCTAACCGTTCTCTTTGTTCAATTTCAAAAGCAACTTTCTGCTCGGCCTTTTTTATGACCTTGGGATCGAATAAATTGAGTGTTGTCGTATTTTGAATGACTTCCAGATCTACGTTTGTTTTCATGCGCATGCTCCATTTGCCATTCTTTATGGAAGGTATCAATTCATTATTGCTTCTTAATAGATTGAAGGAGATGTAGCCTTTTTCGTTTTTAAAAGAAATCGTAATCACACCTGAATGAATCTCATTTCTTGGCCAAAGAATCCCCCGTGTTTCTTTATCATCTAATCTTCCTACCATTTTTCCTTCTTTGAAAATAGCGGACCCACTAATGATGGGAATGGCCTTTTTTGAATCCATCTGGGATGGGTCCAGGTTTTCGACCCAAGGGAGTATAGCGGCATTAGATTCACCTGATAGCATCTGCGACAAATCCTTCACCGTTACTTTCACACCTATATGTGTTTTGACCATTTTGCGAAGTTGTTTGGAGGTATTTCTTTCCAATTCCGGCATTGCCTTCAAAGCAGTCTTGGACCTTCCTTTCGACACAAACACGTCGGCACGTATACGAGGTTCCGAGTGCCGCATCCAAAAATCAATTTGGTCACTTATCCCTTCCTCTGCTAACTTTTCGCCAATAATAAGCACCTCGTTTTGCCCCCAGAAAATTTCCCGCGTGAGTTCTTCCTGGAGTCGTGCCATCGCATCCGCAATGGTTTCCCCTTCAGCTGACCTGACAAATGACTGGCCACTGCTGCTTCCGCTAGACATCCCAGATTGTTGTCCTCCTTGGGAGGCGCCCGGGATATATATTTGAGCTGAGAGTTCGATATTATTTTTTTTACCCTTATCAATACCGGCTGCCAAAATGAGCGCTAAATCATTCACTTCGGCTCGGTCCCAACATCCTGTAAGGAAAAACGAAGTCAAGCATAATAGAAAGATGAAAGTAAAGGTTTTCTTAACAGATCCACTCATACAACTCAACTTCCGTCGCCACCTTTACTTGGACCAGGCTTTTGGTTACTGGACTGACGACTTAATAAACTCGAATCTTGTGAAAAAAAGTCAGGACGCGTATCCATTGCCCACCAAGGGGCTCGAATCAAGACATCCTTCAAATTGTGAAGCTTGAGCGGTGCCGTCGAATTGAAATAGGGTACACCAAAGGATTTTAGGGTACACAAATGTGCGACAATAGCGGTAATTCCGACCATAACGCCTAATAATCCTAATATTCCCGCTAAAATCATGATCGGAAAGCGCAGGATTCGAATCGATATGCCGGTCGCATATCTTGGCATTAAAAACGAGGCGACTCCCGTAATTGCGACCACCATGACCATCGGTGATGAAACCAATCCTGCCGCAGTTGCGGCTTGTCCAATGACCAGGGCCCCGACAATGCTAACAGCAGCACCCACTTGTTTTGGCAATCTCACACCTGCTTCCCGCAAGGCCTCAAACGTGATTTCCATGATAAACGCTTCAACCAATGCTGGAAAAGGAATTTGTTCACGGTTTTCAGCGATTGTTAAGAGCAGCGAGGTTGGTAGCATTTCTTGATGAAACGTTAAGATCGCCACATACGCTGATGGTCCAAGCAAGGCAATGAAAAAGAATACATAGCGCAGCCAACGGATAAAGATACTGATGTAAAACTGATTATAATAATCTTCTGGTGCCTGTAAGAGAGTGGCAAACGTACATGGCGCAATGAGCGTGATAGGGGTGCCGTCAATCAAGATCACAACACGCCCTTCCAACAGACAGGCTGCAGCTACATCCGGACGTTCCGTTTGTAAAACCTGTGCGAATGGAGAAAACGGGTAATCAATGATCATTTCTTCAATATATCCGCTTTCTAAAATACCATCAATCTTGATGCGCTTTAGCCTGCTGGTCACTTCATTAACTAGAGTGCTGTCAGCAATTCCTTCAATATATGCAACGATGACTTGTGTTTCTGTATAACGGCCAATAGTCATTTGTTTCATTTTTAATAATGGATGACGAATTTTCCTGCGTAAAAGGGAGGTATTTACTCTTAATGTTTCAATAAAACCCTCTCTAGGACCGCGAATGACTGATTCCGCCTCTGGTTCCATAATACTGCGCTTTTCCCACTTGGGCAGCCCAATCGAAATTCCCTTTGTTTGTTTTTCAATCAGAATAATCGGGTTACCAATGGAAATATGTTTAAAGACATCAGGAATAGAATAAATTTCCTTAAGATCCGAAATGGATATTTCCTCTTTCGTGCTCTCAAATACCGCATCACAATCAAGGTCTTTCTTCCGGATAAGCGGCATTAGCACATGCTGGTCGACTTCTTCCGTATTCGAAAGACCATCAATGTAAACAAGAGCGGCATTGACACTGCTGCCGATACGAAATTCACGAAATACCACATCAGAGCAATCTTTATAAGCTGATTTTAATATGTCGATATTTTTATTTAACTCCGGATCTAAAGGGATTTCAGGTAATGCATGCAACGACTCATTCATTTGTATAGTTTGAAAATCAAATTTCTTTTTCCCATTCCCCATAAATTTCATCAACTGGTTCCCCTTGGTATGGTTTTACGACTATTCTTTGCACATCCAATGATGATTATGCGATTGCTCCAATACGTTGGTAAATATCTACACCAACTGGCACTTTACCGAAAAAAGAGCACAATTCTTATTCTAGGATTGCGCCCGATTGTGGAATAACTTGTATTTTTTTATCTTAATAAAATGCGTTAACTTTCTTGACAAACAGTAATCAGTACATCAAGCTCTTTTTGAATAGCTATTGTCGGCAACCACCGCATCTACCTGAGTAAGGTCAACTTTTGTTATATCGATTTCTCTATCCCATTCCGGCTCTTTGATTCCTTGTTTCAATTCTTTTTAATCTCCAAATACATAATGTGATAGCCATCCGCTTCGTGAACTTGAAACGAATATCCTTCCGCATCCACTACCGCACCCAATTCGGCCGCAGTGTTTTGGGTCAGGAACCAGCCGCCAATCGTATCGACATCTAAAGCGGTAAGGTGGGTACCGATCAACTGATTTACTTCAGAAATTGCCACTTTAGCATCAACAATATAGTGCTTTCCCGCCGCCATCGCCCCACCGGAAACCTTGCGAATATCAGGAACTTCATCTGCATCAAATTCGTCCCGCACCTCGCCGACAATCTCTTCGATGATATCTTCGACCGTCACCAAACCGGAGGTCCCGCCATATTCATCCAGCAGAATCGCCATATGGGTGCGTTCCATTTGCATCCTGATCAATAAGTCATGGATCGGGATCGTTTCGATGACGCGAATCACAGGCTGAATATAGGATTTTATTTTCCAATTTTGATAAAGGCCTTGATTCATGATTTTAGCCGTTATAAACATTTTCACGTTCATTACGCCAATAATATGATCTTTATCCCCCTCCATAACCGGATAACGGGTAAATTTTTCCGCCCTCATCGTTTGAACCACCTCAGCAAGGGTATCGTCAACCTTGATGCAGACCATTTCCGTCCGCGGCACCATGACCTCTTTTGCTACACGCTCGTCAAATTCAAAAATATTATTGACATATTTCCATTCATTCTGATTAATTTCGCCGCTTTGGAGGCTTTCTGACAGGAGAATCCGTAATTCCTCTTCCGAATGCGCTAATTCATGTTCGGACGCCGGCTTTAAACCAAACAGGCCAGTGAGCAAACGGGCAGAACTGTTTAATGCCCAAATAAATGGATACATGATTTTGTAAAAAAAGATGATTGGTTTGGCGAACAGCAGTGTAATCACCTCTGCTTTTTGGATGGCCACTGTTTTAGGCGCCAATTCCCCTGCGACCACGTGGATAAACGTGACGACGGCAAAGGCAAGAACAAAGGAAAAAAAACCGGTCACAGCTTCATTCAATTTCAAAGCCGCCAGCAATGGGTGGAACAGTCTCTCAACCGTAGGCTCCCCCAGCCAGCCAAGTCCCAATGCCGTCACCGTGATTCCAAGTTGGCAGGCTGATAAGTATTCATCAAGGTGGGTAACGACCCTTTTCGCCGCGAGGGCGTTCTTCTTCCCTTCCGCAATCAATTGGTCAATCCGGGATGTCCGTACCTTGACGATGGCAAATTCGATCGCGACAAAGAAACCCGTTAATATAATCAGCAGTGCAATCGTAAATACATTGATCAGAAGCATCAAACAACCTCCCTTCTAAAAATAACAATCCGAAATCGATGGGGATTTCGGATTGTCTTGTTTATTCATTTCCATCATCCAATGGATCTCGGACTGTGGCAGGCAGCAGTTTACAATTTCTCCTCATCCAATTTATCGTCCAGCTTCCCTAAATATTTGGCGGCGAACTCTTTACCGCCGAGGCCGAATGCCAGGCCAAATGCCAGCGCCAACCCGCCTAGGACGAGAATAAAGGCAGCATTTACGATGGAATGGGCTACACCCAGTTGGTCCAATGCCATGAAAAGCGTTATCGCAAAAATTGCATATTTTGCGATCTCTGCAAGGGTACGGGAGTAGCGCTGTTTGAGGATGTTTTGTAGCACCCGTTCAACTAAATGGCCTAAATATAAGCCGATCCCTAAGATGACTAGTGCCGCTAACAGCATTGGCAGATATGCAATAACCCCTGTTGCCAATGTAACTAAGAAGTCTAAATGTACAATTTGTAAGGCTTCCGCCGTAAATAGCAACACCACGACGATTTTCGCCAGCAAGCCTACTAGCTGCGACAACGTGTACTTTGATTGTTCCGGCGTTAATGAGCCGATTCCCATGTGGTGAAAAACGTTATCGAATCGTAAACGCCAAAGCATTTGTGCGACGACTTTTTCAACCCATTTTCCAAGCCAGATTCCCAGTAAAATCAGCAGGACGGCAGCGACGATGTTTGGAATTAAGGTTACGATTTGATGGAGCATCGCAATCGCCGGCTCCGAAATGCCTTTTAAATCTAATTTTTCCAAGGCAGTTATGATGGTTGGAATTAAAATGAGAATAAACGCAATATTTCCGATGATCATTGACAGGCTTGTTCCATCGGCAGTTTTCATCAAGCCAAATCGTTCTCCAAACCGATCCGTCCCGATGCTTTTTAAAAAGTTTGTTAAAATATCACGGACGATTTTCGCAATCAGCCAGCCGATGAACACAATCAGCGCGGCGGCAAACAACTTCGGAATCAGGCTTAGCATGGTAGATACCACATGTGTGAATGGCTCTGAGATTCCTTCGAGCTGCAACGCCCCCAATACCGCTGGTAAAAATAACAGGAGCACAAGATAGAAAGCCGCTTGAGCAATGCTGTTCACCTTGCCTGCAGCATCTGCTTCACTATTGGTCATGTTCCATTTTACAAGCAGGCGCTCTACATGAACTTTGTTTAAGAGCATCCGGACGAGATAGGCAGCGACCCAAGCAAATAGTAGAATGAGAGCTGCTTTTAAGAGATTAGGAATCGCTGCGGTCAATGTCGACACCATTATTACCAGTGGTTCGGCAATTAGGCTGAGGTGAAGCATATTGAAAAAAATAATCCAGACGACAACCAATAACAGATAGTAAACCATTTTTCCGATAATCACTTCTGAAGCGTATTTTCTTTTTCCAAAATTAGAAAACAGCTTGTTATCGAGGTTTGTTTTCGTTAAAGCCTTTTCGACTGCCTTGCCTATTGCTTTTGCCGCCAGCCATCCAATTAATAAGATGAGAAACGCTAATAGCACGTGGGGAATTCGGTCGGTATATATGTACCACCCGGCCATCATATTTTTTACGGTCATGTAACATCTCTCCTTTTCGGTAATTTGGTTAATGTAGTACCCCGCCCGGATGGTTTCAAACATTTTCAGAATAATGTTTCATTGCCTTGTTCACTGGGAATACAATCATCAGTTCGAATCACAAAAGGAGGAGACAAGGATGACTAAGAAAACACTTTTAACAGGCGGATTGGCGGCGATTCTAACATTTGGCGGTTTGGCCGGCTGCGGCGATGGGGTCGACCAGGATAATGGTGTCAATGATGGCGAGCAAAAAGATGCGGTTGATACTGATACAAAGAAGGAAGCGAACGACACCTTTAAGGAAGCTAAGGATAATATTGAAGATGCCAAGAATAATGTTGAGGAAAAATTGAAAAAGGAAGGAATCGGTGATGGCGTCGATCAGGATAACGGCGTCAGTGATGGTGAAAAGAAGGATGAAGTCGATCAGCCTTAATAGAATAGAACAAATGCCATCCATTCTCTGGATGGCATTTGTTCTTCCTATTAATAATGTGTTCTTACATCAGGATTTGCACGGTATTCGGCCCAAAGTTCATCTATTGTTTTGCCGGTTATTTTCTTAAACACATCAAGATCGAACGTATTATGCTGCATTTCCCGATTAATAATATCTACTGTGGAGTGGTTCTTTTGCTGATTAAGCCATAAAAAGAAACGCGCCGTGACCCGGTATCCGCTATTATAGTTATCGGTTCCTTTTACTTCCTCTGGCAATCTCCAGCTTCCGTTATGAGGTCCGTATACATATCGCGTATAATCAGCAATTCCCTCTGTAACCCACCATGTCTCATCATCATATCTTGGATAGGCTTGGGCAATATGTGTTAATTCGTGTGTAAAAAGTGCAACATCATCAGGGTGTGTTAGAATCCAATTGGGACTTACGACAATCTTCCCATTATCAGCATAGGCAACTCCAGTATAAGAGGGGTCAAACTCTAACGTTACATTTTTCAGGTGTTCTTTAGGATTGAGTGCATATTTTTTGGTTAATTTTGGGTAAGCCTTAAAATATAGGTTGACAAATTCATCAATAATTGGATCCAGCACTGGATCGTCTGTTCCATTGATTACATCCAGCAGGTAACCCCGCTTCTCATATTTTGTAGTAGTTTTGGTAAGATTATGAGTTTCATAGGCAACTTCACTTGCATTAACACTATCATAACCACCTAGCCCGCTTAATAAGAACCCAGTACAAACTAAACTAGTAACCACTTTTTTCATTCCCATTTCCTCCTTCATTTTTTTAAGCAAAAATTCAATCGAAAGTGTTCACTTCTCATGAATGTTGTCTTCCCATTCTTTTTTACACTCAACTCCATTACTTCCTCTTCAAATCCACAAGAAATGTTTTAATTTCGTAAGGTTTTATCTGGAATGATATTTTTCCTGCCTCTTCTACTAACCCAATCGGTCTTTCCATTAAGTCTGTTTCCTGCCATGAGGAAATGTGAACATGACTATCTATTTCTACTACCCCACGTTGACCCGTGAATTCATGTAACCTCAGGATAACTTGCTTACAATCCTCAGCTTTTTTTATAGCATCCACCATGACATGATCTGCTGATATCTTGAACAAACTTAGACCTTCATCCGTGATTTTTCCTTGGAAGAAAGACAGCGGCTGATTTAAATCCCAAGCTTCTTGAACGGTGGATCCTTCTATCCAATCCCCCTGATGCGGAAGCAGTGAATACGTAAATGTATGTTCCCCTTGATCTTGAGAGTGATCAGGGTAGGTGGAGGCTCTTAATAAGGACAATCTGATCGTTGAATCCTTGATATCGTATCCGTATTTACAATCATTTAATAAACTGATGCCATATCCTTGTTCGGATAAATCCGCCCATTGGTGTCCAACCGTTTCAAATCTGGCATAGTCCCAGCTCGTATTCCAATGCGTGGGTCTTTTGACATTCCCAAACTGAATATCATAGGTAGCCTCATTGGAACGAATTTCAACCGGAAAGGCCACCTTCAGTAATTGATGTTTTTCATGCCAATCTACCTTCGTTTCAAAATCTATCCTCCTGCTGTGTGCATAAACAATCATATCTTGATTGATTATGGATTGATTATATTCCCAAGTAAAATGGATCACCGCGCGAATGGAATTAATTTCAGAAACCTCTAAATGTTTCAACCTAGAAATCTCTTTCATTTTTTCCTGATAAAAAATATCGATATCCCATGCATCCCATCTTAATGGCTTATCCTCAAATATCTGCAGGACATTTCCGCACATATTACCTTTTAAAATCTCTCGTTTTGCCTCAATGTCATATATTCTGGATAATTGGCCGCAATCATTCCACTCGATTTCATAATAAGGGGTGATCATTTGATTGTTTTCTATACGGAATACAGAATCTTGTACACGATCCCCTGCCTTAGGCACAAAGTTAATGGAAGTAAACCCTGTTCCCGGAACCTTCGTTTGTACTAGCCAGGTATCACCTGACTTTTCGGCCAGCAATATTTCGCCCTTTGATCCACGCCATACCCCATTTTCGCAATCCGGGGCAACAGGAATTTTAACCAAGTCATTCCGCTCCCACGAGGCCCCGTTTATCACGGTAAATGTCCCGGAAGCCTTTCCATTTGTTACTTCCTGCACAACTTGATCCTGTGAATAGGCGACAAGTTCCTTCGCCTGGTTATATTCCTCACAGCTATCTTCATATACCTCATGAATAGATGATCCTGGAATAATATCATGAAACTGGTTACGCAGAAGAATCTTCCATGCCTCGGATAATTTCTCTGAAGGATACAACGTCCAGTTATTTTGAACTACACTTCCAATGACAGATAAAAACTCGGTCTCTTGTAAAAGAAACTCCAGCTTCCGGTTCGATTTTTTATTATTCGCTTGGCTTGTATAGGTACCTCGATGGTATTCTAGATAAAGTTCTCCGTCCCATGTATGCACATAGTGATCCGTGTGTTCCACTTGATGATGAAGGTGATCAAAATAGTCGCCGACCTTGCCTGTTATCACTTTTGGAATGCCTGGTACTTCATTCAATCTTCTTCGCATTTCAAGCATTTCGCGGTTTACTCCGCCCCCTCCATCTCCATAGCCATAGGTGACGAGGATGTCCTTCGTGATTCCTTTATCTTTAAAAACCTCCCACGCTCCTACTGTTGTTTCAGCAGTCATCAGCGAATTGTAATCCGCGCCGAAACCTTTTCGTCCAGGGTATGGGGTCGTGATAAAATAGGTTAAAATCTCCGTTCCATCAATCCCTCTCCATCTAAACACGTCGTGGGGCATGCGGTTATATTGATTCCAGCTAATCTTCGTGGTGGCAAACGTTTTAATCCCTGATTTCTGCAGAATTTGAGGCAGTGTCCAGCTATAGCCAAATACATCCGGCAGCCATAAATATTGGCATTCAACCCCAAATTCTTTCCGGAAAAAGCGCGTGCCTTGCAGTAACTGCCTCACAAACGACTCCCCTGAAGGCAGATTACAATCAGGCTCCACCCACATTCCACCATCCGGTTCCCATTTCCCTTCTTCTATTCTCTTAGAGATGTTTTCGTAAATAATGGGATAATCTTGTTTGATATATTCATAGAGCTGCGGCTGAGCTTGTTGAAAATAATAATCAGGATATCTTTCCATTAAGCGAAGTACCGTGGAGAATGATCTTGCCGCCTTTTCTCTTGTATGCTTTAACCTCCATAACCAAGCCACATCAATGTGGGTGTGGCCGACCGCGTGAATGGTAACAGGATGGTGTTTTTCCATCTTTTCCATTCCTCGTTTTAATTGGTGCTGCGCATGATGAAGGGAATCATAGAATTCCATACTGCCTGGATTTGTCCAATCCAATAGATTAAAAGCTTTGTTAACTTCAATAAGAAGCTCTTCACGCTCTGGACGATTATCATCCATTACATCCACTGCCTGAAGCACTGCTTTACTTGTAAAATACAAATCATCCGCCGTGAGATCCAGAGAGGCGATCTCAGCTTGTTTTAAGATATGGATTTGTTCTTTCGGAACACCACCTCCTTCAAGTCCAGACCATAAACGAAACGTGAGCTGCACCGTTGTTCCCGCCAACTCTTCAGGAAAAAACACTTCCTTATGATTTGCGTCCACCCCTTGGTAAGGCTGTCCATTCACAAATAATAACGATTCAAATCCGGAATTATGGCCCCCATCCGTTATCCCAAAGTCAAAAAGGCCAACAACGGTTTCTCCACTCCATTCTTTCGGAATCGCCACTTCTGTCATCAACCATGCATAGAGATCACGACCTGCCCATGTTTCCCCTAGCCTTATGGTTGTTCCCTTTCCGTTTTGCGGCGGATAAGCACCGACTGTTCCTTCTGAATCAAGTTGAAACCGAAACGAAGGGATGTTGATTTTTCCTCTATAGCGGTATGAATCAAGTTCCTTTATACGTGCAGCTAATTTCTGTTCTGTCCAAAACAATGTAGATCCTCCTTGATTTTCAAAAGTTTCATTCCTGCCCTTAGCCTTTTATCCCACTAAAGGTAATTCCTTTAATAAAAGTCTTTTGTAAGAAGAAAAACAGAATAATAATCGGTACGGTCATAATTGTTGACACGGCCATCATTAAGCTCCATTCTGATCCCTGCTTACTTTGAAATTGCTGCAAGGCCAATGACAAGGTGTATGAATCTTCATTTGTCAAATAGAGTAACGGACCTAGAAAATCAGTCCAGCTTGCCATTAATTGAAATAATCCAACAGCCAGAACGGCCGGCTTCGCTAGCGGGAGCATGATTTGCCAATAGATTCGCCACTCGCTTGCCCCATCCATTTTTGCTGCTTCCCGCAAGGAATCTGGGAGACCCAGGAAAAATTGCCGCAGCAAAAAGATATAAAAAGGTACACCAAAAAATTGCGGGATGATCAGTGGTAACGAGGTCCCAACCATGCCTAATTTATTGAATATCAGAAACAAGGGAATCATGGTCACTTGTCCCGGTATCATCATGACCGCTAATGTCGCCGCAAATAAAACATTTCTTCCTCGCCATTTTAGCTTTGCGAAGCTGTATGCCACCAGCGGGCAGGAAAGGACTACCCCTAATGTACTAAGGACGGTGATCACCGTCGTATTGATTAAATACTTCCAAAACGGAATATAGTCAATCGCTTTCAGATAATTCTCCCATTCAAAGGGTTTCGGAATCCATTCAGGCGGAAATGTAAAGACCTGCTCAATTGGTTTTAAGGACGTGGACACCATCCAAATAAACGGAATGATAAAAAATGCTGAGGCCAGAATTAAAACGAGATGCCCTAATGAATGTTTCCATCCTTTCATCATAAACGGATTCATTTGTTCCCCTCCTTACTTTCCTTGATAATGTACCCAACGTTTTGATGACCAAAAAATAAGTACCGTTAAAATCATAATGACAACAAACAGAATCCAGGCCATAGCAGAGGCGTAGCCCATTCTGAAATATTTAAAACCATTATCATACAGATACATGACATAAAAAGTTAACGAGTTGGCTGGCTTCCCTTGACCTTGTGTCAAGGTATACGGCAGCGTAAATTGTTGAAAGGCCCCAATGACACCCATAACGAGATTATAAAAAATGACCGGCGTCAGCAGTGGGATTGTAATATGAAACGTTCGCTGAAACCAATTAGCGCCATCAATTTCGGCTGCTTCATAATAGTCGCTTGAGATATCGCCCAATCCGGCAAGATAAATAACCACTGACTGTCCGATTCCCCATAGAGACATAAAAATGAGGGAAGGCTTAGACCATTTTTCACTGCCCAACCAAGATGGTCCGCTAATGCCAATCATATCTAGAAATCCATTGATGAGACCGAACCCCGGATTGAGGAGCCACATCCAAAGCACGGCTATGGCAACATGGGGAACCAGCGTAGGTAAAAAGAATAAGGTGCGGTAAATCGTCATCCCTTTTATTTTCATATTTAACAACATCGCTAAACCGACACCAAACATAATACTTAAAGGTACATAAAAAACAGCAAAATAAATCGTGTTGGAAATCGATTTAAAAAATAAATCATCTGATAGCAACTCCTGATAGTTTTCCAGACCAATAAATTCACCCGGCTGCAAAATACTATAGGAAGTAAAACTAAAATAAATAGAAACAATCAGCGGAATTAAATAAAATAAGAACAACCCAATCAGCCACGGGGAAGCAAATAATACCCCTGTTATTCCACTAGACACATGTGCTTTTTTCTTCGTCGTTTTGATTTCATGGATGGGTTTTGCTTTCATTCTCTCAATCTTCAATCAGGACACATCCTTTTACAGCACAAGAGGGGAACATCCTCCCCTCTCTTACTTATTAAGAGCCTTGTTTACCTTTTCAGTTGCTGCATCTAATAGATCTTTCGGTTTTCCGTTGCCATGAATAGAATTATCTACGGCGTTAGACAGTTCATTCCACAATAATTCACCTTCAGGAATAACCGGTCTATTATGGGAGTTAGGCAATATTTTAATAAATTCACTAAAGATAGGATGATCCATATAACCTAGTTTCTTATTGACAGAATCAATCACCGACAAGGTTTTGTATTTTCCGTTATAGAGTTCCTGTCCCTCTTCACTACCAAAGAATTTAACAAATTCCCACGCTTCCTTCGGGTGTTTGGCGCCTTTTGGAATCACTACTGCCATGCCGCCAGACCAGGATGTGAAATCAGTTCCCGACGGTGTTGGAATAGGGGCTACTCCATAATTTAAGTCCGGTTTAAATTTTAAATATCCAGAAATACTCCAGTTCCCGCCAATATGCATGGCAAGCTGCCCTGTCAAGAAAGGATCCATCGCTCCTGAACCTTTTGAATCCGTAAATCCGGCAATGTCTTCCACATTATATTTCTTCGCATAATCTGTCATCCATTGAAGCGATTCGATGATTTTCGGATCGTTTGCCGTCACTTTATTCGTTTTTTGATCATAGAAACTACCTCCAAAGGACCAGCCCCAAGAGTAAAGCCACCCTTGGTTATACCATGGAATAAAGCCAATTTGTTTAAAGCGCTTTCCCTCTTTGACCGTTAATTTTTCGGCCATACTTTCTAATTCCGCGATGGTTTTTGGTGGTTTTTCAGGATCTAAGCCAGCCTTTTTAAAAGCATCTTTATTGTAAAATAGCAGTCTAGCATCCGTATCAACCGGCATGGCATATAATTTACCTTTATAGGTTGCTTCTTCCCAGGCAAACGGATAATATTGATCCTTTTGAATGCCGTCTTTTTCTGCAAATTCAGTAAGGTCTGTTAAGGAACCTTCCTCCGCCCACGATCCAACCTTAAAACGGTCAAACCACGATACATCCGGAGGATTACCGCCCGCTACTGCCGTAAGTAACTTTTCATTTTGGGATTCATTCGCAGCTGTATAAACCGCTTTCACTTGGATGTCTTTATGTTTTTTATTAAAAGCATCGGCCACATCATTAATGGCCTCTTCTCCCACCCCCGTATTTTCATGCCAGAAAGTAATCGTAGTGACACCATCCTTCTTTGCCGTATCGGCATCACCAGATACCCCTTTATTGGAACAAGCACTCAAGAACAAGGACCCTATTAATGCAGATGCCAATGCGACTCTTCCAAAGCTTCTTTTTTTCATTACCAAAACTACTCCCCCTTTTTTTGTGTTTAGTAGATGATTATAATAAACAACTCACCTTTAACAAAATAAACATAACAATATATCAATATTATAATTCATCTATCATAAACAAATTATTATAACATTATGGTAGTCTATCGGTATATGATATGTCAATATCTTATTTTTGAAAATTATAAAAATTTATCGACAAAAAAAAGCAGGAACGTCTGAATATATCAGATTCCTGCTTTTTCCCCTATTTAGTAGAACACCCTTTAATAAAATTATAATCAATATAATAGTTATCCGTAGGTTCATTCCCAATTAACTGGTCATGTAAAAGCTCCACTGCTTTATACCCCATCAGCCGTTGATCCTGTTGAATATGTGTAAACAAGGGCGGGTGAATATAGCCCTGTGGGGAATCAAAACAAATAATAGAAATATCCTCAGGCGTTTTTTTTCCTGCCCGCTCTAGAACTTGATTCACCAGAACGGCAATTTCAAATTCACTGCAAATGATCGCTGATAGTGAAGGATTATTGTTAATAAAATGCTTTATATTTTCAATATCCCTCTGTTTATATTCCCGTGTTTTGTTTGAAAAGATTCCTTTATGCTTTGTACTTTCGATATTCATCAAAATATAGTCAGGGTTTAAAGGTTTTCCCATTTCAGAAAATGCCACTTGAAATCCATATAATCGCTCTTCCAATGATGAGGTCCCTTCAGGAGAGGGAGAGATAAACGCGATATGTTCGTGCCCCTCCCTTAAGAAATACTTTGTAATTTCCTTTGCTGCCTGTTTATTATCAATTGAAACGGAACTGGCAGAAATCCCTTTTAAGTATCGGTCGACCAACACAATAGGGTATTGATCAAGAACTAACCGAAGAAGTTCATTATTATAGTGGACACCATGTACGGGAATGATCATAATTCCCTTTACTCCGATTTTCAACAGAGTCTCGATTGCCTGTTTCTCCTTTTCTTCATCCCCATATGAGCGTTTTAGCACCATGCTATAGTGGTATTCAGCACATTTCTGTTCAATTGCCTTTACTAAATCAAGTCCGTACGTATCGGAAAACTCCGGTATGATTAGACCTACAAGAGTTTCATTGTGTTCTTCCACTTCTTCATAATCTGTTCCATTTAATTGAACATCGGGAAGCTGAGGCAGTATTCCTGACACAAATGATCCCTTTCCTTGAAAACGCTCAATAATATGTTGTTGAGAAAGTAAATCTAGTGCTTTTTTTGAAGTAATTCTACTGACATTAAATTGGTCAGCCAATTCACTTTCGGTGGGAATCTTCTCTCCGCTTTGCAGTCTTCCGCTTTTTATTTCATCTAATATATAGTGATAAATTTTTTCATACAGCCTGCTCATTCTTATCATCCTTTTTGCAATGTCATGTTCATTATAACATTTATAACAAGTTAGAACAATCAAATCCTTATCTTACAGCATGGCTGTATTCATTTTACATATGTAAAAATTCTTGGAGATGATCCTCTTCATCGTTTTGTCCTTGAAAGCAAGTTATAAGGAGAAGAGGAGGATTCTAAAAGGAAGTTTAGCTCTATTTTAATTGGGTAAATAGAATAATAGAACGAGGATTCCGATAACAAAATCGATAGAACGAAAAGGAGGAATGTTACATGAACAAGGACAAACTAAAAGGCAGCATGGATCAAGTAAAGGGTGAGGCGAAAGAGCAATGGGGCAAATTGACCGATGACCGCTCAACAGAAGCTGAAGGAAAATGGGATAAAGCGAAGGGTAAATTGAGAGAAGGCGTCGGAAAAGTAAAGGATAAACTGGACTAATCCTCTGCAACAAGTGCCAAGCTGCGGATCTAAACCTATAAAAAAGGTACTTTTCGGGCGTATTTAGTTGATTCGCTGATATATTGTAAAATTCGCTGATAAATGGCCCGAATTCGCTGATAAAATGGAAAATTCGCTGATAAACTTCTGAAATTCGCTGATAAATTTACAAAGGGTGTTGATCATTCGTTCAGATGGCTTAAAATCGTGTAATTTTACATCAAACTCCACAATTTTAAGAGTTCGAAGCAACATTTTTACGAAAAAAGCCCATAAAAAGACGAGGCTCCCCCCGCCTCGTCTTTTTGTTTTGTATAATACCCCTTTAATTTGACCGTGACGGCTTCTTTCCCCAAAGAAGCCGACCAAAATCTGAAACCGAGCGATCATTTCCCTCAAATTCACCCAAAGTCAAAGCCCGCAATGAGCCAGGAGAACCGTCCCCTCGGCTCCCTAGCTCACCCTCACTTCAAGTTGTTCAGGAAGTCGAGGGCGATGTTTGGCATGATGCCAAATAGTACGGATCCTACGACCGCAACGAGCAGGACGACGACGATGCCAAATGGTAGGTTCAGCTTGCGTTCGTCGGCTGCCGGGCGGAAGAACATTTGCGTCATGACGCCGAAATAGTAGAAATAGGATACGACGGTTGTGGCAATCATGATTGATGCGAGTACATAGTGCGGTGTGCCGTAAAAGGCACCGACAAAGATGTTTAATTTGCCGATGAAGCCGGCTGTGCCCGGGAAGCCTGCCAAGGAAACGAGCAGAATGCCCATCAACACGGCAAGAACCGGTGAGCGGCGGTAAAGGCCGGCAAAGTCGGCAATCTTCTCTCCGCCTGACTGCTCAGACACCACTTGGATGACTGCAAAGGCGCCAAGGTTCATTAACATGTACGCGAGCAGGTAGAACCAAAGCGAATAGATCATGTTCGAGCTCATCGTCGTTAGCGCCACCAGGATATACCCGGCATGAGCGATACTGGAGTACGCGAACATCCGTTTAATATTCGTCTGCTTCAAGGCGACCACGTTACCGATAATCATCGTGACTGCGGCAATGACAGCGAGATAATCGTGCATTTTGAACAGGATGCTCTCACCGCTGGCCCCCGTAGGTGCGGCACTGTAAAATACCGCAATCAGGATGCGGATGACGATGACAAAACCAGCCGTCTTCGAAATAACGCTCAAGAAGGCAGTAACCGGTGTTGGCGCCCCTTGGTACACGTCAGGTGCCCACATATGGAACGGTGCCGCTGCCAGTTTAAACGATAAACCAACAAAAATCATCAAGAATGCAAGGCCGAGCAAGTATGCCTGCTGACCACTCGAAATCGCTGATAACGTGTTTGCGATTTCGAAAATATTGGTTGTCCCGGATAAACCGTATACATAGCTCATCCCAAACAGCGTGATCGCGGTGGCGATACTTCCATTGATGACGTATTTCATTGCTGATTCGTTTGACTTTAGATTATGCTTCTTGATGCCCGCTAAAATATAGGAAGAAATCGATAACAATTCCAACCCGATAAATAACGTGATTAAATCACCGCTTGATGTCATGATCATCGCACCAAGCAAGGCCGTTAAGAACAAGTAATAAAACTCGCCGCGATAGTCTTCGAGACCATCCTTTGCCTTATAGCTGATCGCTAAGAACATGACCAGCGCCGAACCAGCAAGCAGGATTATTTTAAACGCCTTCCCAAACGCATCAAGCGTGAAGGTATCATCCAAAATCGATGTGGCCTCGGTGCCAAGCAGGCTGGCGACAGCAATGATCGCCACAAAAATACCGGCAATCCCAACCCAGCCGAGGATTTTGCGATCTTGTTTTTTCGGTAAAAATAAATCTAACAATGTCAAGAGTACTGTTACACCAAGGATGATGAACTCTGGTGTCATGACACTCCAGTTAAATGATTTCAATGTCTCAATATCCATCCTTCATCACCCTCCTAACCCTAGCATGATCGTTTCAAGTGTAGTTTGCAGCGGAGAGCTAAGAACACTCGGGATTACTCCGATTAACACAATTAATACCATAAGAACAACGACTGGCACGAATTCGACCCCTTTTAGGTCAAGGACACCAGTAAATTCACGGTGTGACTTCCCGTACGTGATGCCTAAGACTGCGCGCAGCAAGTAAGCGGCCGTCATGATAATACCGACTGTTCCGACAGCGGCAACCCACGGCAATTCTTTGAACAATCCAAGGAAGGCCATAAATTCGCTGACAAAACCGGACATACCCGGAAGTCCAAGCGACGCCATCCCGCCTGCAAGCAAGAAGCCTGCGGCAATCGGCATCCCCTTCGCCATTCCGCCAAGATTTTCGATGAGCGACGTATCGGTCCGCTCGTAGATGATGCCCACCAAGAAGAACAATAACGCTGAAATCAATCCGTGCGACACCACTTGGAAAATCGCCCCTTGAACTCCAGCCTGATTCATCGCCGCAAGTCCGATCAGCACGATGCCCATATGTGAAATCGATGAATACGCCAAAACCATTTTAAAGTCTGTTTGAATGAACGCTAGGAATGCCCCGTAGAGGAGGTTAATCACTCCAAGGATAGCGATCAGCGTCGCAAGAGTTTTAAACTGCTCGGGAAAAATCCCCATTCCAAAACGGATTAAGCCGTACGCACCTATTTTTAATAGAATCCCAGAGTGGATCATAACAACGGATGGCGGCGCTTGAACGTGCACCTTCAACATCCAGCTGTGCAATGGGAAAATCGGCAATTTAACGCCGAATGCAATCAATAGGCCGATGAGGAGTCCAAGTTTCAAGTCACTCGAAAGCGGCGCACTTGGGTCTGCCATCATTTGTGTTAGTAAATCAATGTTGGTTGTGCCTGTTTTCGCAAACAGAATCATTATCACGATCAGGAGCACCGCTGAACCCAGACCGTTATAAATTAAGAAGCTGTAAGCCGCTTTTTCTTTTTCAAAATAACCCCATTTTCCGATTAAGAAGAACGTCGGGATCAGGGTCACCTCGAAAAAGATGAAGAACAGGATTAAGTTTTCAGCGGTAAAGACGCCGAGCATCCCGATTTCTAAAAGAAGGAACAGCATGAAGTAGCCTTTCCATTCTTTTTTTACAAAACGAGCAGCGGCAATCGCCGATAACGTTGCGACGATGGCGGTCAGCACGACAAGCAAAAGTTGAAAGCCGCTGAGACCGAGCTCATAGTACACCGAGTAGATTGGCTCCTGGACATTCATGCCGCGGAACTGAATCCAGTCCATTGATACGGCAAAATCAGCGAGGTCCTTGCCCCATTGAAAATGGAGATAGGCTGCCAAGGCCAAAAGTAATGCCGGCAGGGTCGCAAGGAATCCAACTAATTTGATTGCCTTTTCTGCCAGTTTCGGCATGAACGCCAAAACGATGATTCCTAGTAAAGGGGAGAATACTAGGATTGAAAGAACCGAATGTAAATTCATCGTAAGTACCCCCCTGTTAACGCAAAGATGACGGCGAGCAGTGCAAGTCCGATGAAGGCTACTGCCCCGTAAGTTTGAACCTGGCCGGTCTGCATTTTTGAACCGGTTTGACCAAGTCCTTGGACGATGCCGACAACTCCTTTGACAAGTCCTTCGACGATGAAGACATCGATGAATCGTAAGAAGTAGCTAATCGCCTTTGTGGCGGCCACGACTGTCAGTTGATAAAACTCGTCGACGTAATATTTGTTCAGTAAAATCGTATGCAATGTATCACCCGTGCCGCTTAACCAGTTGCGGGCGATGGAGCGTTTGTAGTACATCATGTAGGCAAGGTAGATTCCGAATAAAGAAACAACGGTTGCCGCGATCATGATCCAGACAGGTCCTTCGACGTGGCCGTGTCCGAGGGCAGGGTTGCCATCGACGAGCCAGTCGCCAAGGAACGAGCCGAACCAAGGTGTGTTCACATAACCTGCGATAATGGCCAGCACCCCGAGCAGAATCATCGGGAATGTCATGTTCGATGGTGATTCGTGAACATGTTTTTGATTGCCGCGAGCCTCACCTGTGAAGACCATGAAGAACAAGCGGAACATATAGAATGCTGTCATGAACGCTGCGATTAATGCGAGCAAGAAGAGAACAGGATGTCCGCCTTCCCAGGCAGCGATTAAAATCTCATCTTTACTGAAGAATCCGGATAATAACGGCACACCGCTGATCGCGAGTGTTCCGATTAAGAATAACGGACCGGTTAGTTTTAATTTTTTCCAAAGCCCGCCCATTTCCTCGATATTCTGCGTGTGGACCGCGTGAATGACGGAACCGGCAGCAAGGAAGAGAAGCGCCTTGAAGAATGCGTGTGTCATCAAGTGGAACACACCGGCAACATAGCCGGCAGAACCGAGTGCGAGCATCATGTAGCCGAGCTGCGAAACGGTTGAGTAAGCGAGTACTCGTTTTATATCGGTTTGCACTAGACCAATGCTTGCGGCAAAGATTGCGGTAATCGCACCGATGACGGCGATCGTTAAGAGTGCCGTTTTGCTAGCCGCGAACAGCGGGAATAGTGCAGCGACTAAATAGACCCCTGCAGCAACCATCGTTGCGGCGTGGATTAAGGCCGAAACAGGTGTCGGACCTTCCATCGCATCTGGAAGCCACGTATGGAGCGGGAACTGACCTGATTTTCCGACTGCCCCGATAAAAATCAAGATCGCTGTTAAGGTAATCATGGTTTGTGATACAGCGCCGGCGTCGATTGCCGCGAAAATTTCTTTGTATTCAAAGCTTTTTGTTTGCCAGAAGAGCAGGATCATGCCGATGAAGAGTCCAACGTCCCCGATACGGGTCATGATGAACGCTTTTTTGGCAGCGGCCTTTGCTTCTTCTTTGTAATAATAAAAACCGATTAATAGGAAGGAACCAACACCAACAAGCTCCCAGAAAATATAGGTTTGCAAAAGGTTTGGCGAAATAACCAGCCCGAGCATTGCAAACGTAAATAATCCTAAATAGGCATAGAATACTGGAAACCGCTCGTCCCCCTGCATGTACCCTTTGGAGTAGGTATGTACTAAGAAACTTACGAGCGATACGATAAACAGCATTAATGCATTTAATTGATTCACTTCAAAGCCCGCTGTTAGATGCAGATCTCCTATCGTGAGCCATTCGAAATTTGTACTGTAGGTTGGCTCTGAAAAGCGCTCAAATAATACCAAAATCGAATAGATAAGCGATGCCAGCGTGAAAAGAATCCCCACATACGCACTCGCCTCCTTCAGTCGCTTACCGAATAGAAGAAGGATCAAAAACGATAATAGCGGGAAAAGCGGTATGAGCCATGCATTTTCCATCATTATCACTGTCCCCTTTTCGGGCGGTAACACGGCGCGGTGCCTGTCACGACCCGAATTTTGTCGATTACGGTGCCTGACACCCTTTACCACTCTCGTGTAGGAGAAATGGTGTCAGGCACCCAAATTTGTCTGTCTAGTTTTTCATTGTGTTCATTTCGTCGATGTTGACGGTTTTTTTGCTGCGGTAGAGCGATATCAAGATCGCAAGTCCCACCGCTGCTTCGGCTGCTGCCACACAGATGGCAAACAAGGCGAAGATTTGGCCAGTAATCGATGGCGTAATGCCATATTTGCTGAAGGTAACCAAGTTAATATTCACGGCGTTCAGCATCAATTCGATCGAAATCAACACGATTACGGTATTTTTTTTCGTCAACGCACCGTATAATCCAATGCAGAATAATATCAGTGCAAGTGCCAGGAAGGCTGAAGCGGGAACTGAACTCATTCCTTATCCGCCCCCTTCTTCTCGTTTTTCGCTAGGATGATGGAACCAACCAAGGCTACTAATAGTAAAACAGATGTTAACTCAAACGGAATAATGTATTTTGAGTAAAGTGCTTCCCCAATTTGCATGGTATTGTTTTCATGCAGCTTTGTCGGAACCTGTTCGATATCGAAATTATAGATCCCGATGTAGACGGCAAAGGCAAAGCCAACAATTCCTAAGAACAATAAAATCTTTCTCCATTTACCCGTTTTCGGTTCACTTTCATCATCATGCTTCGTTAACATGATGCCAAACAGCATGATAATCGTGATCGCGCCTGAATAAATCAAGATTTGCACGGCTGCTACAAACTCGGCAGACAGTAGTACATAAATGCCGGCGATGGCGACGAAAGTGAAGATGAGGGCAACGACCATATGAACAACTTTGTTAAGGTTCAATAGAAGCACGCCGCCGATAATCGCAACAAGTGCGAGTCCCATAAAAGCGAGGAATTCGCCAGAAAATGTCATGCTTTATTCACCTGCCGTATGTTTTCGTCGTTTTCATCTAACCATTCCAGGTTTTTAAATAACATGTCCCGGCTATATTCAGCGAGCTCAAAGTTATTGGTCATGATGATAGCTTCTGTTGGGCAAACCTCAGTACATAGATCACAAAGGATACAAATCTCAAAATTAATGTCGTATGTGTCGATGATTTTCCCCTTTTTCGTCGGGTCCGGGTGCTTTTTACCCGTTAATTGAATACAATCGGTCGGGCAAATCTGCGCACACTGATTGCAAACAATACACTTCTCCGGATAAAACTTCTGAATCCCGCGGAAGCGGTCTGGCAACGGAAGCGGCTCGTTTGGATAATCATACGTAACCTTCTCCCGGGTTAATTGTTTTAGGGTATATTTCAAGCCTTTAAATACTCCAAGCACGTTTTTCACCCCTTTTACAGTTTAAAAATTGTTATTAATGCTATCGGTGTCAGGCACCATTTCCACCACTGTCATAGTTGGAAGGTGGTTATTGGTGTCAGGCACCATTCCCACCACTATCACAGTATAAAAGTGAGGATCGGTGTCAGGCACCATTTAGAAGAATAGTGATTTGAGTAATGCGGTTAGGAAGATGTTTGCCAAGGCGATTGGCAGTAATACTTTCCAACCAAATTCCATCAGTCTGTCGGCGCGGAAACGCGGAAGCGTACTGCGAATCCAGAAATAAACAAAGACGACGGTACAAAATTTAAGTGCAAACCAGACTGCACCCGGGATAAAGCCAAGGAACGCAAATGGCGGCAGCCAGCCTCCAAGAAAAACCACGGTAATCAGTGTCGACATGCCAAAGACATACACATATTCTGAAAGCATGAAGAAAGCCCAGCGGAATCCAGCATACTCGACGAAGTAGCCGGCAACTAGTTCGTTTTCCGACTCCGGCAAGTCAAATGGCGTCCGGTTTAATTCGGCAATTGATGCGATAAAAAAGACGATAAAGCCAATCGGCTGCAAGAGAATAAACCAGCCATGCTTTTGTTGTAATACAATGTCATTTAGATTTAAGCTTCCTGTAAGTAAAATAACCCCAAGGACAGCCATTACCAGCGGAATTTCATAAGAAATCATTTGTGCCGCTGCCCGCATGCCCCCTAAGAGCGCGTACTTGTTATTTGACGCCCAGCCGCCCAGTACCATCCCAAAGACAGTTAAACCGGATACAGCAATATAGTAAAGCAAGCCGACACCAATATCGGCAAACTGAAACTTATCGGTAAACGGCAATGTTGCCAGTACCATAAACGATGGCGCAAACGCAATCACCGGTGCCAAAATAAATAATGGCCGGTCAGCTGCTTTTGGGATAATATCCTCTTTTAGTAAAAGCTTCAAAACGTCAGCGACCGTTTGCAAAAGTCCCCAGCGTCCGCCGAGCTGGTTTGGGCCGTGACGCAGCTGCATGTAACCCATAACCTTCCGTTCTGCTAAAATTCCGTAGGTAACGAAGCCTAATACGACTAAAAGCAAGACCACACCCATTATAAAGAAGATCCCAAAATTTGCCCAGCCGGGACTTGAATGGAGCAACTCTTCCATCATTAGCCGTCCACCTCCCCAAGGACAATATCAATTGCCCCTAAAATAGCAATCAGATTTGCAATATTTTCGCCTACTAATAGTTTCGGGAGAATTTGCAGATTATAGAATGATGGTCTTCTAAACTTTAAGCGATACGGTTCTTTTTTCCCATCGCTGGCAATATAGCAGCCAATTTCCCCACGCGGAGATTCAATTCTGACAAATGCTTCCCCTTTTGGCGCCTTAATGATTTTCGGCACCTTAGCCAAAATTTCCCCTTCTGCCGGAAATTGCGCAACTGCCTGCTCAAGGATACGGAGTGATTGTTCAATCTCCTCAAGACGAAGACTATAGCGTGCTAAGCAATCGCCACCCTCCGATGTTGGAACATCAAACTCAAACCGATTGTAAATCGAATATGGCTCATCCTTACGAAGATCCCATTTTACACCGGTACAGCGGAGATTTGGCCCGCTGAGTGAATATTGGATTGCTTCTTCCTTCGTATAGCGGCCAATCCCTTTTACCCTGTCCAAAAAGATCTCATTGCCGCTGACAAGCGAGTGATATCCAGCAAGCTGCTCGCGCATATAAGGAATAAAATCCCTTAACCGCTCAATCCAGCCTTCAGGTGCATCCCACTTCACGCCGCCAACACGCATATAGTTAAACGTCAAACGTGCACCCGATAACTCGTTCAGCATATTGATAATCATTTCGCGGTCGCGGAAGGCATAGATGAATGGACTTGTCGCGCCAAGGTCAAGGATGTACGTGCCCCAAGCAACAAGGTGGCTGGCAACACGTCCCAACTCCATGGCAATCACGCGCAGGAAGTCCGCACGCTCCGGGACCTGAATCCCCATCATCGTTTCGACAGCATGACAGATCACATAGTTGTTGGTCATTGCTGACAGATAGTCCATCCGGTCCGTATAAGGAATAATCTGCGTATACTGCAGATTCTCCGCTAATTTTTCCGTACCGCGGTGTAAATAACCGATGACAGGTGTTGCCTCAGTAATGATTTCCCCATCGATTTTAATGACAAGGCGGAATACTCCGTGCGTACTGGGATGCTGTGGACCGACGTTTAGTAACATTTCTTCTGTTCTGATCATTGGCTACACCTCCACATCATACTGTTCATAATCTTTACGCAGTGGATGGCCAACCCAATCTTCCCCAAGCATAATCCGATGTAAATTCGGATGTCCTTTAAATTGAATTCCAAGTAAATCATATGCTTCACATTCAGGCCAGTTCGCTCCGGCCCATATTGGCTGCAAGGACTCGATTGTTGGTTCATCGCGGTCAATCTTCACTTTTAACGCCACCGATTGGCGATTTTTGTATGAGTATAAGTGAACATAGACTTCCATATGTGTTTCAAAATCCGTTCCATGCAGCTCAGATAGATAGTCAAACCCGAGAAGCTCATTATATTTTAAAAATTGAGCTACCTTAAAATATGTATCACGCTTCGCCACAAGTGTCGGAACATCTTTGGATAGTTTATTAATATAAGAATCTTCTAAAACATCAGAACCCAGGTTTTCGGCAATCACCTTTACATACTTATCTAAGTATGGCTGATTTGGTGATGGTGCTGCGGTCTCGGCTTCGGCTGCTGCTGTATCACCGGCTTTTCCTCCGGCCGCTGCCTTCGCCTTCGCTGCTGCCGCTGCTTTTGCTTTGGCTTTTGCTGCCGCAATGGCTTTCGCCTTTTCATCATCCCCGCCAGCGGCTGCGTCCGAACCAGCTCCTGCTGCCTTTGCTTTTGCCGCTGCTGCTGCTTTCGCCTTTGCTGCCGCTACTGCCTTGGCTTTCGCTGCTGCTGCCGCCTTGGCCTTCGCATCGTCACCCGCTGGCGCGCTGTCATCCGCTGGTGCGTCTCCACCAGCTAACTCCATCGCTTTCCACTTCGCTGCTGCCGCTGCCTTTGCTTTCGCTACCGCTGCGGCTTTTTTCTTTGCGAGATCGTCGGATTCTTCGCCCTCGGGCGCACTCGCGCTGGCATCCGCCTCAGCTGATGGGGCTTCGCCTCCGGCTAACTCCATCGCCTTCCGCTTCGCTGCCGCCGCTGCTTTTGCCTTCGCTACCGCTGCTGCCTTTTTCTTCGCCAGGTCGTCGGCTTCTCCGCCTGCTTCTGCCTTCGCACTGTCATCCGCCTCAGCTGCTGGTGCTTCGCCTCCGGCTAACTCCATTGCCTTCCGCTTCGCTGCCGCCGCTGCCTTAGCCTTCGCTACTGCTGCTGCTTTTTTCTTCGCAATGTCATCATCATCTCCAGCTGATGGTGATGGCGGTGCGGCCGCGACAGGTGTTTCAGCCTCTTTCGGCTCGGATGGCTCCTGTGCCTCTGACTTCGGCTCGGCCACCGGTTTTGGCGCTTCTGGTTTCGGTGCAGTCTCGCCAGCTTCCTTCGCTTTACGCTTTGCTAACGCCGCAGCTTTAGCCTTTTCAGCGGCTTCTCTCTTTAATTGATCGAGATCTTTTTCCCCGCTCATTTGTTAAATCACCTTCTTCCCAGTCTTCGCTTCATAACGAATTTTTCCTTTTAATTTATTTATTCCATAAATTAATGCGGCCGGGTTTGGCGGGCATCCAGGAATATAGACATCAACAGGCACGATTTGATCGACACCCTTCACAACCGAATAGGACTTGACATACGGTCCGCCGGCAGTCGCACAAGACCCCATCGCGATGACCCATTTCGGCTCTGGCATTTGGTCATATAAACGGCGCAAAATCGGCGCCATCTTCTTCGTCACCGTTCCAGATACAATCATACAATCCGATTGCCGTGGAGATGTGCGGAAAATCGTCCCAGACCGGTCAAGGTCATAGTTCGCTCCCCCTGTACCCATCATTTCAATCGCACAACAAGCCAGACCAAATGTCATTGGCCACAAGGAATTACTCCGTGCCCAACCCTTAATTTGCTCCAGCGTTGCAAAAAATACATTTCTCTCCAACTCTTTTATTTCCGCAGGTGATAAGTCTTCCAGTCTTAAATCCATTTTAGCACCTTCTTTTTCCAAGCATACACGAGGCCGATTAATAACATCACCACAAAAATCAACATCTCGACAAGCGCAAAAATACCTAGTTTATCATAAGCGACAGCCCATGGATATAAAAACACCGTTTCTACATCAAAAATAACAAACATTAGGGCAAAAATATAATAGCGGACATTGAACTGTACACGGGAATCGTGAAATGGCTCAATACCGCTCTCATATGTGGTATACTTCGCATCACTAGGTTTATGCGGACGCAGAAGTTTCCCCAAATATAATGCCACCACTGGCAGCAGCACCCCGAGACATAGGAACACAAAAACTATCAGATAATTATTCTGATATAAATTTAGAAGTTCCATGCCTATCCCCTCCAATGTTGTAAATTTTCATACTAATGAATATTGTAACCGAATTCATTATAGCATTGTTACAAACCCCTGTCGACAAGCCTTTTACTTTAAATTGGGATTCCATCCGCCGCGGAATTTTCCGATTTTAGGCTCTTGAGAGCTCGCTCTCAAAAGAGACTAAAATTGGAAAATTTCGCAAGCCTCAGCGGTAGTTGAGGCACAATGTGCGATAGCACATTGCGGATGGAATTCCAATTTTCACCCAAACTAGTATGTCGACTTGGGGTTCCCACCCCTGAGCGTTTGCGTGATCTCGCTGAGAAGACTCCTTGAATCCGCCCCAGAGATGACGCAAAAGCGAACCATACCTATTCAAAGAACACCTGCCCAAGCACGTGATCTGCAGCGTCAGCGGAAGATGACGTGCCTGGAAAAAGGTTCGCAAGAACCGTCAAGCTACATTGTAAATTCGACAACAACCCCTATTTAATAACAAAATACTAATAATGTCAGTGAGGTTTGTCATTAAATGTCCACTTTTCAAACTTCTTTGAAAGAATAAGCCAGCCATTACAACACTTAATATGTATCAACTACTAATCATCACCACTATATCACAATACTACTCACCAAATCTTATTCAATTCCCCTATCATAATATGCAAAACTGTCCGTATCATACCGTTTATACCAAAACTAGTCCATTACTCCCACCCATAAAGCCAGTCGCAAGACTGGCTCAACAAACTTTCTATCAGATTTGATGACCACTTTTTAATAAGATCCGTATAGGTAACTTCCACTGACCACATTTTCCGCCAAAACACCCTCCACCACCACACCACCCATCAAAACAACAACAAAAAACCCCTCCAACCAGCACAATAAATTGCACTGACCGGAGGGGTCCTCTATTTTTCCAAAAAAATCATTAAAATTTTCTTTCCGATACGGCGAGGCGATTGATGGCACGCTGCAGGGCGAGCTCCGCACGTTTGAAATCGATATGATCGAGTTTGTGATCATGCAAACGCTGTTCTGCACGTTCCTTCGCTCGTTGGGCACGTTCCACATCAATATGAGATGCAGTCTCCGCCGATTGAGCAAGAATCGTCACTTGATCTGGACGAACTTCTAAAAATCCGCCACTGACCGCGACTAAATCCGTCTTGCCCTCTTTCTTGAGACGTACGGCACCAATTTCGAGCGGAGCAACCATCGGAATGTGACCAGGTAAAATTCCCAGCTCACCACTTTGAGCCTTGGTACTAACCATTTCCACATCTGAATCATACACCGGGCCATCGGGAGTAACAACACTGACTTTAATCGTCTTCATTTTTTACCCTCCTGGCTCGTTTAAACTTCAACACCCATACGTTTTGCAGCCTCGACCACTTCTTCAATCCGTCCAACAAGACGGAATGCATCTTCCGGAAGGTGGTCATATTTGCCGTCAAGGATTTCTTTGAAGCCTTTAACTGTTTCTTTTACAGGAACATAAGATCCCGGCTGACCAGTGAACTGTTCAGCCACGTGGAAGTTCTGTGATAGGAAGTTTTGGATACGGCGTGCACGAAGCACGACTAACTTATCATCATCAGAAAGTTCATCCATACCAAGAATCGCAATGATATCCTGTAACTCGCGATATTTTTGTAAGGTTGATTGTACTTGGCGGGCAATCTCATAATGCTCTTCGCCAACGATTTCAGCTGACAATGCACGAGAAGTCGAAGCAAGCGGGTCAACCGCTGGGTAGATCCCCATCTCAGAAAGCTTACGCTCAAGGTTTGTTGTCGCATCTAAGTGAGCGAAAGTTGTTGCCGGAGCCGGGTCCGTATAGTCATCGGCTGGTACATATATCGCTTGGATCGATGTTACAGAACCTTTATTCGTAGACGTAATCCGCTCTTCTAATTTACCCATTTCAGTAGCAAGTGTTGGCTGGTATCCAACCGCTGAAGGCATACGGCCTAATAGGGCAGAAACCTCAGAACCTGCTTGTGTGAAACGGAAGATATTATCAATGAACAATAACACGTCTTGTCCTTGCTCATCACGGAAATATTCAGCCATTGTTAAACCAGTCAGGGCAACACGCATACGCGCACCTGGCGGCTCGTTCATTTGTCCGAATACCATCGCCGTTTGCTTGATAACGCCTGAATCCGTCATTTCGTGGAAAAGGTCGTTCCCTTCACGAGTACGCTCACCAACACCAGCGAAAACGGAAATACCGCTGTGCTCTTGGGCGATGTTATTGATTAATTCTTGGATTAATACGGTTTTACCTACACCTGCACCACCAAAAAGGCCGATTTTTCCACCTTTAATATATGGTGCAAGAAGGTCAACTACCTTAATACCTGTTTCAAGAATTTCTACCTCAGTAGATAATTGTTCAAATGTTGGTGCTTCGCGGTGAATGGAATCACGGCGGGCACTTACAGGCACATCTTCCTTCAAGTCAATGGCCTCACCTAATACGTTAAAAACACGACCAAGTGTGACGTCACCAACCGGTACCGAAATCGGCGCACCCGTATCTTCTACTTCTATACCGCGAGTTAAACCATCAGTGGAAGACATCGCGATCGTACGAACTGTATCATCACCTAAATGAAGGGCTACTTCAAGGGTTAAGTTGATTTCAACTTCTGATCCAGTACGCGCATTATTAACGACTTTCAATGCGTTATAGATCTCAGGCAGCTGACCGCTTTCGAACTTTACGTCAACAACCGGACCCATAATCTGAAGAACGCGTCCTTTGTTCATCATGTTCCCTCCTTGCTTACTCTTTGTTCCTATTCTAATGCTGCGGCACCGCCAACGATTTCTGTGATTTCTTGGGTAATCGCTGCTTGACGGGCGCGGTTGAAGACTAATGTATAATGATTAATTAATTCTTTTGCGTTATCCGTTGCGTTTCTCATTGCTGTCATCCGGGCAGCATGCTCACTAGCTTTACTGTCGAGAAGCGCTCCGTAAATTAAGCTCTCCGCATATTGTGGCAGGAGAACTTCCAAAATTTCTTCTGCAGATGGCTCAAATTCATAGGAAATGAGCTTGTGAGAAGTGGATAAATCCGATAATGGAAGCAGCTTCTTCTCGGTAACTTCCTGTGAAATCGCACTTTGATAATGATTGTAAAAGACATATAATTCATCGAATTGGCCGTCTGCAAACATCCCAACCGTACTGCGGGTAACGTCTTGGATGTCGGCAAAGTTTGGCTGCGCCGGAAGTCCGGTCATCTCAAGGACAACATTCATTCCGCGCTTTGAAAAATAATCACGGGCCATGCGTCCGATTGCAATAATTGCGAACTCATCATTCGATTTATGACGACTTTGGATTGTTTGGTGCACTTTACGAATGACGTTACTGTTGAACGCACCCGCAAGTCCTGAGTCAGAAGTCATCACAATATAACCCGTCTTTTTCACTGGACGGGACGTGAGCATGGGATGAATAACTCCGCCTGAGCCGATAGCAATCGATGCCGTTACCTCTTGGATTTTTTCCATGTATGGTACAAATGCTTTTGCATTCATCACGGCGCGATTCCATTTCGCAGCAGAGGTCATTTCCATTGCCTTTGTGATTTGACTCGTCTTTTTCGTTGAATTAATACGAGTTTTTATCTCGCGTAATGAAGCCATAGGTTCTCACCACCCTCATTCAAAGAATGTGCGGCTATGAACGCGCGCGCAACGCTGAACGATGCCGCCGCGCGGTCATAGCCATATCTACTGTCAGACCCTATTATTCGCTAACTGCAAACGTCTTTTTAAAGTCGTTGATTGCAGAAGCCATATCGTCATCAGAAGGAAGATCCTTCGTTTTTGTAATATGGTCTAACAACTCTTTGCGGTTGTGGTCTAACCAATTATGGAATTCTGATTCAAATCGGCGGATATCCTCTAATGGAATATTATCAAGGAAACCGCGTGTTAATGCGTAAAGAATGGCTACTTGCTTTTCAACAGAAATCGGTTTGTGAAGATCTTGTTTTAACACTTCTACTGTACGGGCACCACGGTTAAGTTTTGCCTGTGTAGCCTTATCAAGATCAGAACCGAACTGTGAGAATGCCTCTAATTCACGGTAAGATGCAAGGTCAAGACGCAATGTACCTGCGACTTTTTTCATCGCTTTGATTTGCGCCGATCCACCTACACGTGATACGGAAAGACCTGCGTTGATCGCCGGACGAACACCGGAGAAAAATAGGTCTGATTGTAAGAAAATTTGTCCGTCTGTGATGGAAATAACGTTTGTTGGGATATAAGCAGAAACGTCGCCTGCTTGTGTCTCAATGAACGGTAATGCAGTGATTGAACCAGCGCCTAAAGTGTCGTTGATTTTCGCTGCACGCTCAAGTAAACGGGAGTGCAAGTAGAATACATCCCCTGGATAGGCTTCACGACCTGGAGGACGACGAAGTAATAGGGAAAGTTCACGGTATGCAGCCGCTTGTTTTGATAAATCATCATACACGATTAATACGTGTTTACCGTTGTACATAAATTCTTCAGCCATCGAAACACCCGTATACGGTGCTAAGAAAAGAAGCGGAGCTGGCTGTGATGCAGAAGCTGTTACAACGATTGTGTAGTCTAATGCGCCAAATTTACGAAGGGACTCAACCGCAGCACGTACTGTTGATTCCTTCTGACCAATGGCCACATAGATACAGATCATGTCTTGACCTTTTTGGTTCAAAATCGTATCAATTGCAACAGATGTTTTACCTGTTTGACGGTCACCGATGATTAACTCACGCTGGCCGCGGCCGATTGGCACTAGGGCATCAATCGCTTTAATACCCGTTTGTAATGGCTCATGAACGGATTTACGCGCCATAACACCAGGAGCAACTGCTTCTACTGGGCGGGTCTTCGTTGTGTTAATAGGACCCATTCCATCAACTGGTTGGCCTAATGAGTTTACAACACGTCCGATTAAGGCTTCACCTACGGGAACTTCCATGATGCGGCCTGTACGGCGAACCTCATCACCTTCACGAATTTCGGTGAAAGGTCCAAGGATGATAATACCGACGTTATTTTCTTCAAGGTTTTGTGCCATACCCATAACGCCGTTTGAAAATTCAACAAGTTCTCCGGCCATACAATTGTCGAGGCCGTGAACACGAGCGATACCGTCACCAACGGAGATAACTGTACCGACATCTGTCACTTGAATTTCTGCCTGATAGTTTTCAATCTGCTTTTTTATCAGGGCACTGATTTCTTCAGCTTTGATGCTCATGAGTTTCACCCCTAATCTTATCGAATCTTAACTTAACAATTTACGTTCTAAACGATCGAGCTTGCCGCGCAAACTGCCGTCATATATACGATTTCCAATGCGAAGCTTTACGCCTCCAAGCAAATTGGAATCCACGATATTTTCAATTTTTAGCGATTTCTTGCCAATTTTTGCAGCAAATACAGAAGACAGTGCGCTGCGCTCAGCATCTGTTAAAGCACGTGTGCTTGTAACTACCGCTTCAGCAATCCCCATTTCTTCATTTGCCAGTTCTAGAAATTCATTTGCCACGTTGACAATTTCGTTTTCGCGATGGCGGTCGATTAAGATCAACAGTGTATTGCGTACATATACACTTACTGAAGCAAAAGCCTGTGTGATGATCTCCTTTTTCCTTTCAATCGAAAGCTTAGAAGATTTCAAGACAGCTTTTAATTCAAGGTTATATTGTACAACTTCCTTCACTACACGAAGTTCTTCTTCTATTACTCCAAGAAGCTGCTGCTCTCGTGCAATTTGTAAAAGAGCCAACGCGTAGCGTTTTGCTACCATAGAGCTACTCATCGGCCTTCTCCTGCCTCTTGAATATATTGGTTAATGAGTTGTTCTTGATCCGCTGCACTCAATTCTTTCTCAATTACTTTAGAGGCAATTAAGACAGACAAGGATGCAACTTGTTCACGAATAGCGGCAACCGCTTTTTCTTTTTGCTGCTCGATTTCAAGCTTAGCTGATTCTTTAAGACGCTCAGCTTCGCCACGGGCTGTGGCAATGATTTCTTCACGCTGCAAGTCGCCTTGCTTTTTCGCTGATTCGATCAAGCCTTGTGCATCTGTACGTGCTTCTTTTAAAAGAGAACGCTGTTCTTCTAATAGTTTCTTCGCTTCTTGACGGCTGTTTTCCGCTGCAGAAATTTCATTTGCCACATGTGCTTCACGTTCTTTCATAATGCCCATTAACGGACCCCATGCGAACTTCTTCAACAATGCCATCAAGATGATAAACATGATTAATTGGAATACAATATCACCAGTATTGATAAACGCGTGTTCCGCTGCTGTGCCTAATACAAGACTGCTTGTTAACACCTCGGGTTCACTCCCTTCAAGAGTCGTTCAAAACAAATATATCAATCAAATAATTTTCAAAATCATGATGGTGCCTGTCACCCTTACTACCATTATCCTGATGAATACATGCAGAATGGTGCCTGTCACCCTTTTCAATATTGCCCTGATGAATATAGACATAAACGAATGGCGAAGGTTCTCATGGAAATGATCTTCGCCATTTTTTGAACGTCTATTGGTTAATATTATTTACCTTGAACCATGAACGCGATAACAACCGCGATGATTGGAATCGCCTCAACTAACGCAACCCCGATGAACATTGTTGTTTGAAGCATACCACGAGCTTCTGGTTGACGAGCGATACCTTCAACTGTACGAGATACGATAAGACCGTTACCGATACCAGCACCTAGTGCTGCTAAACCGATTGCAATTGCTGCTGCTAAAAGACCCATTTGTAATTTTCCTCCTTAAAATGTATAAAAATTTTTATTTTTTTGTCCATAAAATGAACGATTATATTAATGGTCGCTGCTCACTTTGTGAGACAAGTACACCATTGTTAACATGGTAAAGATAAATGCCTGGATAGCGCCGACAAAGACTGAGAAGCCTTGCCATGCCAGCATCGGTAAGATTGCGGCTAAATGCCCGCCCACACCGGTTGCCAACCCGCCTGCAAGTAATCCTAAAAGAATTTCACCCGCATAAATGTTCCCGTAAAGACGCAGACCAAGTGTTAGAGTATTGGCAAACTCTTCAATAATTTTGATTGGGAACATGAACCAAAACGGTTTAAAGAATTCCTTCCCGTATGCAGCCGTTCCTCTCATTTTTACCCCATAAAAATGTGATAAACCTACTACTAATACGGCAAGTGTTAATGTTACAGCTGGATCGGCAGTTGGTGATTTCCACCAAAGTTCACCGTTAATTACAACTGAAAACGGTAATCCAACCATATTGGCAACAAAGACATACATCATAATGGTAATCCCAAGAACATGGAATCGTCCGCCGTCTTTCCAATCCATCGTGCTGTTTATAATGTTCTTAACAAAATCCATGACCCATTCCATAAAGTTTTGGATGCCTGTTGGCTTCATGGCAAGCTTTCGAGTAGATAGGACCGCAATTAGAAAAACAATGACAGAGGCAACGGTGATCATCAACACGTTCCCCATGTTAAAATACAGCCCCATAAATTCAACTATATGTGCTCCGTGTTCCAACAATATTCACCTCGCTTCCCCGCTATTTATGTATTTGCAAAGAATGTATAAAAAAATCTATCATAATGACAATATAGGATGTCATTAACCCTATAACCACACTAATGAGGTGAAGATGCTCCGGATACCTCATTGAAACAACCACGGCCAGCGCACCCGTCGCAAACCGTGAAAAAGATCCGAGTGATCGTACCTTTTTCCCTTGTGAAATCGAATCACCAAACTGCTTCATCTTTCGTACCATTAACCACAAATTAAAGAGGCTCAAACTTGTCCCAAAAACCAATCCCAGAAAGATTGTTTGATAAGACGTGAACCCCCAGCCGAGTACGTAAATAGCCAATAAAAAAAACATCCATCTTCGCTGTCTTGAAAACATTAAATGAAGTTCCGGCATGGTTGGTTAATCTCCTGAAAAGAAATGACGGATCGGTTGTATTCATGGGATAAATACTGCCGTAAGACCAACGAACAATCCGATTATTAAGAAAATTGGTTCTGTACCCCAATAATGATCCAACAAACCATCTTCCTGAAAATTTAGCGATAGTGTGGCTCCCACCAGTTGTGAGAGATTGCGGACGTTTGGGACAAAAGCCTTAACTGAATTGCGGTCTTTTTGCATCCTATTCTCCCAAACTTTAAAGAGAATTTGCAACGGACTTGAGGTTTTTGGGATCAATAATAGACGCTATTTTCGACAGGTAAATCCTATTTGAAAATAATGAAAACCCTATCATTCACACCCTTTGTTAGCATACAATAGGCACCCTTCAATGTCAATGAATTTACGTGAATTAATCCACAAACAATTCCCGAAATTTCTTCCATTTAAAAATTTATGTTTACACTATCATTGTATTGTAAATTTCTAACGTTTTTAGTCGATTTTGTGTCTATTTTGTGAACTTTAATCTGCCGTTAATCATATTCTAATTCAATTTTAATGAAACGGGCTAGGAGGGCAATCTGTTTCAGCTACTCTTCTTTCTTCTCAATCCCAATCATCGTCTCGATAAAATCCTCCTTGCCCGCCTTTTTGGCAAAAACTTTCACAAGATAGGTCCCTTCTGCCGGCAGCTCCTCAGCAGGGATGGTCTTGCGGATCGTTCCCTTTTTTACATTAGTCAGCGTATCTAAAAAGCCAACAAAGCGGTAATCCTCCGGGTTAAACAAGGCAATCCCAAATTCCTCTGCCCCGCCAGGCAAATACACCTCGTAGCGGTACTCCCCCGGTTTGTCCCCTGCCGCAAACTCGAATCCCATCACCCGCGGGTATCCCGGCTCCTCGAGCACATACAAATACGGAAGCTGAATCGTCCTCGATCCGGCCTGCAAACTTAAAAAGCCATCATGGATCTTCCCCTTAAAAACCTTTGGGTCCACCATTAACTCCACCGTGATATCCTTTGCTTGCCCCGGCTCCAGGGTAAACGACAGCGGAAACCGCCACGTAAGCCCATCCGTCTCTTTTGGAATAGCAAACGAGTAGCGCTGCCCTTTTTCACTCGTATTTTCAACATGCAAATGTGCTTTATGATTGTCACCCTCAGCGGAAAACTTCCCAAACCGAATGCTGCTCGGTGACACAAGCGATGCAGCCTTGATTGCTTCATCCACTTGGATTCTGCCGGCGCCCTGCTCGTACGTGCGGTAATAGGGCGATTCGGCCGCCTCTCCACGGTTTCCCTCGTTCCGCTTCACCTGAATTTTCGCCGTTCCAGTAAGCGGTTTCGCCGTGTTCATCAACGCCGCCTTGATTTGCTCCGGTGTCCACTCCGGATGCGCCTGTTTGATTAACGCGCACGCCCCCGCCACATGCGGCGCCGCCATGCTCGTCCCCTGCAGACTGAGGTAGCCGCCCGGAACCGTCGAATTAATCGCCACCCCCGGCGCAACAATGTCCGGCTTGATTTCCCACGTCCCCGTCACAGGCCCCCGCGAACTGAAATCCGCCAGCCGGTCCCGTTCTTCATTCACCAAGACTCGCGCCGTCACACTTCGTTTTTTTAATTCTTTTTGTAAAATAACTCCGTCACCCTTCGTGAGTGATCCGACAGGGAGGGTCAGCTGAGTATCGAGGTTTCCCATGAAGCCGCCGCTCATATTATTGTAAATCAGCACCGCTTTAGCGCCCGCATCCAGGGCATTTTTTGCTTTTTCCGAAAACGTCAATGTACCTCTCTTAATGAGGGCAATTTTCCCTTGAACATGTTTGAGCTCACTTTTCCTGCCGATGCCGCCATCCACGAGCTCCAAGGTGCGGTCTATGGCCCATTGGCCAGAGCCTTCTAGCGGCTGGAGGCGGATTTTTTCCCGCATTCCTTCTATTAGTAAAGAAGGGATTTCCATCGTCGGTGTTGACGCGCCGACAGAGATGGCTTTCGAGGCAGTGCCAGGCGAGCCGACCGTCCACACATTCGGTCCGGAATTGCCGGATGCTGCTACCGCAACAATCCCTTTATCGACGGCGCGGTTGAGGGCAAGGCTGATCGGCAGGTCCGGCCCATTGATATCGTTCCCAAGCGACAAATTAACAATATCGACTTTATCTTTGATTGCCTGGTCAATTGCCGCAATCACCTGCTCTGTTGTCCCGCCGCCGCCGGGACCCAGTGCACGGTAAGCAACAATCTTCGCCTCCGGGGCAACGCCTTTGATTTTTCCATTGGCCGCAATAATACCGGCGACATGTGTTCCATGAATGGTCGCTTTTCCTTGTGCAAGAGTTTCCATCGGATCCAGATCGTTGTCGACAAGGTCATGACCGCCGGCAAAATTTCGCTTTAAATCCGGATGGGTGTAATCAACACCGGTATCGATTACGCCGACGGTAATACCTTTTCCAGTGAGCCGTTCATTTTTTTGATCAAAAAAACTGCGCACCGCATCTATGCCAATAATCTTGACACTTTCCTCGGTCTCGGCCTGGTACTGCGTAACGGGCGAAACATTCAGGATTTGTTGTTGCTCCGCCAGTTTGGCGATTGTCTCTGGGCTGGCTTGAATCGAGAAACCATCAATGGCCTCATGGAAAACACGGCGCAGCTTCACATCTTTATACGGTCTAATGAGCTGATTGATTTCCTGCTCGGATTGCGGCTGTTCCAGTAGCACGATCGCGATTGTGTTTTGAGTCGGTTTCGGTATGGGTGGGTGGATGAGTGTTTTAGGAGTTTGAATCGAGAGAAGAATGGCAAGCAGCAATTTCATGTGAGAATTCCCCTTTTTTCACTATCGTTTTCATTGAGAGGGGAAAGTATGCAATTTTTTCTGAAGAAGATGAATACATAGAACCTTTCTACGTTACCTTTGATTCCTTTTTTCACTCGGTTCGGGCACGTAGAACCACTCTACGTTACCTTGACTCCCTTTTTCGCACGGTTCCGACACGTAGAACCCTCTTAAGACGCTGCTCCCATCAAAAAAAGCCGAGCGGCACTCACTCGACTTTCCCCAAAAACTTATTTCGTTCCAAATAACCGATCGCCGGCGTCGCCCAGGCCGGGCACGATGTAGCCATGGTCGTTTAGCTTCTCATCCAAGGCGGCGATGTAAATATCAACGTCAGGATGCTCTGTTTTTACTGCTTCGACGCCTTCCGGTGCAGCAATCAAGCACATGAATTTGATATGTTTCGCTCCGCGTTTTTTCAAAGCATGTATTGCATCAATCGCAGAACCGCCAGTCGCCAGCATCGGATCGACGACGATGAAGTCACGCTCTTCCACATCACTTGGCAGCTTCACATAGTATTCCACAGGCTTTAACGTTTCCGGGTCACGGTATAATCCAACATGACCAACCTTCGCAGCCGGAATACATTTCAACATTCCGTCTACCATGCCAATTCCTGCCCGTAAAATCGGAACCAACCCCAACTTTTTCCCAGAAAGAACCTTTGATTTTGTTTTGCATACCGGTGTTTCAATCTCGATATCTTCAAGCGGCATATCCCTTGTGATTTCAAACGCCATCAATGTTGCCACTTCGTCGACGAGCTCGCGGAACTCCTTTGTTCCTGTATTTATATCCCGTATGTACGTAAGCTTGTGTTGGATCAGTGGATGGTCGAAGACGTATACCTTTGCCACAATAATCGCCCCTTTTTAAAAATTTAATCATGCATTCGTCTCATTTTACAGAAAAAAAAGCCGTTGAGCAACTCGCGACTCCAAGAAGATATAAAAAAACTTGCCGACAAATGCCGGCAAGTTTCACCTATGCAGCCCTATTACTCAATTCCGGCTCTTTGTGATCAACGACGACCGTTAATACGGCACCCGCCATAATGAACACGGCGAAGATGATATTTTTCAAGGAGAAATCGCCGCCTAAGAATATGACATCTAGAAAAATTGCAAAAGCTACGTAAGAAATATTCAGCGACATCGCCCGGACAGGGCCGATCAGCTTGATTGCTTGGTAATAAAATACATAAGAAAGTGTACCGAACAAGGCGATAAGCCCGATAAACCAGAAGGTCTTCGTCGATGCTACCTGTACGGTTAGTGAATGACCGACAAAGATTGGAATGATCAAGACCGCAAAGATCACGGCCGATGTTAATTGGCGGATAAACAAGGCTTGCAGCGGGCTTACCTCATCATCCTTCATCCCGTAAGCCGAAATGACTGACTCCATTCCCCAGCCAAAAATACAAAAGATAATGAAAATAAGACCAATGGAAACCGAGGTTCCCGTAATCAAATCGCCGGAATAGCTGAGGGCAATCGTAAAGCCAATACTGATCAGTAATCCGAGCCAGTTTTTCAACGAAAGTCTGTCCCTTAAGATTAAGAAGGCAAACAAGGCGCCGACTGCCGGAAAAATCGATGAAATCGAAGCCGTAAATGATGCGCCGATTTTCTGTACTGATAGGACATAAAAAGTCATCCCGACAGGTCCGCCAAGTGTTGCCGCGAGCACCACCCACATACCGCTTTTCGTCCTCAGCTTGCGAAAGGACTCGCCGAGCTCGCCTCTGACGGCCATTAAAATCATCATCCACAACGACGAGAAACTATCATGTAAAAACGTGCTTAGCAATGGAGCTGCCAAGACAATATCGCTAAATTTTAAAAAGGTTGTCGAGGACAGGGCATAACCGATCAAAATCGTGTCAATCGCCCATGTCAATCCTGCCCCGAGCCCGATGGCAACGCCCTTCGGATTAAATTTTTCCAAGTTGGGAGGTCTCCTTAAACTGAATTTGGTATTCCTGTAAATGTTGTTGTGCACGGGTAAACCGATTCAGCGCGTAGGAACCAAAATCTTCTCCGCCCGCTTCTTTCATTAGCGCCCAGATGGTCCAAAGGAAATCTAGGAAAATCTTGTTCAATAACAGCTGCTGACGACTTTCTGTCGTCATCGTTCCCTTGAAATAATGGAGCAAGAACAGCTTTTCCTCTGCAGGAGACAATTCAGCCTCAATAATATAGGCAGCCACATCCCATAGCGGGTCGTTCATGCCGGAAAATTCCCAGTCAATCAGGAACATTTTCTCCTCCCCGCTTTTGACGAAGTTTTCGGCAAGCGGGTCGTTATGGCAGGGAACAAGCGGTATGTTTAGCGATTTGTAGTACTCCTCAAGCTCGAGCACCTGCTGTTTTACCACGTCATGGGCATCAAACACGGCACCGTTTAAATCGGCTAAAATCGTTTCGTACTCGGTGATTTTTTCAAAAACATCGAATCTGGCCTGAAAGGTTTCGCCTGATGTATGGAGGCGATTAAAGATTCCCGCCACCTGGATCAGGTTATCCTCTCTTGTCCCTGTCTTCGGATTCAGTGTTTCGGCATTTGGGATAAACGTGACAATTTTCAAGCCGGTTTTTTCATTGAAATAAATGACCTCCGGATTGATACCAAGGTTGCTGGTGATTTCCGAGTTGACTTTTTCATCCTGACGATTGATATATTGCTCCGTTCCTTTTCCGGGGATTCTGGCAGCGTACTCTTGATCGCCAACGGTCACCTTGTAATTGCGGTTTGTCAGTCCGCCAAGTACCTCAACAGATGTTACCTCATCAATCGTAATATTCAAGGCGCCCGCAATGGTTTGTTTCAATTCCCGTTCCTTAAAATCAGCCTCTTTCCGCATCAGCATCGGGTAAAACTTATCGACCACTTTAAAATGATGCTCGTAGCTGTCCATTTCCGCCCAGACAAGGTCAGGGATTTTATAAAAGCCAACATTGATAATCCTTGATACATCCAAAAGGACATATTCATAATTCACATATGGGTTTTTATTGTTGGCAAACAATTGCAGCATTTCTTGGTAAACTTCATAGGAAAACTTGGTTATGCCGGTCATTTCCCCATCGATTCGATTGAGCTGGTGAATGTCTTTGGAGATTTTGTAAAGATAATCATTTTGAATTTCAATAAAAGCCTCATCGCCTGAGCCGCTTTCTTTTGTGACTAGAAGACAATCGCGTTCCTCTCGGTTCAACAGCTCGGTGACCGCATTTTCTTCAATCAGAATATCATCCTCGACCAGGATAAAATCATCGGTAATTAGTTGTGACGCCGCGGCAAGAGAGGCCATGCTTCCCGTCCAAAGATACCGTGGGTTTTCAACAAAATGAATTGCCCGGTTATCTTTTAAAGACTTGAATTCGGCAAATGCCTCCTTTTTATAGCCGATCACGATGATAATTTTTTCAATGCCATTATTCTCAAGGATGCCGATCGTTCTTTCTAACAGAGTGGTATCCTTGATCGGCAGCAAGCAGGCCGGCTGATCAAATTCTGCTTTTTCGCCGGCTGCTAAAATAACAGCCTGCTTAACTACCTTTCTTTCATTACTATGCAGGGTGACCTTCGTCACTTGCAGCTGGTCTAATTCCCTTTTTAAAAATTCCTTGCCTTTATCGGTGACTTCATAACGGTAGATTCTGCCTTCTTTATTGATAACAATCATATGTTCTTCAGCCAGTTGATTTAATGTGTAATTCACCTTTCCCACTGAAAGGTTCGTTAATTTCGCTAAATATCTTTGTGAAGCGTTGGCGTTTTTTGTTAGTGCCTCTAATAACTGAAATTGATACATTCTTGAATCGCGCTCCTCGATGTTCAATTTTTGAACAATCGAATCGTATCATATATTTTTAGCTCTGTATATAAAAAATTTACAAAAATTTAACCTTTTCTTTACAATTTTCCAAAAAAAAAATCGACCCTCGTCAGATGAGGGTCGATTTGCTAAAAATTAGTATTCTGGATATAGAGTAAATTTGCTTGTTAATGCTTCAACGCGTCCTCGCGCCTCTTCAAGTTTGGCTTCGTCTTCATGATTTTTCAATGTGAAGGCGATGATGGAGGCGATTTCGTCCATTTCTTCTAAACCAAAGCCGCGGCTGGTGACTGCTGCCGTACCGATGCGGATGCCACTAGTGACAAACGGGCTTTGCGGATCAAATGGAATCGTATTTTTGTTCACGGTAATGCCGATTTCATCCAAGACTTTTTCCGCAACCTTACCGGTTAAGTTAAGTGTTTGGACATCGACCAACAGCAAGTGGTTATCGGTTCCGTCAGAAACAAGCTTTAAGCCTTCTTTTTGCAGGCTCTCTGCTAAGCGCTTGGCGTTCTCGATGATGTTTCCAGCATATTCTTTAAAGCTGGGCTGCAGTGCTTCGCCGAAAGCAACGGCCTTCGCAGCGATTACGTGCATTAGCGGGCCGCCTTGAATGCCAGGGAAGATGGATTTATCAATCTTCTTGCCAAATTCCTCTTTGCACAGAATCATCCCGCCACGTGGACCCCTTAAGGTTTTATGTGTAGTCGTGGTAACGAAATCAGCGTATGGCACTGGATTTTGGTGCAGGCCTGCGGCCACAAGACCGGCGATGTGGGCCATATCCACCATTAGGTACGCGCCAACTTCATCAGCGATTTCGCGGAATTTCGCAAAGTCAATCTCGCGCGGGTAGGCGCTGGCACCGGCCACGATTAACTTTGGCTTGTGTGTCAGTGCTTTTTCGCGAACGTCTTCATAATTGATGCGGTGGGTCGTTTCATCCACGCCATATTCAACGAAGTTATATTGAATACCGCTAAAGTTAACGGGGCTGCCGTGTGTTAAGTGACCGCCGTGGGAGAGGTTCATACCTAGGACAGTATCGCCTTGCTCAAGGATGGTGAAGTAGACAGCCATATTCGCCTGTGCTCCTGAATGCGGTTGCACGTTCACATATTCCGCACCGAAAATTTCCTTCGCACGGTCGCGAGCGAGGTCTTCGACCACATCGACATATTCACATCCGCCATAATAGCGGCGGCCCGGATAGCCTTCTGCATATTTATTGGTTAAAACAGACCCCTGTGCTTCCATAACTGCTTCACTTACAAAGTTTTCTGAGGCAATAAGTTCGATTTTCGAGCGCTGACGGCCTAATTCCTGCTGAATCGCTTTAAAGACCTGCTCGTCCGCTTGAGACAAATACTTCATGATAAATCCCCCTTTTATGTACAAAATACAAACAATTAGAAAATTCCCTCTTTATAATAGCACGTTTTTTGGTGCCTGACACCCTTAATAACCTTCCGATAGGAGAATTGGTGCCTGTCACCCTTTTTAACCCACCGATAGGAGAATTGGTGCCTGTCACCCTTTGCACTATGTGCAGCTTAGATGTTCGGTTTCTTTTTCGTAGACGGCTCTGGCGCCGCCGATTAGTTTTGGCCGTACTTTTGCCAGGGTGACGTAGGCATGGCCGACGGTTTTTTGTGTGACGCGAACAGGAACGGCGACATGTTTCAGGTGCATGCCAATCAATGTGTGGCCGATGTCGATCCCAGCGTCCGCCTTCACGAACTCTACTACGACTGCATCGTCCATGTTCGCAAAAGCATGTGTGGCCATAGCTCCGCCTGCTTTCCTGACGGGAACGACGGAAACCTCATCGAAACCGCGGGCGGCAGCAACCGATCGTTCGATGACCAATGCCCTGTTTAAGTGTTCGCAGCATTGGAAGGCCAAATGTATGCCAGTTTCGTCACGAAGCTTTTTCAGTTGGCCAAAGATCATCTCTGCTACTTCAAGGGTTCCAGACGTTCCGATTCGTTCACCCATGACCTCGCTTGTGCTGCAGCCGACAACCATCAGCTGCCCTGGCTTAAAAGCGGCTTGCTCTTTGAATTCAGTTACGATCGTTTCTAGCTCTTTTTCCCATTCGTGAATCATCAGCCTCGACCTTCCTTTTAAAAAGAAAATTTAAGAGTGCTTATTTTCATATTCCGTAATTTTTCCAACACGACCTGCATGACGGCCGCCCTCATATTCCCCTGTCAGCCAGATTTCGGCGATATCCCGCGCTAATCCCGGGCCAATGACGCGCTCACCCATGGCAAGCATGTTCGAATCGTTATGGGCACGCGTCGCTTTTGCGCTAAACGTATCATGTACAAGGGCACAGCGGATGCCTTTCACTTTGTTGGCAGCAATGCTCATGCCGATTCCCGTTCCACAAATCAAAATTCCTCTATCAAACTCACCGCTCGCTACCTTTTCTGCAACAGGCAGCGCGTAATCTGGATAATCCACCGATGTTTCACACTCGCAGCCGAAATCCACATAGTCAATCTGTAATTCCTTAAGTAAATTGGCGATTTCTTTGCGAATATGGATCCCGCCATGGTCGGATGCTAAAGCCACTTTCATGTAAAATTCCTCCTGTTCCTTTTACAAAAATATGCTTTCATTTTGACACACTGTTCTATAAATATAAAGTTTCTACTACAAAAAAATAATTGCTCCCTTTTTAAAGAGAGCATAGATTTGATACAGCTTATTGCCTCGCCTCACGGCTTCGATTACTTTTTTCAGCAGTACTGCTACTCAAACTTTATGTTTCCAGCTGCACCGGCGCCAGCCTTCGTTTTTCAAAATCGCCTCGTGCCGATTTCACCTACGATTTAAATATTTCTATCGCCTTATCAATTAATTCATTTAACTCGCGATAGGTTGCCTCATACATCCCCAAACTCCCGCCGTATGGATCGACAACATCGTGATTGAATGGTTCGCCGGTGTATTCCTTTAAGGTAAACAGTTTTACAACAGCTTGAGGAAATTGCTGCTGGATTGCAAATTTGTGGGCGGATGTCATCGTTAAAATGAGGTCTGCCCATTCCACCTCAGCACCTTTTAACAGGCTTGAACGATGGTTATGCGAAATCTTGTTGTCATCAAGCACCCTCTTTGCATGTGCCGATGCCTCACTGCCGGTTGCGGCATAAATTCCTGCCGACTTTACCTCGATTCCATCGATGTGCTTCTCGTTCAAAATTGCTTCGGCCATTGGACTCCTACATGTATTTCCCGTACATACAAACAAAATGCGCTGCACTGTATTCGCCCCCTTTCCTCCTATTATAGAACAATTTCAGTTAATTCCAACCGTTCCATTCGTCCCCTTTTGAAAAAGCCCCCTTCCGAACAAAACGAAAGAAGGCCATTTGCAATCGAGATTTGATGCCGTGAATTGGTGCCTGTCACCTTTAATAACCCCGCGATAGGAGAATTGGTGCCTGTCACCCTTAATAACCCAACTATAGGGGAATTGGTGCCTGTCACCCTTAACTACTTAACGGTAGGTGATAGCTTGTTTGCCCATTTGTTCCCAGCCGCGTTTGAAGGCGCTGATGGCTACTTTGCGGTTTTTGGTTACGGACAGCGGGTCGTTGAAATAGATGTATTGGCTGTCATAGCCGGTAACGAGGACACTGTGTTCCTTATAAGTAATCGAAATTTTCCCAGCAGGTGTATTCCACGTCTCCCAATATTGTGATGGGACGGTGTCGTACCATGAGGTTACAATCACCCATACAGGCTTGCCATTATTTAAATGCTTGTAAATTTCTTCAAAGTTTGAACCGGTAAAATCAATCACACGATTTGGCAAGTATTTTTCAGCCAGTTCAGCAATTGGCCCGTGGTAAACACCAAGCCCCGGCTTACTAAAGGTATACATATCGCCGACAAAGCCTGAATATGGATTTCCAAAGTATACTTGTCCATTTGCTTTTGAATAGGGTGTCGGGTCTCTCCGCACCTGTGACGCTAACGTCATTTTATCTGCCTGCACACCGGCATCCTGCAGCAGCATCGCAAGCGATGTAACTTCACAGCCGCGCGGCAGCTCAGGCATTTGGGCGATCAATGGAGCATCCAGCTGGACCCCTGAAACAGCACCACTGCCGCCAAGATCATACCAATCCGAGCCGCTTTGAAGCCAACCGGTTTTCATCGTGCCATCTGAATTAAGGTAGTACCATTTCACACCGTCAAGTAACCAGCCGGTGGCCATGGCACCTGAACCGTTGAGGTAATACCACTTGCCGCCATTATAGAGCCAGCCTGTCTGCATTGCCCCGCTGCCGTTAAAATAATACCAACGATCGGAGACTTTCACCCAGCCTGCCGCCATCACGCCGCTGTCTGTGAGGTAATACCATTTTCCATTATCGTAGAGCCAGCCCGTCTGCATCACTCCACTGCTATTTAAATAATACCAACGGTTGGAAGCCTTCACCCAACCTGCCGCCATAGCTCCTGAATCATGAAGGTAATACCACTTGCCTGCATCAAGCACCCAGCCGGTAGCCATAACGCCCGAGCCATCAAGGTAGTACCATTTATTTTTGTCGTAAAGCCAGCCCGTCTGCATCGCCCCGCTATTTTTTAAAAAATACCACTTGCCCTGATTAAAGAACCAGCCCGTCTGCATGGCGCCTGTCTGATCAAGATAATAGCGGTTTCCGTTATCGGTGATCCAGCCTGTTAGCCTTTCGCCATTTTGCCCATAGTAGTACCAATGGCCGCTCTCTTCGACCCATCCAGCTACGGTTACCTCTAGAGAATATGTATTTCCTGACCCATCATCCGCCGTTATTTTCAGAATGGTGTTTGCCGGCTGCTTCGGTATTAATGCCCCGAACCTTCCTGCAGTGTCGGCTTGTGTGGAATTAAGAAGGGTTCCCGTCTTGTCTTCCACTTTGACAGTTGCATTCGGGAAAGTAATCCCATTGATGACCGTCGTTTGGTCAGTGACTTTTTCCAATAACTGAATTTGTAATGGGTCATTCGCCGTTCCATTTGTTCCTGCTGTTTCAGCAAATGCAAGCTTTGGAAAAAGAGATTGAGAAATAGCGATCAAAAAAATTAAAAGCATATTCAATAATTTTCGCTGCACCTGTTTACCTCCCCTAAATACGCCTTTATGATTTTAATAGATTGGTATGTTAAAAATTTACCAGCTTCTATTCTACCATATTTAGGCAGGGTTGTTGAAAGGTTCGAGCTCCATTTTCACCAAAAAGGAGCGAGCAGCTTTAAGCCAAAGGCAAGTAAAATTGCGCCGCCAAGGGCCTCACTATAGGTTCCAAGCCAGCTTTGCACCTTTCTTCCAAGCAGCAGACCAGCCCATGTTAGCACGGTTGCTACGATTCCAAAACATATAATCACCATAATCGTTTTAGCTCCGTATATGCCTAATGTCAGGCCCACGGAGAAACTATCAAGGCTCACGCTTAAGGCAAATAATAATAATCCGAAGCCAACTGGCGAAATAACTTTTTCCTCGCCCTTTTTCACGGTCGACCAAACCATTTGCACCCCCAGCAGGATGAGAAGCAAGCCGCCGATAAAGGTCGCAAAGACGCCGAACTTATCTGATAAAAACTTGCCAGCTATTAAGCCTACGAGCGGCATCCAAACATGGAATAAGCCAATCGTAATGCCGATATTAAAAATTTTCTTCATCCGCAGTTTGTACATCCCCATGCCAAGCCCGACCGAGAAGGCATCCATCCCCAGAGCAAATGCCATTAATAAAAGTGTAACCAATTCGCCAACCATCCCTGACACAACCTCCGCCCCCTTGGACTAACTAACCTAAGCATATGCACGTCCAAACAAAATTAGAAGTCACCCGGGCGAAATGGATGGTGGTGCCTTTGGGTTGGTGCCTCTGGGGTTGGTGCCTGTCACCCTTAACCACCTAACGATAGTAGAAAGATAAAAAATGGTGCCTGTCACCCTTAACCACCTATCTATAGTAGATAGAGGATTAACGGTGTCAGGCACCCCCTTTTTTATTCGATTATGAGTTTATTTCCGGCTGCTTTTTGCAGGCGGTTCATGATGGCGTGTCCGACGCCGGTATTCGGAAATATCTCACTAAAGATGATATCGACATTTTCCTGATTGAATCTACGGAGCGTATCATAAAGCGCGGCAGCAACCGTTTCAGGCTCCCCCCGCCTGCCACAGGCCAGCACCAGGTCAGCATCATACCCAGACACGTTCTCTTCCGTCGTAAGCACCCCGACCCTTAGTCCTTCCGATCGTTTTTCCTCTACCAGACGCTGAAGAAATCCCACGGTACCTGACACCATAAAAAGTGGTGCATTCGGCGCATAGTGGCGGTATTTCATCCCCGGGGCCTTTGGCTGGGCCGCCTCATCCGTTAATGCGGCATCCTCCCGAACCTCACCGACAACGGCCTCAAGCTGTTCCTTTGTAACGCCGCCCGGCCGTAAGATGACCGGAATCGTCTCGGTGCAATCAACAACGGTGGATTCGACACCAACCCCAGTTACCCCGCCGTCAAGGACACCGGCAATTTTTCCATTTAAATCATCCAACACGTGCTCGGCGTTCGTTGGGCTCGGTTTTCCTGAGCTGTTGGCGCTGGGAGCCGCAATCGGCAGTCCGCAGCTTTTCAACAGCGCCAGTGCCACCGGATGATCCGGCATCCGCACCGCTACCGTCGCGAGTCCTGCTGTTGCTTTTTCCGACAGGACGCCTGCTTTCTTTTTAAAAATAATCGTCAGCGGCCCCGGCCAAAATGCGTCCATTAACGTTTCAGCCAATGCCGGAACTTCTGCGGCAAATTGCGTCAGCTGCTCCCGCTCCGCAATGTGAATAATTAACGGATTATCCCCAGGCCGCCCCTTTGCCACATAAATTTTTGCTACCGCTTCGTCACTTTCAGCATTGCCGCCAAGGCCGTAAACCGTCTCCGTCGGCAAGGCCACCACTTCATTTTTTCGTAAAAAATTTGCTGCATCCACAACTTGTGGATTATTTTCAAGATTATCCACATACTTATCCACTTTCCATACCATTGTGTTCATAGTTATCCACCTTTATTTCCAATGAGCCTTTTAGCGAAATTTGGCGAATCTAGCCGGAAAGACTCATATTTTTTCACTGAGTACGTTTGAAAGTATAAAAGAAGGTGGGCATAAAAACAAGTTTTATCCACAATTTGTGCATAACTTGCTTGAAAAAGTGGATAACTTTGTGGATATATCCACAACTATAGTGAAAATTTCAAAAATAACGAGTTATCCACATTTAAAACGTGTCGAATATGTTCTGAGTGGTAAAAGTCGGTAGGCAATTGTTCCCGTTCCATCCTCTGAAAGCCCATTAATTCAAAAAACGGCAGTGCTACACTTTTATTAGTTGCCAAAAACAAACTTTTCATCCCTTTTTCCTTTGCCAACTGCACCATCTGATCAAACAGCACGAATATTTCCTTATCAGCTTGTCCAGGTGAAACCACGAGAGAGCGCAGCAGCCCATTTTCCCCAAATGCCTCCATCCCAAGCGACCCCCGGAGCGTGCCGTCCTTATTCTCTAGCAGCAGAAAATAGTCGACTGTTTCATCCGTTAGGCCATCCGTCCCAAGGTTTGCCTTTGAAAGAAACGCGCGCAACCTCCCCAAATCCTGTTTATTTGCCTTGCGAATCAATGTCTGCATCCCATCCACCTCTTTTTAAGATTCTACTCTATTACTATGGAAAAATAGGAAAAATAGAACAGGAGGATTGGCAAATCTATTAAAAAATTAAGTTCCTTCCTCAGAAATGGATTTTTTAGCGAGGGCTGCCGGCCAAATAAAAAACCAGTCCCTCCCCGGGAACTGGCTGTTAATTAAACATTTTCTCCCACATTTCAACGACGAAAAACTTCACCTTCACCGGTTCTTCATCTTCCGCTGTATACACAGGAGCAGTCTTTTTTGCTTGTTTCTTCGGCTTCTTCACTTCGGCTTCTTTCACTGGCGCCGGTATTGCTTCTTCCTCCATAACTGAGCTGTTTTTGCTGTCCACTACCTTTTCCTTTTCCGCAGCATCGCTCGAAGCGACAGCCTCCTTCTCCGGCTCGACATCTTCTTTCACTTGCTTTCCTTCCTTTTTCTCCTGCTTTCCGTCCTCTTTCACCTGTTTTACTACCTTTTTGTCCGGAACCGCTTCAACCTCCGTCTCCGACACCACTTCCTTCTCACTCACCGTTCCTGCCTTCGCCACCTGCTTTTTTTCTTCAAACCCTTCACTCACGGCAACCCCATTCGAAAAATCAAGGAAACATAATGGCGGGTAGAGCACACACCACCAGTTCGCGCCTTCCCCTTTGCCCAATGTAATCAGGATCGCCTGATACTCTCCTGCCGGATATAAAAACTGACCATATAATTTCGTTGGAAACTGAACTTTCCCGAACTCAACCTTTACTGACTGATCCGAACCCTGTTCGTGCACTACTTTTTCCGCAATCGCCTGAATTTCCGGCAGCCTTGAAGTCATGACCTTTCTCGCTTCCTGCATCGAGGTCAAATCCTGCACCCAAAGGGTAATTTGCGCATTCACCGCATCGCGCACCTTCCGTTTAATCGCCTGATCCTTTTCAAAATCACTATTTGCGAGAATTCGAAGGCGAATCGCTTCCCCCGGAATCACGATCGATTCCTTCGCCGCTGCTTCCGTCTTTGGCATATATAAACTCAACATTGTTCCCAATGATAACACCACTAAATATCCCCAAACCGCTAATTTGCTTCGCATACTCCAGCACCGTCCCTTCGCTATCTACATTGTGGACAAAATGCCAGAATCCTAAACTAGTAAATTTTAATATTTTTGCAATCGCTGCAAAACAAAAAAGGCCCGGGAAGTTACATCCCGAAGCCAATTTCCGCAAATACCATCCGATCCTTGCCATTAATATCATTCACGACTTCTACCTTTACATCTTTGAATGCCTTTTGAAAAAGCTCCGCTATCGCTTCGCCCTGACCGGCCCCAATTTCAAAACATACCAGCGCGCGCGGCGCCAGCACTTGTGGCAGCTCGACCATAAACCGGCGGTAAAAATCCAAACCATCCGCGCCCGCAAACAAAGCCCGGTGCGGCTCATGCTCTGTCACCACCTCGGACATCGTCGTCCGGTCCCCAAGCGGAATATACGGCGGATTGGAAATGACCACATCGAACGCACCGCCAATAAAGGGCTTGAGCAAATCACCTTGAACAAATTCAACCTCAGCTTGAAGGCTCCGGGCATTTTCCCTCGCCACCTTCAAAGATTCTTCAGCAATATCAGAGGCAAATACGTTCAGCGATGGCTGCTCGAGCTTCAAAGTAACGGCAATAGTGCCGCTTCCCGTGCCGATGTCTACCACCTTCAGTTCACGCTTATTGATCCTTTTTAGCGTCTCGTAAACAAGTTCTTCTGTTTCCGGCCTCGGAATCAGCACCTCTTCATTTACGATAAACGTCCGGCCGTAAAATTCCTCCGACCCGATGATATATTGCACCGGTACGCCCTTCATGTGCTCCAATACTGCTTTTTCAAAATCAATCCAAACCGCCGGCGGTAATTCCTCACGCATCTCAGCAAACAACTGCGAACGCGTCCATCCGGTAAAATGACGAAGCAGCAGTTCCCCTGCATTCTCATCCCGTTTCGCCTCGATTAAAAAAGAAGAAGCCCATTTCAGAGCTTCAAATACCTTTTTACTCATTATTAGATGCCTCTTCCAGTCTTCTTGCCTGATCATCCATCACCAATGCATCAATGATTTCATCAAGCTTACCCTCGATGATTTGATCCAGCTTTTGGATGGTTAAGCCAATGCGATGGTCCGTCACCCGGTTTTGCGGGAAGTTGTACGTCCGTATCCGCTCCGAACGGTCACCGGTACCGACGGCCGATTTACGTACTGAATCATATTCCGCCTGTGCTTCCTGCTGGAACTTATCATACACACGTGCACGCAGCACCTTCATCGCTTTATCCTTATTTTTATGCTGCGACTTTTCATCCTGAATAGATACCACAATCCCTGTTGGAATATGCGTCAAACGAACGGCAGACATCGTCGTATTAACAGACTGACCGCCGGCGCCGCTTGAAGCAAATGCATCAAAACGGATATCCTTATCGTGGATTTCAACTTCCACTTCCTCTGCTTCCGGCAAACAAACAACCGTTGCCGTCGAAGTATGAATCCGCCCGCCCGATTCCGTTTCCGGAACACGCTGCACACGATGCGCCCCATTCTCAAATTTCAATTTCGAGTAGGCACCAGTACCATTAATCATAAAACTAATTTCCTTGTAGCCGCCAAGACCCGTTGGACTGGCATCAATTAGATCCGTCTTCCAGCCCTGTGCTTCCGCAAAACGGCTGTACATACGATAAAGTGTACCCGCAAATAGCGCTGCCTCATCCCCGCCGGCAGCCCCGCGGATTTCAAAGATAACGTTTTTATCATCATTCGGATCCTTTGGAACAAGAAGAATCTTCATCTTCTCTTCTAACTCAGTGATTTGCGCCTCCAGCTCATGGACCTCTTCCTTCACCATTTCGCGCATTTCCACATCCAGTTTTTCCTCAAGCATCGCTTTCGCATCCTGAAGCTGCTCGCGCGCCTCTTTATACTGGCGGTATGTTTGTACAGTTTCTTGTATATCAGCTTGTTCTTTTGAAAAATCACGAAGTTTTTTTGTATCATTAATAATTTGGGGGTCGCTCAAAAGTTCATTCAACTTTTCATAGCGATCCTCCACCGATTGTAGACGATCGAACACAGTCATTCACCTCAAGTTTTAGTCCATAGCATTCTAATTATAGTATAGGTGAAAACCAGCGTCAAAACCAAATTGCGGGAGAAATTTTTTGTTGGGATATGTTGGGGTATTTTTTTAAAGAAAAGCGGAAGCGCCTTGCTCAGGGGCGACAGGCATAAGACGAGCCGGCGAGAAGGCTGTTCTTTAGCCTTCTTGACGGATTGGCTTGACCCGAGCCCCTAGGCGCTGGAGCTGGACAATAAAAAAACATGCCCTAAAAATCAGAGCATGTTACCGGCGATCTTCCTTCACTCGCACTTCAATATTGTATCTAGGTAATGCCTCAATCAGTTTCCGATGTAGGCGTGCTTCTGCATCGACTTTTCCTCGGTCAGATAGCATTCCTTTTTTATAAACAGATACCCACATCCGGTCGCCATTCACCCAGACAGAATCCGCCACGAACTCGTTCGTATCGGCAATGACTTGTTTGGCTTTGTTGATATCGGTGCCATGATTTCCAGCACCAGCTTCGCCACCGCTTCCCGTGTGCTTCAGATCAAGAAAGTTAGGATTTTGATTAGTAATATCATCCTCGACGTAGTGCTGCTCGTTCTTACTACGATCACCGACGTCAGACATATTTTTAGGAATTGACAGGTCATCGCCGTCACGATCCGAAATTAAATTAGGAGCGGATTGGTCCTTCCTTAAATCATAGGCATTCTCATTTGCACCACGGTTAATTTGACATCCACTAATAGTTAGGAAAAACAACGAAATGAGCAAGAAAAACATCCACTTTTTCAGCATATTCCACCTCCTGTTACTATCATGCCCGCCAGGAGGCCCGGCTTATCGAGTGAAATCTTTCCAAAGCCTGCTCGCACCACTCTAAATGCCGCCTATTTCCCTCGTAATCCCGCCAATTCAGCCGATAATTCCGCCAACTTTTGAATTTATTCCGCCAAATAAGACATTAATTCCGCCAAAGAGCTATTTTACGCCACAAAGCCAGGCGGAGTTCGAACTTTTCCGCGGGATTCGGGATTAATTCCGCGGGTTTTCCCATTTATTCCGCCAACTTTTGGATTATTCCCGCGAATTTTCCCATTTATTCCGCCAACTTCTTCAATAATCCCGCCAAACCCCTTTTCTCCACAAAAAAACTGCCCAAGAATCCAACTCTCAGACAGTGTTTACGGTGTCAGGCACCTATTATTGTTTTCGAACAGTGTTTATGGTGTTTATGGTGTCAGGCACCACGTACCGAGGCACCACTTATCGGGCGGTGACGGGTGCGGTTTTTGGGACTTCGTGGTGGTGGCGGCAGCGAGGCTCGTAGGCTTCTGAGGCGCCGACCAAAATGACTGGGTCGTGGTAGGATGCGGGACGGCCGTCAATCAGGCGCTGTGTCCTGCTTGATGGCGAGCCGCACACCGTACAGACAGCCTGAAGCTTCGTCACCGATTCCGCGATGGCCATCAACGCCGGCATTTGGCCGAACGGCTCGCCGCGGAAATCCATGTCAAGACCGGCACAAATGACGCGATGCCCGCTATCAGCCAGCTGCTGAACAACCCGGACAATCCCCTCATCAAAAAATTGAATCTCATCAATCGCAATAATATCCATATCTGCCTCAACATGATGCAGAATCTCAATCGAATGGGAAATTGGCTTCGCATGAAAAGAAGAACCATTATGAGAAACGACAGATTGTTCACTGTAGCGATTATCAATTTTCGGCTTAAATACAGCTATTTTTTGTTTCGCAAATTGAGCCCGTCTGACGCGACGAATCAATTCCTCTGATTTCCCAGAAAACATACTGCCACAGATAACCTCAACCCATCCGCTTTGCTTCATTAAATACATAAACGGCGTCTCCCTCCTATATACGAACCCTTTAAAACAATCATTTTTATATTAAAAAACCAAGCTGTCGAAAACATCCTGCAGCCATTTATCTAACACATCTATCTCAACATCACATTTTTTTCAATAAAAAACAGGCAAGCCATAGTTCCTCTTGCCTGTTCCTTCGCTCATTATTGTTGTTGCTTAAGGCCGTATTTTTTGTTGAAACGGTCAACACGTCCGCCAGCTTCAGCGAATTTTTGACGACCAGTATAGAATGGATGACATTCTGAACAAGTTTCAACACGGATCTCTTTCTTAACAGAACCAGTTTCAAACGTGTTACCGCATGCACATGTCACCGTAATTGTTTTATAATTTGGATGAATTCCTGCTTTCATTCTTTTCATCTCCTTCCGCCCTGAATCATTCGAAACAGAGTTATATAAAGTGCTTGTCTTAAACAGGCACTGAAATACTTAAAACACACTGGAATCATTATAACAAGGCAAACCTTTTTTTGCAAGTTGGGATTTGTTGGTTTTGACGTAATTTCTTTTTTAAAAAGGAACCCAAATCCGCCCCTCGACTCGGCTTGTCCCAGTCATTATTTTACTACGAACGTCTAGTTTTTAGCTCTTCCCCTAATTGTGCAAAAAATTCTTCATTTGACTTCGTTTGCCGTAATTTTTTCAAGAAGCGTTCGGCAAAGTCTGGAGAATCTGACATCGATTTGCGAATCGCCCATAATTTATCCAAATGATCCTTTGGAATAAGCAATTCTTCCTTACGTGTCCCGGAACGGCGGATATCAAGCGCAGGGAAAATCCGGCGCTCAGCAAGCTGGCGGTCAAGATGCAGTTCCATGTTTCCTGTCCCTTTAAATTCCTCATAAATGACATCGTCCATCCGCGAACCGGTATCAACCAACGCCGTTGCGAGGATGGTCAAACTGCCGCCCTCTTCGATATTACGGGCTGCACCAAAGAAACGCTTCGGACGGTGAAACGCTGCCGGGTCAATCCCCCCGGAGAGTGTCCGGCCGCTTGGCGGAATGACAAGGTTATAGGCACGCGCCAAACGTGTAATGCTGTCCATTAAGATGACAACATCGCGTTTATGCTCGACAAGGCGCATCGCCCGGTCAAGCACGAGCTCGGCCACTTTAATATGGTTTTCAGGCACCTCGTCAAACGTGGAGCTGACAACATCACCGGCAACAGAGCGCTCGATGTCGGTTACCTCTTCCGGACGTTCGTCGATTAGCAGGACGATTAACTCGACGTCCGGATGATTCGTTGTAACACTGTTGGCAATTTCCTTCAACAGCATGGTTTTACCCGCTTTTGGTGGCGCGACAATTAATCCCCTTTGGCCAAAACCGACCGGTGCCACGACATCCATGATCCTTGTGGAAAGATGCTTTGGCGTCGTTTCCAGCTTCATTTGTCTATTAGGATACAGCGGTGTTAACGCCGGGAAATAAACGCGTTCTTTCGCCGATTCAGGATCTTCGCCGTTCACCGCTTCAACGTGCAGCAGTCCATAATAACGTTCATTTTCCTTTGGTGGTCGAACCTTACCGGAAACCTTATCCCCGTTACGAAGGTCGAAACGGCGGATTTGCGATGCTGAAATGTAAATATCCTCTGAGCTTGGCGAGTAGTTAATTGGCCGCAAGAATCCAAAGCCTTCCGACTGGATGATTTCGAGGACGCCTTCCATGAAAAAATAACCCTGCTGTTCAGCACGAGATTTTAAAATGGCAAAAATTAATTCTTTTTTTGTTAATTTGCTGTAATAGGTCACTTTATATTCGCGTGCAAGCTCATAAAGCTCCTTCAGCTTCATATTTTCTAAACTTGAAATAGTTAAGTCCATTTGTGCACCACACTTTAAAATTTTTCCATCAAACCGCTTATTTTTAGGCAGCGGAAGATTGTGAATAAAATAAAAATTAAGAGATTAGAGGAATTGAAATTGAAGTAGAAATGAAATGAATAGATTTGCAGAAATTATGCATACTAAAAACAATTACTATTTTACCCTCTGTTCAAAAAATTAATCAACTACATTTACTTATTTCTTTTGTTGGAAATTTTTTCTGGCAGGAGTTCATTCAATATCCTCTAGAAGTAACCGGAGTTTAGCTAATTGGGTGACCGTCACCCTTAACACTATCTACATATTATTATTGGTGCCTGTCACCCTTTGCACTATCTCCGTGCAACTTTTGGTGTCAGGCACCCAATTGGTCTTTATTTGATTACTAGGTTTGGTTTTTTCTTTAGGCTGTGGCGGCCTTCGATGAAGCGAACGGTGCCTGATTTTGCACGCATGACGACGGAGTGTGTTGAGCCGTATGAGCCTTTGAATTGCACTCCACGTAAAAGTTCTCCGTCTGTAACGCCAGTTGCTGCAAAAATAGCGTCGTCACCTTTGACAAGGTCTTCCATCCGTAACACTCGATTCACATCCAAGCCCATTTTGATGCAGCGTTCAAGTTCAGCATCACTTTGTGGCAAAAGTTTGCCCATGATTTCCCCGCCGAGGCATTTTAGGGCAACCGCTGAAAGCACACCCTCCGGCGCACCGCCTGAACCAAAGAGAATATCGACACCGGTGTTATCGAAAGCTGTATTGATGGCGCCGGCAACATCGCCGTCGTTGATGAGTTTAATCCGTGCTCCCGCTTCACGAAGCTGGGCAATGATATGTTCATGACGCTCGCGATTTAAGACCGTTGCCACAACATCCTCGATATCCTTGTTTTTCGCCTTCGCCACCGCTTTAAGGTTGTCCAATACAGAGGCGTTTATATCGACGCAGCCAACTGCTTCGGGGCCAACAGCGATTTTTTCCATATACATATCCGGTGCATGCAGGAGGTTACCATGATCGGCAACAGCAAGAACAGCCAGGGCATTCCAACCGCCCGATGCTAGAATATTGGTACCTTCAAGCGGGTCAACCGCCACATCAACGCGCGGGCCGTATCCAGTGCCGAGCTTTTCGCCAATATAGAGCATTGGTGCTTCGTCCATTTCCCCCTCACCAATGACAACCGTTCCCTTCATTGGAACCGTGTCAAACACATCACGCATTGCCGAAGTGGCAGCACCGTCCGCTTCATCCTTCTTCCCGCGACCCATCCAGCGCGCTGAAGCAAGGGCAGCCCCTTCTGTGACACGGACTAGTTCCATCGTTAAACTTCTTTCCATCGGTCTCCATCTCCCATTTCCTCTTTTGTTACCGTTCCACCGTTCTTCCTGGGCCTTCGGTCACAATAACTCATCATTCTCATGTGTTCTTCAGGTGTTCTACTTCTTCCTTTGTCAGCGCCTCCCGCCAAGCCGTCGCGCCGAGGCCGTTTAATTTTTCAACGAGATTGCTGTAGCCGCGGTCAATATGCTCAAGGCCAGTGACTTCAGTGACACCTTCAGCAATTAGACCGGCGATGACGAGCGCTGCTCCAGCCCTTAAATCCGATGCCTTTACTTTAGCACCCTGGAGCTGCACCGGGCCATTAATGATCGCAGAGCGCCCTTCCACCTTAATATTCGCATTCATTCTTCTTAGTTCATCAATATGTTTAAAACGAGCACCATAGATCGTATCGGTGACAACGCTTGAGCCTGTGGCTTTTGTTAAAAGAGTCGTAAATGGCTGCTGCAGGTCTGTTGGAAATCCCGGATACACAAGTGTTTTAATATCAACCGCTTTCAAATTTGACGAGCCGCTGACAAATACTTGGTCATCGCCGGATTCGATGTGAACGCCCATCTCACGGAGCTTCGCAATCAGCGATTCTAAGTGCTGCGGGATTACATTATCAATCAATACCCCTTCACCAACTGCGGCACCTAAAATCATATACGTCCCCGCTTCAATCCGGTCCGGAATGATCGTGTGACGGCAGCCGTGCAGCGAATCCACACCATCAATCCGAATCACATCGGTTCCGGCGCCTTTAATTTTAGCCCCCATGTTCGTTAACAGTGTGGCAACATCAATGATTTCCGGCTCCTTTGCGGCGTTTTCGATGATGGTCCGTCCTTTTGCCCGAACGGCAGCGAGCATAATATTGATCGTCGCACCGACACTGACAACATCGAGGTAAATGCGGGCCCCGCGAAGTTCATCCGCACGCAAATAAATCGCACCCTGCTCGTTCGTGATTTGTGCACCAAGTGCTTCAAAGCCCTTAATATGCTGGTCAATCGGACGAGGACCCAGATGACATCCGCCCGGCAAACCAATAACCGCCTTTTTAAAACGTCCAAGCATGGCCCCCATTAAATAATAGGATGCACGCAGCTTTTTCACTTTCCCGTTTGGCAGCGGCATGGAAATCATCCTTGAGGGGTCAACCGTCATTTCATCTTCCGAAATATTGACATTCCCGCCGATTTCTTCAAGCAGATCTTTCAAAATTTCCACATCTGAAATATGTGGCAGCCCTTCGATTGTCACGGGTGATTCTGCTAAAATGGTTGCTGGAATTAAGGCAACAGCACTGTTTTTCGCACCGCTGATGCGAACCGTTCCCTTTAATGGATATCCGCCTGCAATTTTAAGTTTTTCCATTTTCGACTCCCTTCTAAGCCCTATGTAAGTCATGACTGGTAGATGGAATGGGACTTTTATTTTTCAGCGGAAGCGCAAGTTTAAAGGCGCTAAAGACTATATTAACCGTGCTTACGCTATTTTTAAAAAAGACCCCTAGTACCAAGAATGGTACTAGGTATATTTTTCCAACATCAAAAGTCAAATTCCGACAGCTTGTCTATTCTTTAGTTTACACGAAAATTCTATTTTCATGTATCGATTTTAAAAAAATTTGCACGAAAATGGAAAAACTGCGGAATTATTTTGTGTGGAGTGGAAAAACCCCACTGCGTTTTATGCGTTTGTATGAGCATTCCAATCTTTTAGGAAGCCTGCCATTCCTTTGTCTGTCAATGGATGCTTGGTTAGCTGCTCAATGACACTGTAAGGAATCGTTGCAATGTGAGCACCTGCCATCGCTACACGCGTTACATGGTCAGGGTGGCGTACAGATGCAGCAATAATTTGGGCATCCAAGTTATGAATCCGGATTAATTCTGCAATTTTACTTACTAATAATACTCCGTCTTCAGAAATATCATCTAGACGGCCTAGGAATGGTGAAACATATGTTGCGCCAGCACGAGCTGCCAATAGCGCTTGGTTCACTGTGAAGATCAGTGTTACGTTGACTTTAACACCTTTTTTTGCAAGATAACGAGTGGTCTCTAAGCCAGCCACTGTCATTGGAACTTTGATGGTGATTTTTTCATCGCCGCCATTAATTTTGATTAGTTCTTCAGCTTCTGCAATCATTTGTTCAGCTGTTTCGGCATATGGTGATACTTCTGCGGATACAGATTCCACTTCAGGTACTGCTTGGAGAATTTCCTCGATCCGATCTTCGAATTTTACCCCTTCTTTTGCAACTAAAGAAGGATTTGTTGTGACACCGGATAAAACGCCCATTTTATAAGCTTTTTTAATATCAACTAAATTTGCTGTATCAATAAAAAATTTCATCGTTTTCCCTCCAAATTTCGACTAAATTTTCAGTTTCCTATTTACACACTGAAACCGCCCTTAGTAGGAGGGCGGTTTTCATTTTATCACAATTTCAAAAAATTACCAAATAGCACTAATGCCATGCCTGTTGGTAATTTTTATCTGCCAAGCAGGTCGCTAATTACGCTCTGCTTGATGAACCGAATTCGCGCATTTTACCGATAACAGTTTCTTTGATAACGTCGCGAGCTGGGCCTAAATATTTACGTGGATCGTATTCATTTGGTTTTGCGGCTAAAACTTCACGAACAACCCGTGCAGAAGCAATTTGGTTTTCTGTGTTTACGTTGATTTTAGCTGTGCCAAGAGAAATAGATTTTTGGATATCTTTTGTTGGAATTCCAGTTCCGCCATGAAGTACAAGCGGCATGCCAGTAATCTTGCCGATTTCCTCCATTTCAGCAAAACCAAGGTTTGGTTCGCCTTTGTAAGGACCATGAACAGAACCTAGTGCAGGTGCTAGGCAATCAATGCCCGTGCGTTTCACAAGCTCTTCACATTCCTTTGGATCCGCATAGATCACGCCTTCAGCAACAACGTCGTCCTCTTGTCCGCCAACTGTTCCTAATTCCGCTTCAACAGAAACACCTTTTGAGTGCGCATATTCCACTACTTTTGAAGTAATTTCAATATTTTCTTCAAATGGGTGGTGTGAAGCATCGATCATAACAGATGTGAAGCCGGCATCAATCGCTTCTTTACATTTGTCAAAGCTTGAACCGTGATCAAGGTGAATCGCTACTGGAACCGTAATTTTATAATCTTCTAATAAGCCTTCAACCATTTTTACAACCGTCTTGAAACCACCGATATAGCGGCCTGCACCTTCAGAAACACCAAGAATTACTGGTGAATTTTCTTCCTGAGCAGCTTGAAGAATTGCTTGGGTAAATTCTAAGTTATTAATGTTAAATTGCCCAACAGCGTAGCCTTCCGCCTTGGCTTTATTAAGCATGTCTTTCATGGATACTAAAGGCATTTCTCTTCCTCCTTAAATTAGCTTACTACCATTTCGAAACAGGGTCTTCCCTAAAAGGTTTTCCCTCTGATTTAACGTTTATGTATAAATCGAAAATGATAGCCAGCCTGTAAAAAGTTCATATGTAATCATAACAAAACAAAGGAGGAATTACCATTATTCATACCCAGTTTTTTAAACTGTCATAATGAAAGCGTACCCATTTATTATTATAAAAATCTCGTGCCAATTGGTAGCTTTTTTTTAAAATAATCCGCTGTTTTTCGCAAAAAGGCACCACCGAAACGCGGCTCTAATTCGCCTTTTGCGGAATATGTTTACGAACTGCCGCCCTAATATCATCAATGTCAAAAGGTTTTGCGAAATGGGTAATCGCACCAAGGTCTTTGGCTTCTTGAATCATATCCAATTCACCGTAGGCAGTCATGATGATGACGCGAATATCTGGGTCGATGACTTTCATTCGTTTTAAGATTTCAATTCCGTCCATTCCCGGTATTTTCATATCAAGCAGAACAAGATCGGGATCATGCTTTGTGACAATGTCCAGTGCCTGAATGCCGTTAGCAGCCTGAAATGTTTGATACCCTTCTTTTTGAAACACCTCATTCAGCAAAATACGAATGCCAAATTGATCGTCCACGATTAAAATTTTCTCTTTCATAACTCCACCTCTTCCTTGTTTTCATTAAATTTACATACTTATGCATACCACTTGTTATATTCTACCTCGGGTGGTAACTTTCCTGCCTGCTTTTTTCCTAGAATAGTGTTATTTTGTGGGAATTGGGATTTATTTTTGCATATTCGTGAAAAAGCTTATAATAGGGTTTGTGAAAAGGAGGGTTATTATGTTAAAAATGTTTACTACTCAACTAACAGGCGTTTGGAAAAAAATAGATGAAAAAGAAGAATTTTCGTTTGAGGACGGGGCCCGCTTACTTGCCCAGGCTCCTGTTGGGGACGGGTCTATCTATATTTTTGGCACGAAGGAAATGAAGGCGGTTGAAGTTGAGGCGCTAGATGGGGCAGAGCCATTTGTGGGGGCGAAGGTTCTGACAGCGGCGGATGTCGCGGAACTTGGCGAAGCCGATCGCGTGTTGATGTTCACCCGCACCTCCGGCGATGAAGACGCCTTAGCGGTCGCGAAGCAGCTCCGGGAAAAAGGGGTACCTTTCGTGGCAGTTTCGACGGTAATGGAGCCTGATGCTGCAGATCATTTAGTGGGCATGGCTGATGTTCATATCGATTTGCGATTGACAAAAGGCTTACTGCCGGACGATTTCGGTAACCGCTACGGTTATCCGTCCTCAATGGCAGCATTGTTTGTTTATTATGGGTTAAAATTCACGATTGATGAGATGCTGGCGGAATATGAAGAGTAAAACGGCCCTGAAATGGGTCGTTTTTTATTTTTAAGGGCTTTTTGGACTGGTTTTGCGGGATCTTTCCTTTCCTTTTTTAAAAAGAATCCTGTTTACTTTTCGGTTTGGGTGTTTTACTTTCCGGTTTCATCATTTTACTGTCCACTTTGAGCATTTTACTGTCCACTTCCCCTTTCACATCAAAAAACCAGTTCCCCTCAATAACGGAGAACTGGCCTAAAACACTTATTTTTGAATTGACGCCTGAATAAAGTCTCTGAACAACGGCTGTGGGCGCGTTGGTCTTGAGACAAATTCCGGATGGAACTGAGAAGCCACGAACCATGGGTGATCCGCAAGCTCAATGATTTCGACTAAACGGCCGTCAGGGCTTGTACCGGAGAAAATAAATCCAGCCGCTTCCATCTGTTGACGATAATGGTTATTAAACTCATAACGGTGACGATGGCGCTCGTAAATCACTTTTTCCTCATAAGCTCTAAAGGCTTTCGTGCCCTCAAGCAAACGGCATGGGTATAGACCAAGACGTAATGTGCCGCCCAAGTCCTCAACATCCTTTTGCTCCGGAAGCAGGTCAATAATCGGATGGGTCGTCTTAGGCACAAATTCAGCAGAATGGGCATCTGCTAAACCAAGCACATTCCTTGCATACTCAATCGTTGCCAGCTGCATCCCCAAACAAATGCCGAGGAATGGCTTCTTCTGCTCACGAGCATAGCGGGTTGCCTCGATTTTCCCTTCAATCCCGCGATCGCCAAATCCGCCCGGAACAAGCACTCCATCTACATCATTAAGGAGCTCGGCCACATTTTCACGTGTGACTTCATCCGAATTGATCCATTTAATTTCGACATCGGTATCAAAGGCATAACCGGCATGCTTCATCGCTTCAACCACTGAAATATAGGCATCCTGCAGCTCCACATATTTCCCGACAAGGCCAATGCGTGTCTTATTCGACAAGTTGAGTACGCGGTCTACCAGTGCCTTCCACTCCGTCATCTCCGCCTTGTCTGTTTCTAATTTCAGGTGGTCACAGACAATTTGATCCATATTTTGGTCTTGAAGTGCGAGTGGAATCGAATAAAGCGTATCGGCATCCTGGCATTCAATGACCGCTTTCGCATCGATATCACAGAACAAGGCGATTTTTTCCTTCATGTCCTCTGATACTGGCATTTCCGTACGTACAACAATGATATTTGGCTGAATTCCGAGGCTGCGCAGTTCTTTTACACTGTGCTGTGTCGGCTTCGTCTTCATTTCGCCCGCTGCTTTTATATACGGAATTAAGGTACAGTGAATGTACATCACATCGTCGCGGCCGACATCACTTTTAATTTGGCGGATCGCTTCCAAGAATGGCAGTGATTCAATATCGCCCACGGTTCCGCCAATTTCCGTGATGACTACATCGGCATTCGTTTCCTTGCCTGCACGGAAGACGCGGTCTTTAATTTCATTGGTAATGTGCGGAATGACCTGGACGGTTGCACCCAAGTAATCGCCGCGGCGTTCTTTTCGCAGCACTGTTGAGTAAATTTTTCCAGTTGTAACGTTAGAATACTTGTTTAAATTGATGTCGATAAAACGCTCATAGTGCCCTAAGTCTAAATCCGTTTCCGCACCATCATCGGTCACGAATACCTCACCATGCTGGTATGGGCTCATGGTTCCTGGGTCGACGTTAATGTATGGGTCGAATTTCTGAATCGTTACATTCAAGCCCCGATTTTTCAAGAGGCGCCCAAGCGAGGACGCGGTAATGCCTTTTCCGAGGGATGAAACAACCCCACCGGTTACGAAAATATACTTTGTCATAAATATTCCCCCTTCATTACAGTTTGTACATTATTCAGGTTGTTTAAGGATTTTTTGCAAAAATTATTTTCCCTATTGCTCCAAAAACGAAAAAACTCCGGTATACACGGGAGTTTTTTTAAAATAAAAAGCGCTCCATCTCGCTATTGCAAGGGAGCGCATAGTAATAAATAATGATTCGTCCTTTTTTAAGGAGCCCAAAAAAGATAATACAAGGGCTAGAATAAAAAGTCAAGTTGTTTCCCATTCGTTCCGTTTAGAAAAAGCGGGGGAAGCGGATTACAGCTCTTCTTCTTCCTCGTCCTCAAACTCTTCTTCTTCCTCTTCTTCTTCAAGCTCTTCATCAAGAACTTCGTCTTCATCAAGCTCGAATTCTTCATCGTCTTCTAGGACATCTTCATCCTCATCTTCATCAAATTCGTCGACTTCATCAAGATCGAGATCCTCTTCTTCTTCATCAAGAAGATCGTCTTCATCGACAAACTCATCGATATCATCATAATCTTCATCTTCAATTTCGTCGAAATCTTCTTCATCGACAACTTTCTTCGCCTTTTTCTTCTTCGGTTTAACGGCTGTGACCACTTCTTCCTCTGCCGTATCGACAGGATACCAAACGCGGAGTCCCCAACGGTTTTCTCCGAGTGAGCGAAAGCGGCCATCAATGTTGATGTCCGTATAAAATTGTGCAAGGCGGGATCTGACTTCCTGTTCAGAAATATCAGCAGCTGTTTGAATCTCTTTCACTAATTCATGAAAGGAGATTGGCTGTTTGCTATTTTTTAAAAATTCATAAGCCATTTCCATGAGGGATAACTCTTTCAATTCCTCTTTTGAGTATTGTGCTAAACTCAATATTGGCACTTCCTTTCTCTATTTAACACTCTGATAATCGAGTAGTTAAGGGCATTTCTCCCAAAATACATATTCTTCATTATAAACAGATTCTTGTCGTTTATGCTAGTTCTAGCTGGACAATCATTTGATTTTTTCTCTCGGCGGTTCCTTTTCCTTCTGTGCTTTCAGTTTTTTGATCTCCTTAATGGAAATAACAAAAAAGAAGATAGCCAGCAAAAGGAACGAAATTGCACCTAATTGACGTTGATAGAGATAGTTTAATGGCCAGGCAAAAATGATTAAAACAATAATAATGTGACTTACCTTCATCTACACACACCTGCCCGTGTTCCCTTAGAAGTTTGAACGCTAGTTTGATTATATAAGAAAAAAGTTTATATTAATATCTCCTCGAAAAATAAATTTACTAAAAAAATACAATGGCTTATTGGTAAAAGCCATTGCATCTCTAACAGTGGTGCCTGACACCCTTTACGGTATTTCCACATTATCAACGATGTTGATTTGAAAAAGGGTGTCAGGCACCATTTTCCATAAATTTACATGTTTCGTCTATATTGCCCACCGACTTCGTATAGTGCCCGGGTAATTTGGCCGAGGCTTGCGACTTGGACGGTTTCCATTAACGACGCAAAAATATTGCCGCCGCTCACGGCTGCTTCCTTCAATCGCTTCAAGGCGTCCGCTGACTCCCCGGCATGCGCTTCCTGGAAGGCGCACAAATTATGAATCTGCAGCTCCTTTTCCTCTTTTGTTGCTCTGGCGATTTCCATATTATTCACGTCCTCCTCTGAAGGCGGATTCGGATTCAAATACGTATTCACCCCGATAATCGGCAATTCACCGGTATGCTTTAACATTTCATAGTGCATCGACTCATCCTGGATTTTACCACGCTGATACTGGGTCTCCATCGCCCCGAGCACCCCGCCGCGGTCGTTCAGACGTTCGAACTCCTGAAGAACGGCTTCCTCAACAAGCTCCGTCAGCTCTTCAACCACGAACGAACCTTGAAGCGGATTTTCATTTTTCGCCAACCCGTGCTCTTTCGTAATAATCATCTGAATCGCCATCGCCCGGCGCACCGATTCCTCGGTTGGTGTCGTAATCGCCTCATCATAGGCATTCGTGTGCAGCGAATTACAGTTGTCCTGAAGGGCCATCAACGCCTGCAAGGTCGTGCGGATATCATTGAAGTCGATTTCCTGGGCATGCAGCGACCGTCCCGATGTCTGAACATGGTATTTCAGCTTTTGGCTGCGCTCATTTGCACCATACTTATCACGCATCACCGTTGCCCAAATCCGCCGCGCCACCCGGCCAATCACCGTATACTCCGGATCCAAACCATTCGAGAAAAAGAACGACAGGTTCGGCGCGAAATCATCAATCTTCATTCCGCGGCTCAAATAATACTCGACATAGGTAAAGCCGTTTGACAGCGTAAACGCCAGCTGCGAAATCGGATTCGCCCCTGCCTCCGCAATATGGTACCCGGAAATCGAAACAGAATAATAGTTGCGCACCTGATGATCAATGAAATATTGCTGGATATCCCCCATCATCCTTAGGGCAAACTCTGTTGAAAAAATACACGTATTCTGGCCTTGATCTTCTTTTAAAATATCAGCCTGCACCGTCCCGCGCACCGTCCGAAGCGTATACGCACGAACCTCCGCAAATTCTTCAACCGTCAACACTCGGCCAAGCTCAGCTTCCTTCCGCTGCACCTGCTGATCAATCGCGGTATTCATGAACATCGCTAAAATAATCGGTGCCGGGCCATTGATCGTCATCGAAACCGATGTCGACGGATGGCACAGATCGAAGCCGTCATAGAGCTTTTTCATGTCGTCCAAGGTACAAATGCTGACGCCGCTCTCGCCGACTTTCCCGTAAATATCGGGACGGTAATCCGGGTCCTCTCCATACAAGGTCACCGAATCAAACGCCGTACTTAAGCGCTTCGCGTCATCATCCTTCGATAAATAATGGAAGCGTCGGTTCGTCCGTTCCGGTGTGCCTTCACCGGCAAACTGCCGTTTCGGATCCTCCCCTTCGCGCTTGAACGGGAATACCCCTGCCGTATACGGGAACGAACCCGGCACGTTTTCCTGGTACACCCAGCGGAGAATTTCTCCGTAATCCTTATAACGCGGCAAGGCTACTTTCGGTATATCAAGGCCTGATAAGCTTTTGGATTTTAACACTGTGATAATCTCTTTATCGCGAATGCGCGTGACGAATTTGTCGCCAGAGTAAGCAGCCTTCGTTTGCGCCCACGTAGAAAGGATTTTCCGCGATTCCGGCGTCAACTTCGCCTCCGTGTCCTGCTTCACAGCTTCTAAAGAAGCAACCACATCTGGCTGCCCCGCCACCGCTGCAATTGCCCCTTCCAACTGAAATAATTTCCGGGCAATATTCGCCTGCTCTTCTGCTTTCCTATGGTAGCCGCGCACCGTTTCCGAAATTTCCCGTAAATAGTACCGTCGGTCGGTTGGAATAATCATGTTTTGCTTTTCCACCACAACCGCATTCTTACTAAAAGACGTCACCCAGTCAGTCGCCATTTTCGCATTAATTTTTTCCACTAACGCCGCAAACAAAGCATTCGTGCCCGGGTCATGGAACTGGCTGGCAATCGTGCCGTACACCGGCATTTCTTCAATTTCCCGCTCAAACAGCATATGATTGCGCTGATACTGCTTTTGCACCTGACGCTTTGCATCCTCAGAGCCCTTACGCTCAAATTTATTGATGACGATAAGGTCAGCAAAATCAAGCATATCAATCTTCTCAAGCTGTGATGGCGCGCCAAATTCACTTGTCATCACGTACATCGACACATCACAGATTTCCGTGATTTCCGCATCCCCTTGGCCGATCCCGCTCGTTTCAACGATCACGAGGTCAAAGCCGGATGCCTTCGTCACAGCCACCGCATCCTTAATCGCAAGCGACAGTTCATTTTTCGAGCGCCGGGTCGCCAAACTGCGCATATATACATTTGGCGAGAAGATCGCATTCATCCGGATCCGGTCACCAAGGAGCGCGCCGCCTGTTTTTTGCTTTGTCGGGTCAACCGATAGAATCGCCACCCGTTTCTCAGGGAATTCATTGATAAAGCGGCGGATTAATTCGTCTGTTAACGAACTTTTTCCAGCACCGCCCGTTCCCGTGATCCCGACCACGGGAATCCCCTTCTCGAGCGACTTCACTTGTTCCAGCACCTGCTCAGCTGTTGCCGCCGCCTCATTCCTTTTATCGACATGAAGCTCCGCTAAGGTAATCAGCTTGGCAATACTGTTAACTTCGCCAGACGGCAATTTTTCAATATGTTCACTTACATCTGTTGTCACCGTAGAAAAATCACATTCCTGAATCATCCGGTCAATCATGCCCTGCAGGCCAAGCTTCCGGCCGTCTTCAGGCGAGAAAATCCACGCAATCCCGTATTGATGCAGCTCATCGATTTCACGAGGAATAATCACCCCGCCGCCGCCGCCGTAAATGCGAATATGTGGCGCCCCTTTTTCCTTTAACAGGTCATACATATATTTAAAGTATTCAACGTGCCCGCCTTGATAAGACGAAATCGCAATCCCCTGCACATCCTCCTGAATCGCCGCGTTCACGACCTCCTCCACCGAGCGGTTGTGGCCAAGGTGAATAACCTCCGCCCCGCTCGCCTGAAGAATCCTGCGCATAATATTAATCGAAGCATCGTGGCCGTCAAACAAGCTCGACGCCGTCACAAAGCGGATATGATGCTTTGGCTGATAATTTCCCATCGTGCTCCCCCTTTTGTAAAAATGAACCTTGTTCACTGTTCGCTGCCTTTGCTCGTTTTCCGGAAATTTTTTAGTGGCCGAGACTTCGTCGAATTAATCCTCGTTCACAAGGTGCCCTGTTCTGAACTTTATTGAATGACGATGAACCTTGTTCTCCGATCGCTCCTTGCTATTTTTCCGAAATTTCCGACGCCTTCGTGACCCCAACATCAATCCCCGCTAACAAAAGCTCTGTCTGCAGCTCAATATATTCTTCTAAGGTAAATAACTTCCGTAAAGCCCAGCGGCGGAAACCCCACATTTGCCCCTGGACAAAAATGTTATGGGCAATAATCTCCACTTGTTTCTCTGACAGGTGCAGCTCCCCATTTTCGACACATCTCGAAAGCAAGTTCTCAAACATGCCGACCATTTCCATTTCTTTTTTCAACACATATGGAAGCGCGTCCTTTGACAGTGACTTAACTTCTTGATACATTACGAGCACTTCCGCCTGCATCTCATCCATTACCTGAAAAAAGTTGGCAATCCCGAGCTTCAAGCTGTCCAATGTCCCTTTTTTCAAAGCGAGATCCTGCTGCAGGCGCTCACTGACATGATCATAAATGCTGTCGCAGACAAGATAAAGCACGTCTTCCTTTGTGCGAATGTATTCATACAGCGTCCCGATGCTAAAACCGGCCGCTTTGGCAATTTCCCTTGTCGTCGTCCGATGAAACCCCTTTTGTTTAAAAAGTGCTACGGCCCCTTTGATCATTTGGTCGCGCCGTTTTTGGACAAGGCGCTCATCTTTGACCGAAGCCTGTACTTCCCGTTTATTCATCCCTCTAACCGCCTTTATTGAATTTGGGCGATCCATGATTACCGCCTTTCTTTTTAAAAAATCCCCTTATTTTGTTATCATCCGTGAAATAACGAGGCGCTGAATTTCCTGTGTTCCCTCATAAATCTGGGTTATTTTCGCATCACGCATGAAGCGCTCAACTGGATAATCCTTTGTATAGCCATAGCCGCCAAATACTTGAACGGCTTCGGTTGTCACTTTCATCGCGGTATCGCCGGCGAATAATTTCGACATCGCCGATTCTTTTCCATATGGTAAGCCGTTTGACTCGAGCCATGCCGCTTGATAGGTTAATAGTCTTGAAGCCTCAATATTTGTTGCCATATCGGCAAGCTTAAAGCTGATGCCTTGGTTTGCCGCAATCGGTTTGCCGAACTGGTGGCGTTCCTTCGCATAGTCGACTGCTGCATCCAATGCACCTTGCGCAATCCCAACCGCCTGCGCCGCAATACCGTTACGGCCGCCATCAAGGGTCATCATCGCCACCTTAAAGCCATCGCCTTCCTCGCCAAGCCGGTTGGCAACAGGAACCTTGCAATCTTCAAAAATAATTTCCGTTGTTGGTGACGAACGGATGCCCAGTTTCTTTTCTTTTTTGCCAACAGAGAAGCCTGGGAAATCGCTCTCCACGATAAATGCCGTTGTTCCTCGTTGCTTGCTGGTTGGATCGGTTAAGGCAAACACCACATAGATGTCGGCCACGCCGCCATTAGTAATGAAAATTTTCGAACCGTTAAGGACATAATGGTCACCTTCTAAACGGGCTGTCGTTCTCATTCCGCCGGCATCGGAGCCACTCCCCGGCTCTGTTAGGCCGTACGCGCCAATTTTCTTACCCTCTGCCATCGGACGCAGATAGGTTTGCTTTTGCTCTTCGCTGCCGAATTTATAAATCGGCCAGCCTGCAAGGGAGGTGTGGGCGGAAAGAAGTACACCTGTTGACGCGTCAACGCGGGACAGCTCCTCTACAGCAATACAATAAGCAAGAAAATCGCTGCCAATGCCGCCGTACTCTTCCGGCCACGGGATTCCTGTTAAACCAAGCTCCGCCATCTTGTCAAAAATCTCCCGGTCAAAGCGTTCTTCCTCATCCCGCTCCGCCGCTGTTGGTGCCACCTCGTTCCGCGCAAAGTCACGCACCATTTTACGAATCATTTCATGCTCTTCGGATAATTTAAATTGCATTTTTGAGTCCTCCTCTTATTCATAATTACCGTTTTGTGACTTTTTCCATGCCCGCGGGCTTTATGAACCCCTTCATAACGACTTTCCACTCACTTTTCCATGCCCACGGGCTTTATGAACCATCTCATAACGACCTTCACGTCACTTTTTCCATGCCCACGGGCTTTATGAACCCCTTCATAACGACCTTCCACTCACTTTTCCCATGCCTTCGGGCTTTATGAACGCCTTCATAACGACCTTCCACTCACTTTTTCCATGCCCACGGGCTTTATGAACCCCTTCATAACGACCTTCATTCCACTTTTTCCACGCCCTCGGGCTTTATGAACCTTAAACATCTTTCTCCATATCAAAGATACTTACTAATCACAATCCGCTGAATCTCGCTCGTGCCCTCGTAGATTTCCGTTACCTTTGCATCGCGGAAGTAGCGCTCAACCGGGTAATCTTCCGTATAGCCGTAACCGCCGAATACTTGAATCGCTTCCGTCGTCACCTCAACCGCTGTCCTTGTCGCAAACAGCTTTGCCATCGAGGCTTCCAAGCCGCATTTCAAGCCTTGGCTGCGCAAATCCGCGGCGCGATAGACTAATAGTTTCGCTGCCTCGACACTTGTCGCCATATCAGCAAGCTTAAAGGCAATCCCCTGCTGGGCGGCAATCAGCTTGCCAAATTGCTGACGCTCCTTCGCGTAGGCCGTTGCGGCCGACAGCGCAGCCTCGGCAATTCCAAGTGCCTGCGTCGCAATCCCGATACGGCCGACATCGAGGTTCGCCATCGCTATTTTAAAGCCTTCACTTTCGTTGCCTAGGAGATTTTCCACGGGAACGTGCATATCCTCAAATGTTAGCTGCACGGTTCTTGAGCCGTGCAAACCCATTTTCTTCTCATCTTTGCCGATGATGAGGCCGGGGGTATCTTTTTCCACAATAAAAGCGGCAATCCCTTTCGTGCCTAACTTTGTATCTGTGGTCGCAAAGACAATATAAATATCGGCCTCGCCGCCATTGGTAATAAACATTTTTGAGCCATTGAGGACATAGTGACCACCCTTCTTGACCGCCCGGGTCTTCATGCTCGCAGCATCGGACCCTGAGCTTGGCTCGGTTAAGCAAAAGGCACCCAAATACTCCCCTCCGGCAAGCTTCGGTACATACTTTTGTTTCTGTTCCTCTGTCCCGAAATAAAGAATGGGGTTCGTACATACCGATGTATGGACGGATAAGATGACACCCACCGTTGCACTTACCTTTGAAATTTCATTAATCGCAATGATGTAGGAGGTAAAGTCCATTTCGGTGCCGCCGTATTCTTCCGGAACGGGAATCCCCATCAGGCCAAGCTCGCCCATTTTGCGAAGAATTTCACGCGGGAATTCCCCTTTTTCCATATTCTCAATAAATGGAGCAATTTCACTCTGGGCAAAATCGCGCACCATTTTCCGCATCATTTCTTGTTCTTCCGTAAATGTAAGATTCACGTTGATTTCCCCTTTACGTGGAAAAAGGGCGGAGCGGCGCATAAGCTAAACCGTGTATACATATGTGCGGGAAGTTACTATTTCGCGCTACGTTTTAGTGAAGCTTCGCTCTGCTCACTCCGCCTTTTTAGATTAGAGTTATTCGTACGTGTAGAATCCGCGGCCTGTTTTCTTGCCGAGCCAGCCGGCTTTCACATATTTGCGCAGCAGCGGACATGGACGGTATTTGTCATCACCGAAGCCATCTTGAAGGGTTTCCATAATGTACAGGCATGTATCGAGGCCGATAAAATCAGCCAGTGTTAACGGTCCCATCGGATGGTTCATGCCGAGCTTCATCACTTCGTCGATCGCTTCCTTGGTGGCAACGCCTTCGTATAATGTAAAAATCGCTTCGTTGATCATCGGCATTAATACACGATTGGAGACAAAACCAGGGAAGTCATTCACCTCAACAGGTACTTTGCTCAAGGTCTTGGTCATATCTTCAATCACTTGATACACTTCATCGGCTGTGGCTAAGCCGCGGATAATTTCGACGAGCTTCATCACCGGTACAGGATTCATAAAGTGCATCCCAATGACTTTTTCCGGGCGCTTCGTGGCTGCGGCAATTTCGGTGATTGGCAATGATGAAGTATTGCTCGCTAAAATCGCATGTTCCGGGGCAATTTCATCTAATTGAGCAAAAATTTTCGCTTTTATTTCCATATTTTCAACAGCTGCTTCGATGACAAGGTCTACACCGCTGGCATCGTTCAGGTCGGTTGAAGCGGTAAGAAGCGCCAGTACTTCCTGCTTCTGTTCCTCAGTCATCCGGCCTTTATCGACGTTACGGGAAAGATTTTTATTGATCATCCCCAAGCCTCGCTCGACGAATTCCGGCTTTAAATCGTTTAATAAGACCTTGTAGCCTGCCTGGGCACAGACCTGAGCAATTCCAGAGCCCATCTGCCCTGCACCTATCACCATTACATTTGAAACTTGCATGTTTTCCCCTCCATCCAAAGGTCGGTTAATAAAGCCAACCTTTGTTTATTTTTTTAAAAATAAACATTCTCCAAAATAACCTATATTAGCCAGTAAAATAGTTCTATTCGCTGATAAAAGATGCTTATCCGCCGATTGGATACCGTTATCCGCTGATTAAACCTCACTATCCGCCGATTGGACTCCGTTATCCGCTGATTAAACCTCACTATCCGCCGATTGAGCCGCGTTACCCTTTCGGCACTTCGATCATCACGGCATCACCCTGGCCGCCGCCGCTACAAATCGCCGCCACACCAATTCCGCCGCCGCGGCGCTTCAGTTCGTGCATCAATGTGATGATAATACGGGCGCCGCTTGCACCGATTGGATGCCCTAATGCGACCGCACCGCCATTGACATTGACCTTTTCCGGATCAAGGCCGGCAATTTTCCCGCTCGCCAACGCAACTGCGGCAAAGGCTTCGTTAATTTCAAACAAATCAATTTCATCCAAGCTCTTGCCCGTTTTTCGTAAAAGCTCATTAATGACCAGCCCCGGCGTTTGCGGAAAGTCCTTCGCTTCTACAGCAATCGCGGCGTGCCCGAGAATCACTGCTTCCACCTTACGGCCTTCGCGAACAGCGCGCTCTTCGCTCATAAGCACAAGGGCGGCCGCACCGTCATTGACCCCAGGGGCATTCCCTGCCGTGATTGTGCCTGTTGAATTAAAGACGGGCGCCAGTTTAGCGAGCCGCTCTAAAGAAGTATCTTTCCGCGGCCCCTCATCCTGCGAAACAACAAGCGGTTCCCCTTTTCGCTGCGGTACCTCGACAGCAACAATTTCTTCAGCAAACTTTCCACTCTCAATTGCGGCAATCGCCCGCACATGGCTTCGGAGCGCCCACTCGTCCTGCGCCTCGCGAGTGATGTCCATCTCAGCCGTCGTCCCGTTGCCGTAAGTGCCCATGTGAACGCCGGTAAAGCTGCAGGTTAAGCCGTCATGGATCATTAAATCCTTAACGGAAGAGTCGCCCATTCTGAAGCCCCATCTTGCTTTTGGTAAAATATACGGGGCGTTGCTCATCGATTCCATCCCGCCGGCAACAATCACTTCTTCATCGCCGGCGCGGATGATTTGATCTGCCAATGTGACACTGCGCATGCCGGAGGCACAGACCTTATTGATTGTTTCCGTTTTGACTTCCCACGGTAATCCTGCATGACGTGCTGCCTGGCGTGATGGGATTTGCCCCTGTCCCCCTTGTAAAACAGTTCCGAGAATGACTTCCTCTACCACTTCCGGGTTAACGCCCGCGCGCATCAACGCCTCTTTCACAGCCATTCCCCCAAGCTGTGAGGCCGTAAAGCCGCTCAAACTCCCCCCTAATTTTCCAAAAGCTGTTCTAACTCCGCTTAAAATAACCGTTTTCCCCATTCAAAACACTCTCCCTTTTCTTAATATTCAGTCACACGATGATAAGGTTGACTGAACGCTCGCTCGAAATTCAAACAAAAAATGGCACGGGCTCCCCACCCGCTCATTTAGAAAAAATGTAAGCGTTTTATCCTACCTTCTATTTTACATAAAAAATAGCAGAAGTTGAATTGTTTTACATAAAATTCTTAAGATTTTATGAATTCGTGCAACAAATCAACCTCTGCTGATGATTAAAATTAGGCGACTTCCCCACAGATGGCTTTTTCAAGCAGCTCGGCAACGTCGTATGTTGAAACCTTTTCCTCGACTTCCTTGGCCTTGGTTCCGTCTGACAGCATCGTTAAGCAGTATGGACACGCTGAGCTGATGGCCGTTGAATTCGTTTCAAGCGCCTGCTCTGTGCGCGCCACATTGATCCGAGAACCGGTGTCTTCTTCCATCCACATCAAACCGCCGCCGGCACCGCAGCACATGGCCTTATCGCGGTTCCGTTCCATTTCCACAAGCTTCACGCCTGGAATCGCCTTTAAAATCTCACGTGGCGGATCATAGACGTCATTGTAACGGCCTAAGTAACAAGAATCATGGAAGGTAATCGTTTCGTTGACTGCATGTTTTGGAACAAGCTTCCCATCCCGGACAAGTTCATAAAGAATTTCCGTATGGTGATACACTTCCACATCGGTCAATCCAAAATCAGGGTACTCATTTTTGAAAATATTGTAGGCATGCGGGTCGGTCGTGATAATTTTTTTCACACCAGCTTTTTCAAATTCTTCAATATTTTTCACCGCTAAATCCTGGAACAAGAACTCGTTACCAAGGCGGCGGGCCGTATCGCCGGAGTTCTTTTCCTTGTTGCCAAGGATGGCAAACTTCACGCCAGCTGAATTCAATAATTTTGCAAAAGAAAGGGCAATCTTCTGGCTGCGGTTGTCGTATGAACCCATCGCGCCAACCCAGAAGAGGTATTCAAACTCTTCGCCAGCCTTGTTCATTTCTTTCACAGTCGGCACAAGTACATCCTCGCGAAGCTCGCGCCAGTTTTCACGCTCTTTGCGGTTCAAGCCCCAAGGATTGCCCTGACGTTCGATATTGGTCATCGCCCGCTGCGCATCCGGATTCATTTTTCCTTCTGTTAAAACAAGATAACGGCGGAGGTCGATAATTTTCTCCACGTGTTCGTTCATAACTGGACATTGGTCTTCACAGTTGCGGCATGTGGTACAAGCCCAAATTTCCTCTTCAGTAATGACGTCGCCGATTAGGCTTGGACTGTATGCAGACGCTGCTGCAGATTCCTGTGCCCCCTGCCCTGCCGCTGCTAAGGCAATTTGATTTCCTTTTGTGTTCGCAAACGCAAACGTCGGCACCCATGGCTGCTTCGATGTAACCGAGGCACCATAATGGGTCAGGTGATCACGCATTTTTACAATTAAATCCATCGGTGACAACATTTTGCCTGTTCCGGAAGCTGGACACATGTTGGTACAACGGCCGCATTCCACGCAGGCATAAAAATCAACCATTTGCAGCTGGGTGAAGTCTTCAATTTTTCCAACCCCAAAGGATTCTTGTGATTCATCTTCAAAATCAATCTTGCTTAATTTACCTGGTTTTTCCAAACGGTTTAAATAGACATTTGCCGGCCCGGCAATTAAGTGTGCGTGCTTTCCTTGCGGCACATACACTAAGAAGGACAGCAAGAATAGTAAGTGCATCCACCATGCGACATAGAACACAGCAATGGAGGCGGTTTCATTTATCCATGAAAAAGCGAGCGAAATCACGGATGCAACCGGTTCAGACCACGTCGGATCCTCTGCATGCCAGATGATGCCCATGCCATTTCCGAGAAGCACAGAAATCATTAAGCCGCCGATGAAAATTAACACAAGGCCTGATTTAAAGCCGCGCTTTAAGCGGACAAGTTTTTCAATATAACGGCGATAGAAAGCCCAGACCACCGCTACTAAAATCGTCAATGTGACAATCTCTTGGAAAAAAGTAAACGCCGGATACAGCGGGCCAAGCGGCAGGTGTGCCCCGGGTTTAATCCCTTTGATAATAAAATCAATCGCCCCAAATTGAACAAGGAGGAAGCCATAAAAGAACATAACGTGAATCGCGCCGCTCTTTTTATCCTTAAGCAGCTTTTTCTGCCCAAATACCATCACCCAAATTTTCTTCATCCGTTCTTTGACATTGTTGTCAAACTCCGTCTTTTTGCCAAGCTTGATGTATTGGATCCGCGTTTTGACAACATACACAAACAGGCTGACAGCGTAAGCGGTTACAGCCAAAAATGCAATAAGGTTAACCCATAAAAGACCATTCATATACTAACGCCCCTTTCTTTATTTTCCTATTCCCTTTTTTGTAAATTGTAGAAAATAATTAATTTTCTGAATTATACTTATCTCTATTATATAATGAATGAGCATTCAGTCAACCAGTTTTTTTTAGAAAAGGTTGCAGGAATCGTTCGACTTATAGAAATGGCAGGTCTCGGAAACACTAACAAAACCGATTGGGGGAGCGATTGTCGATGAATTTTGTACTCATTTTGAGCGGACTTGTCCTTCTCATCTTTATATGGCTTGTCATTGATTTTAGGTTAGGCCGAAGGAAGCATCTTTCGGCGGCGAGCAAAATGGAAACAAACATCCTCCATGGCAGCTTTGAAATTTTTACGCACGGAAAGGAATTATTCCGTAATTATTTCCAGGAAATACGAGAGGCCAAGCACCATATCCATGTCCTTTTTTATATTGTTAAAGATGATGCCATCAGTCAGGAATTTTTTACTCTTTTGAAAGAAAAGACGCGGGAAGGTGTGGAAGTCCGGCTGCTGCTTGATAGGCTTGGGAGCTGGAAGGTAAAAAGGGCAGCGGTTACGGCATTAGAGGAAGCTGGAGTCCAGTTTGCATTTAGTAATCGGATTAAGCTTCCGTTTCTCTTTTATTCCTCGCAAGTCCGGAACCACCGCAAGATCTCCATTATTGATGGAAAAATTGGCTATCTCGGCGGCTATAATATTGGAAAGGAATATATTGATGAAGATTCGTTGCTAAGCCCATGGCGTGACTATCATGTAAAGATTACCGGTGAGAGCGTGAATAGTTTGCAAAGTGAGTTTTTGATTGATTGGAACGAGTATGCGGGGGAGGACCTTCAGGATCACCATGTTTATTTTCCTGAACCTGCTTCAAAAGGTGCAGTTCGCCATCAATTTCTCCCAACAGAGGCGGGGCAGCTTGAAAAAAACTTTATTCGGCTCATTCAGAAGGCGGAACATTCGATTATGATTGGCACTCCTTATTTTATTCCAAGCGCGGCGATTTTCACCGAACTGCAGGAGGCGCGGCGGCGTGGTGTGAGCATTACGATCATCGTTCCTTTTACGGCCGATCATCTTCTTGTGCAGGAAGCCTCGTTTCGCTATTTACGGCAGCTTCTGAAGATGGGTGCGGCCGTTTATCAATATAAAAATGGCTTTTATCACGCCAAAACGATTGTCATCGATGACAACATCTGCGATATCGGTACCGCCAATTTTGATCAACGTAGTTTGTTTTTAAACAAAGAAATCAATTGCTACATCTATGATCCTGACTTTATCGGGCGATTAAAGGACATCATTGAAAAGGATATCCTTGACTCGGAGCCGCTGACATTGGCGGCACTGAACAAACCAAACACCCTTCGCACAACCAAAGAAACCATCGCCCGAGCCATCGCATACTTCCTATGAAAACAGTAGAAACGGTGTCAGGCACCTTTTGTACTCTTCGCGTAGTAGAAAGGGTGTCAGGCACCATGTGAAAATTTCACAAATTGAAAGAGTCCCCGAACCTTTTTCGGAGACTTTTTTTTATTCTTCAATTAGGTTTAGTACGGGTACTTCTTGTTCGTGGTCGGGGTCTGTTCTGGAATATATCCGTGCCATTTTTGTCGCTTCGTCCACATGTTGAATGATTACCGGTGTTCCATCATAGGTTACATTGATCACATCAGCGGATTCAACAATTTCCTTTGCTCTTCCTACATTCATGCGTTCGGCCCACTCCTCACTGAAAAATCTATCTATACTATTTGTATTTTTTTAGGAGGATATTCATTTTTGGAGGCCGTTTCCGAGAAAAACTGTGCAACTCCCTCCTCCCCGGTCCACTTTTTCTGGTTTACTGTCCACTTTTTACGGTTTACTTTCCGGTTCCGCCCATTTACTTTCCGCTTTTCTATTTTTACTATCCGGTTTCAGCGATTTACTGTCCACTTTTCATCAAATACTGTCCACTTTAAAAAATTCAATCCTAAAATAGCAAATAGACCCCCTATCATTAACAGAGGGTCCAACCTAACCAATAACCAAATTTACATTTTTTCCGGAGCCGAAACGCCAATCAACGCCAAGGCGTTCTTCAACGTGATTTGCACTGTCTTCACTAACCCAAGGCGTGCCTTCGTCCGTTCAGGATTCTCGAGGTCCAGTACCTTTTCCGCGTTGTAAAAACTATGGAATGCCGACGCCAACTCAAAGATATAGTTCGTAATCCGGTGCGGCACCCGCTTCACCGCGGCCTCGCCGACAGCGGACGGGAACTCACCCAATTTTTTCAACAAATCAATTTCCTTTTCAGATGACACCTGTGAAAAATCAGCGCCCATATCAACCTGAACACCCTTTTCCTCACCCGAACGCAAAATGCTCGAAATCCTCGCATGGGCATACTGCGCATAATAGACCGGGTTTTCATTCGACTCCGACACCGCTAAATCCAAGTCAAAGTCCATATGGGTATCCGAACTGCGCATCGCGAAGAAATAACGCGTCGCATCGAGGCCAACCTCATCGACCAAATCCCGCATCGTCACAGCCTTCCCTGTCCGCTTACTCATCTTCATCTTCTCGCCATCTTTATAAAGATGGACAAGCTGGATAATTTCAACTTCAAGCGCCTCGCGGTCATATCCTAAGGCCTGAATCGCCGCCTTCATCCGGGGAATATACCCGTGGTGGTCCGCTCCCCAAATATTAATCAATTTTTCAAAACCGCGCGCCAGCTTGTCCTTGTGATAGGCGATATCCGGCGTCAAATACGTGTAAGAGCCATCCTGCTTAATCAGCACGCGGTCTTTATCGTCTCCAAAATCAGTCGACCGCAGCCACGTCGCACCGTCCTGCTCGTACACATAGCCGCTCTCATGCAGCGCCGCGAGGGCCTCATCAATTTTCCCATTTTTATATAGCGAGGTTTCCGAGTACCACACATCAAAGCCGACGCGGAAATCCTCTAAATCGCGCTTCAACTTCGCCATCTCATATTTCAAACCGTACTCACGGAAAAATTCAAACCGCACCTCGGCCGGCGCCTCCACATACTTGTCGCCAAACTCTTCCGCCAGCTCCTTGCCAATTCCGATAATATCGGCACCGTGATAGCCGTCCTCCGGCATGTCTTTTTCAAGTCCCAGTGCCTGGAAGTAGCGAGCCTCAACGGACAATGCCAAATTATTAATCTGATTGCCGGCATCATTAATATAGTATTCGCGGGACACATCATAACCCGCCATCGCTAAAATATTGCACAGCGAATCACCAACCGCCGCACCTCGGGCATGTCCAAGGTGCAAGTCCCCCGTTGGATTCGCTGATACAAACTCGACTTGGATTTTCTGGCCGCCGCCAACCGTCGTTTCGCCATACTTTTCGCCTGCAGTGAGCACCGTTGGAATCAACTCGGTTAAATAAGCATTATTCATATAAAAATTAATGAACCCCGGCCCAGCCAGCTCAATTTTTTCAATCGAAGCCTTCGAGAGGTCAAAATTAGCCACCAACGCTTCCGCAATCATCCGCGGCGCCTTCTTCGCTACCCGCGCCAATTGCATCGCCATATTCGTCGAGTAGTCGCCGTGCGCCTTTTCCTTTGGAGTCTCGAGGATGACATCGGGAATCTGCTCCTCAGCAGCTATCCCTGCCTTCAGCACCGCCGCACGAATCTCTTCTTTTATTTTACTTTGAACCTGTTCAACTATATTCATTTTTGATCCTCCTGAAAGGTAATTTCTAAATGGTATGTACCTGTTGGCGAGCCCTGCATCGTGAAATCGTAGAGAATATCAATCAGACCCTCCGTATGCTCGATTCTTTTCGCCATTGTCAACGTTTCAAACGTCCCAAACGGCATCTCATAGCTGCCTCGCAGTATTTTATGTAAACGAAACGGCAGCCGCATTTTCACCGCACCACCTCGTAAAATCAACGCCTCTTCCGGAGTCACCTTCACGATCGTGCGGACCGTACCCTCTTCCAGCACTTCCTCATACTTTAGGAATGCGGCACCACCCTTTTGAAAATAACGGCCAAATACCGTCAATTCCATCGTCTCCTGCTGATCAATCGTCGTCTTCACCTTAATTTTCACAGGTATTTCAGTGTTTGCCAAACGAAATTGCACTTCCTTCTAGTATTTTCACACAAATTCTCCCCTTATTTCCGAAAAATCAAATTTTATTTGCGAAAGATTGAAGTTTATTTGCGAAACTTCATGATTTGTTTGCGAAACAAGCGGTTTTATTTGCGAAACAACCCTATTTATTTGCGAACCATAATTTTTTTAAAAAGGAACCTTAGATTGCTCTCATTCATAGATCTAGCCCTATCATTAACCTGGGCGCGTTATCGCATACTTTCCCTATTATAAACATTGTAACCATACAAATCAAAAGATGCCCGCCCCAATCACGGGACAGGCACCAATCTTTTAAAATCTATTGCAACTGGTGAACATCATTACAATATAACAACAATACTAATACAGCAAAGGGTGTCAGGCACCAATTTCCTATTTTACCCAGCCGAGGAGCATTTCGCGAATTAGTTTGCTTGCGGTGTTGGCTGTTTGTTCGGATGGGTCGTAAATTGGTGCTACTTCGACTAAGTCACCGCCGACTACGTTCACCTCTGAACGGGCGATGGCGTGAATGGAAGCAAGCAGTTCTTTTGACGTGATTCCACCGCAATCGACTGTACCAGTTCCAGGCGCATGTGCAGGATCCAATACGTCAATATCAATTGTGACATATACCGGACGGCCGGCAAGCGTTGGCAGAATTTCTTTTAATGGCTCAAGCACTTCAAATTTTGAAATATGCATGCCATTTTCCTTCGCCCACACAAATTCTTCCTTCATTCCGGAACGGATCCCAAAGGAATAGACGTTTTTCGGCCCAATATGCTCCGCAATCTTGCGAATCGGAGTCGAGTGTGACAACGGTTCCCCTTCATAGTTCTCACGCAAATCAGTATGCGCATCAAAGTGGATAATCGCTAAATCCGGATATTTTTTATATACAGCCTTCATTACCGGCCATGATACAAGGTGCTCGCCGCCCATACCAAGCGGGAATTTCCCCGCAGCAAGAACCTGATCGACAAACTCTTCAATTAAATCAAGGCTGCGCTGGGCATTTCCAAACGGCAGCGGGATATCTCCGGCATCAAAGTATTTTACCTCTTCCAGCTCGCGGTCAAGGTAGGCACTGTACTCCTCTAGACCAATCGATACCTCACGAATTCGGGCCGGGCCGAAGCGCGAACCCGGGCGGTAGCTCACCGTCCAATCCATCGGCATTCCGTACAATACAACCTGACTCTCCTCAAAATTCGGGTGGCTCTTAATAAACACATTCCCCGAATAAGCCTCATCAAAACGCATCTTAACTCTCCTTTCAAGGGGTCAGTCCCCCACTGCTTTAACGTACTACTCTATCGGGGGTCTGACCCCCTTTACCGTTTACTTCACTAAATCGCCAACAAACTTAGGCAATACGAAGGCCGCTTTGTGAAGTTCTTTTGTGTAATATTTTGTTTCGATTTCGTGGAAACGGTCTTCCTCAACCGCTAATGGATCGTATTTTTTTGAACCAATCGTGAATGCCCATAATCCGCTTGGATATGTTGGAATGTTCGCTACATATAAACGGGTAATCGGGAAAATTTCTTTCACGTCGCGCTGCACATTGCGGATTAAGTCCGCTTTAAACCACGGGTTGTCTGATTGTGCAACGAAGATTCCGTCCTCTTTTAACGCCTTGGAAATTCCCGCATAAAAGCCTTTGGTAAATAGGTTTACCGCTGGACCAACCGGTTCCGTTGAGTCAACCATAATGACATCATACTGGTTGTCGCTTTCGGCGATATGCATGAAGCCGTCGCCCACCTGCACGTCCACACGCTCGTCCTCAAGCCAGCCGGCAATCTCCGGTAAAAATTTCTTGGAATACTCGATTACTTTTCCATCAATATCAACAAGTGTCGCTTTCTTGACGCTTGGGTGCTTCAACACTTCACGAATAACGCCGCCGTCACCGCCGCCGACAACAAGGACATTCTCAGGGTTTGGATGGGTAAATAGCGGCACATGTGCCACCATTTCATGGTAAACGAACTCATCCTTAACAGACGTCATGACCATATCATCTAAGAGCAGCATGTTGCCCCACTCTTCAGTTTCAATCATATCCAGCTTTTGAAATTCCGTTTGCTCTGTATGTAAGGTTTTATTTACTTTCATTGTAATCCCAAAATTTTCGGTTTGTTTTTCTGTAAACCAAATTGACATCTTTCATCTTCCTTCCAATTTTTCATTTTAGGAGGTAGTTCCCCTACTGTTTTACCGCGCTGTCCTATGGGGGGTCTGACCCCATCATTTTTATACTACCCAACCTATTGAAATACAACCAGAAAAAAAAGTCTAGCAAAATTTAAAGAAATTTTTCCTGAATGTTTAAAAAGACTCTATTTTTTCAATACTATTACTATCTATTTTTTTAAAAACTGGAAAAACTGCGGGGTGAAGGATAAATGGAAATCATGACTGATCAAGGGTTTCGAAAGACGGTTAAATATTTGCGCGCCATCATTATCATCAGTTTGATAGGCATGATTTGTATGCTCATTCTCTTCCTTGGCATCCTCGGCTATGCCAGAATCCTAGGCGCGCCGCCGCTCGCCGTGCCGCAATCGACGCTGTTTTTCGCCGACGATGGATCCTTGATGGGCGAGAGTAATAGCGGTCAAAAGCGCTATTGGGTCGGCCTTAAGGATATTTCGCCGGATTTAGTGAATGCGACCGTCTCGATTGAGGATAAAAATTTTTACGAGCACCATGGTTTTGATTATAAACGGATTGCCGGTGCCGTGATTGCCGATATTCAAGCCTTTGCCAAGGTGCAGGGCGCAAGTACGATCACCCAGCAGTACGCACGGAATCTGTTTCTCGAACACGACAAAACGTGGAAACGGAAGCTGACGGAGGCTTTTTATACTATTCGTCTTGAAATGAACTATTCGAAGCAGGAGATTCTCGAAGGCTATATAAATACAATCTACTATGGCAATGGTGCCTATGGTGTGGAGGCCGCCAGCCAGTACTATTTTGGAAAAAAGGCAGCCGACTTAACCCTTGCCGAAGCCAGCATGCTCGCGGGTATTCCCAAGGGGCCAGGCATTTACTCACCGCTTGCTTCGCTGGAAAAAGCAAAAAGCCGTCAGGCGATTATTTTACAAAGCATGGTAAAAAACCGCTACATCAGCAAAAAAGAGGCACAAACGGCCGCCGATATGCCGCTTACTATAGTGGGCGTCCACACAACGCAAAAGGTAAAGGTGGCACCGTATTTTCAGGATGCCGTTAAAAATGCGCTGAAAAATCAATTACATTTAGATGACCGCACGATTGCACTCGGCGGTTTAAAGGTTTTTACGACACTTAACTTAAAACAGCAGGAAGCAGCCGAAAGCCAGGTCAATCAATATGTCGCCAGCTCCTCGGACATTCAAGTCGGCTTAGTGGCGATGGATCCGAAAAACGGCTATGTACGGGCAATGGTCGGCGGCCGGGACTATGAAAAAAGCCCGTTTAACCGCGCCGTTCAGGCAGTCAGGCAGCCGGGATCGACGATTAAGCCATTGTTATACTACGCCGCCCTTGAGCAAGGCTTTACCCCGGCATCGACAATGAGAAGCGAGTTTACAACCTTCCATTTTGATGATGGTCAGGCCGATTATACACCGCATAACTTTAACAACAAGTATGCCAACGGGGAGGTTACACTTGCCCAGGCACTAGCCGTTTCCGATAATATTTTCGCCGTCAAAACGCATTTATTTTTAGGCGAAGAAACGTTAATTGGGACAGCGAAGAAATTTGGGCTTTCAACTAAAATGGCCAAGGTTCCGTCGCTGGCATTGGGGACTTCAGGTGTGCGCGTGATCGAAATGGCGGGTGCCTACAGCCTCTTAGCCAACGGCGGCAAACGGGTGAACCCGACATTGATAACTAGAGTGGAAGACTATAATGGCAATGTTATTTTTGAAAAAGAAAATACGGCGAAAAAAGTATTAGACCCGGCAAAGGCATTTGTGATGACGCAAATGCTGACGGGGATTTTCGATTCGAAGTTAAACGGCTATGCCAAGGTTACCGGGAGCACGATTATCAAGAATATTACGCGGCCATATGCCGGAAAATCTGGCTCAACGGAAACGGACAGCTGGATGATCGGCTACTCACCGCAGCTGGTGACAGCGGTCTGGGCCGGGTACGATATCGGAAAACCGATTGAGCTGACTGCGGAAAAAACGTACGCTAAGAATATTTGGGCGAACTTTATGGAGGAAGCGTTACAAGGGAAGCCCGTGAAGGCGTTTAAACCGCCGAAAGAGGGGGTTGTCGGCGTTTACGTGAACCCGGCAAATGGCAAGCTGGCAACAAAGGACTGTCCTGTCCGCCGCTTCACCTATTTTGTCGCCGGCACCGAACCGACCGAATATTGCACCGATCATCTGAAAAATACAGATGATCACCCGGCGAAAAAGCAGGAGCATAAAAAAGTACCTTGGTATAAGAAAATCATGCCGTGGGGCTAGAAAAGCGTAAGCGACCGTTTAGCGGTGTATAGACTGGAGCGCTTCGACTGAGATAAAGGAAACACGGAGAGCGGAGCGATCCGATGTTGACTTATCGTAGGGAGAAGAGCGAAGTCTACTAGCCGCTGGGCGCTGGAGCTGGACAATTCTCAAAGTCGAAATTTAAACCTTCTTATCTTTTAAAAAAAGAGTTGCTGGATAATATTTTATATTACTAAATGGAAAAGCTCCGGATTGCTCCGGAGCTTTTCCTGTCCTAGTTTTACAGTGTTTTCACACTGATAATAATACTACCTATTTTTCAAAAAAACTACAAGTGGTTCTCCACTATATTTTTTCAAAAAAATTTTATTCATTAACAACATGTGGTTAGGCAAGACCTACTCCACCAATAGTCCTTTTTTCAGTTCATCCGTGGAATTTTCCCATAATACTTCATTATGTCCGCGCAAGAATGCGGCTAGTACTTTTTTCGAGTTTGCATCCATATCCTCGACAATGATATGGCGTTTCAGCGACTTATCCATCCGGTTAACGTGCTCCGGCAGCGATTTGTAGCCGCGGCGGATTTCGCGGTCGACCGTCATATAGCAGGCCGTCACGCCGGCGTAATACGGGCCTTCCGGCTTGCGGTCAATCGTCACCCACACGAGCCAATATGGTTTCCCGTTCGGAACCTCTTCTTTGGTTTTTAAAAATTTGATGCCCTTTTCGACGACACTGCGGGCATGCATCGCCCCGACATCGATCTCGGCTTCACCGGCTTCGACATCAATAATGACCGGGGAAACATTATCGAGGCTGAGGGCACCCTTGCCATAGCCCTTGTGCCCATCGGTCGGGTCGCTTTTTATAATATTAAAACCAAGTTTTTTCTTATTTTCCTCCATGGATGGTGCAGGCCTCCTTTAAAAAAATAAACTGTAGACGAAATTTCCAACTACCTTCCAAACCCAAGGAATCACCACTTGAAATATAGGCTGGATGGTGAAGCGGTCTAATGGTGTAATCACTAAAATGAGAAAGATTAAGATGCCATATTGTTCATATTGCGTCATTTTTGCCCGGAGATGATTAGGAGCAAGATCCTCAATAATCCGATAGCCGTCAAGCGGCGGGAGCGGCAGCAGGTTGAAAATAAATAACACAATGTTAAGCTGGATAAATATTTCAAGAAAATCATAAAAATTGTCCGATGCATTTACCCCGAAACGATTCAATCCGTAGGCAACACCGAAGCCGATGGCGGACAAAATCAGATTACTCAGCGGCCCCGCAACAGAAACAAGGACCCCGGCTAAGCGCGGCTTTTTAAAAAAGAAACGATTGACCGGTACCGGACGGGCCCAGCCAAAGCCGGCAATCAGAATTAAAATCGTTCCGAATGGGTCTAGGTGCTTGAGCGGATTTAGCGTCAGCCGCCCTTGGTTTTTCGCCGTCATGTCGCCGAATTTATAGGCAACATAGGCATGGGCTAATTCGTGAAACGTAAACGCAAAAATCAGCGTGATGGCTACATAAGGAATCTGCCTTAACGGATAGGCAAGAAATTGTTCCAATGGCGTTTCTCCTCTCATCAACAAACTGTGTGACCGAACTCTCTGTCTATTTCCCTATAGTATACATGATTCTACTTCGAAAAAGAAAATCAAATGTGCCTAGTGGGTTATTGCACTTTTTCACCGTTTATGGAACACTAACAAATAGTTAGGTTAAAAGGAGGGTCAGTACATGCCATATGTGACAGTAAAAATGCTTGAGGGACGTTCTGATGAGCAAAAGCGGGCGTTAGTCGAGAAGGTAACCGTAGCCGTCAGCGAAACAACAGGCGCACCAGCAGAAAACATCACCGTCTTCATCGAAGAAATGAGCAAAAACCACTACGCCGTTGCCGGTGTCCGCGCAAGCGACAAATAAACAGTGACAATATTGTAAAGGGTGTCAGGCACCATGTGAAAAATTCACATGATGCCTGACACCTTTTTTAGAATTTTATTTCATTTTTGGGTTGGTCGAGTTTTATCTTTTCTAGCTCGAGCTTCATTTTTTCAGTTTCGATTAAATAGTTTTCATGCTTTAATTTTTCTAGTTCCAGTTCATCTTTAATCATATTTGCCTTCATTTTCGACTGCTTTTGAAAATGGCCTGTTAAAATAGCAACTATAGGAATTCCAAATATCATAATGACAGATATTACACCAATAATCACGGCGAATCCTCCCTTAACTACTCGATAGACAAATCATAGCAAATTTTCAAAAAAATGAATATTATTTTTACAGAAAATTCCCCTATAAGATAAAATTTCAAACAGTATAGGTCTATTGTTCGTTAAAAATCATAAAAAACCGCCTGGGTTTCCATAGCTCCCAAGCGGCTTTTATATTATTAAATTATTGAATTTTCGCTTTCAAGGTTTCAATATACTGATACGCCTCATCGATTTCCGTTTCTGTATAGCGCTGGCTGCTTTTCAACGTAAATACCTTGTCCGTAACTTCTTCTTTTGAAAGGTTATCAAAATATAAAACCGTCGAAACAAGCTCAAGGAATCTAGCATTTTGCTCATTCATATCGGTCAAACAATTCTCCAAACATGGCATTTCTATTTCGTTCAAGCTTAAAAACTCTTTCCCCGGTTCTGTCAGCGTGTAGCGATATTGAAAGTAGCCGCCCTTTTTCTCCTTCACTTCATTCAGAAATCCCATATTACAGAGCTCTTCCACTCGTGTGGTCAGTTCCTCCGAATAGGGCCCATAAAAATGAAACTGGAACCGCTCGTGAAAAGGAAACTCAATCTTTTTCGCAATATATATCATCTTTTGCAGCTTTTTTCTCCCAGTAATCTCACCGGAAACCAGAATCGCCTGCATCAGCTTCGCGTGATCTTTTAACAACGTTCGTCATCTCCTACTCCATTGCATTAGGTGTCAGCCACCATTTACAGTATCCACAGGTTAGAAAGGGTGACAGGCACCATTTACTGTATCCACGGGTTAGAAAGGGTGACAGGCACCAATACTACTATTTTCACCTGATTTATATCTCTAAAAGGGCACGTATTTGTTGTTTTATTTCTTTTTCGGTCGATTCATCTTCAAGGAAGTCTGCCGGATAGTATAGTTTGTGATCGGTTCTTCTTTTTCCTGAAATCGCATCGACAATTTCTGATTCACGCGACAGCTCGCGCAATTCCCCACTTTTCATTAACAAATGGATGGGCAGCCGTTCCTCTTCCTCACCGGGGCGGTAGAAGTCGTACGGCAAATCCGAGGACGAATCGACGACCAAGTAATATTCAGGATCAATGCCTGCCTTTTCAAAAAGCGCCGTCAATTCTGCAAGCTTCTTGTATTCTTTCGCAGGGTCAAATTCGGCATACTTTAAGAGGTTGCGATTGACAAAGCGCCGGCAAAGGTCGCTCAAAATAGGATCGGCTTCTTCTTGCCAGCTTTGAAAATAATATAAAATGACGGATTCATCCAATTTTAAAAAGTCTTCTAATGTCACTTGCTCATGGAAGAGGGACTTAAAGTGGATGGGCTCATACTTAAACTTATGGTTTTCTTTAAATAATTGCTTAGCGCGGTGGAGGATTTTGGTCAAAATCACCTCAGCACTGCGGGAAACGGGATGGAAATAGACCTGCCAGTACATCTGATAGCGGCTCATAATATAATCTTCCACCGCATGCATACCGCTCTTCTTAATAACGACCTGGTCTTCCAGCGGCCGCATCACACGCAAAATTCGCTCCATATCAAATTGGCCGTAGCTGACGCCGGTAAAATAAGCGTCCCGCTGCAAATAATCCATCCTATCCGCATCAATTTGACTGGAAATCAAGCTGACTACCAGCTTTTTCGGCGAGGTTTTCGCAATGACTTCGGCGACCTGAGAAGGAAAATCCGCGCTTACCCTCAAGAGCACCTTGTTCACTTCGGTATCACCTAAGATAATCGCACGGGTTAAGTCTTCGTGGTCAAAATCAAACACTTTTTCAAAGGAATGGGAGAACGGGCCGTGCCCGAGGTCGTGGAGAAGCGCCGCACATAGCGTAAGAAGGCGCTCATCGTCGTTCCATTCCGGCCTTCCCGCAAACACATCATCGATGATGCGGCGGACAATTTCATATACGCCGAGGGAATGGTTGAAGCGACTGTGCTCAGCGCCGTGAAAGGTCAAAAAGGTTGTTCCCAGCTGCTTGATTCGGCGCAGCCGCTGGAACTCTTTCGTTCCGATTAAATCCCAAATCGCCAGATCACGGACATGGACATAGCGGTGGACAGGATCTTTAAACACTTTTTCTTCAGTCAATTTTTCCGCCGAATATTGCATGAATTTCCCTCTTCCTTGTATTTGCTACTATTATATCCCAGAATCACCCAATTTTCAGCAAAATTCTACAGTATTTTTCGACATTATTGGTGCCACATTATTGGTGCCACATTATTGGTGCCTGACACCATTCCACTATCTATGGATGAGTAAGGGTGTCAGGCACCATAAAATGAAAAATCACCTTACATATGTTGGCAAAGGTGATTATTTAATCTTCTTATTTACTTTATCCATTAATTCCTCTTCAGTTAAGGCAGCAACAGGGCGGTTGTTAACGAAGGCGAAGGTCTTTTTCCGGCCGGGTCCGCAATAGGACTGGCAGCCGATTTTGATTTCGGCATCCGGATCGATTTCTTTTAAACGAGGAATCAATGTCTTTAAATTCACGGCCTGACAATCATCGCAAACACGAAATTCATTTGACATTTCCTACAACCCTTTCTACGGTCAATCTATTTTTATATATCATTTATCCATCTAGGATTTATTAAATCAAACAGTTTAACTCCATAGGTATTTTACATTTTCTTTTTTCCCAATGCAAGTTGCAATCTTTAGCAAACTTGTCAACCCGACTAAATCTTTTAGTTAAATGAAAACTCGCCGATTGGCGAGTCCGATAGGACGAAGACAGAGGCGTAGTTGAATTTATGCGAAATAGGAAAGTATAAATTTCAGGAAAAATTTATACTTTCCTATTAGCTAAAAAATCTACTATCCTTTCAACCATTTTGGTATAAAGCCTGAAAAACTTGTCCATCCTAAGACTAGAACTTTTAAGAAATCGTCAGGACTAGGACTGGCACAATTATTGGTAAATTATTTTAGGGAGTTGAAACATATGAAAGTTCGTCAAGACGCATGGACAGATGAAAATGATCTGCTTTTGGCAGAAACTGTTCTTCGGCATGTGAGGGAAGGCAGTACACAGCTGAATGCCTTTGAAGAGGTAGGGGACAAACTTAATCGAACCTCTGCGGCCTGTGGTTTCAGATGGAATGCCGTTGTCCGCCACACCTACGAAAAAGCATTACAATTAGCCAAAAAACAGCGGAAACAAAGACAGAGAGTGTTAGGGAAGGACCAAGGCGGCAAGAAAAAACTGCTATACAACCCTTCGGTCACGGCTTCAGAAGAATTCGGAGCACTGCCGCCGCTGCCGGTTGATATTGAAATGCCAGTTGAAACCGAGGTTGAAATGCCGGACATGACAGCAGAAATGGCCGTTGAAACCTATGTGAAACCGGCTGCGCAAGTACAAGCACAAGCGCAAGCCCATGTACAAACCCAAGTTCAATCGTACAGACCAGCAGCCACTGGTGGACTTTCCCTGGATTCTGTTATCTCTTACTTACAAAACTTTCATCATGCCAATCTGCAAAATGAAGCATTAAAAAGTGAGAATGAAAGATTGAAAAGGGAAATGGAGGGGTTACGAAAGCAAAACGAAGAAATGGCAACAAAAATCGCCGGGCTCGAGCAGAATTCTGAAACCATTCAAGAAGATTACGAGACCCTCATGAAAATTATGAACCGCGCCCGTAAGCTTGTTTTATTTGAAGAAGAAGAAAGACCTGCTACGAAATTCAAAATGGACCGCAACGGGAATCTCGAGAAAGTAGCAGAGTAATTTTCGAAAAGCAATACAATGGGAGAAGAGACAGGAGCAGCATCTTAATATAGAAAAGCCGTAACCATTCAATAAAATGGTCTACGGCTTTTTTACATGTCAGCAGTCTTCTCATTCCGATCGATAACCCTTTGATAATATCCGGGAAATAATCCAAGCTCGTACTCGTTCAGCTGCCCCGCATACAAAAAGTCACTATTGGCATGTAACTGGTTTAGTAAGCGCAGCATCACATCGGCAATCGTGAAAGACGTCCCGAGCAGTTCAGACAGCGAGGCCATCACCTCAGGGACAATTTCCGGGTAGATGAATTTCGTATGTTCCTCATGCTTTGCCAGCTTGTAAAATTGCTTCACCAGTTCCGCACGTTTCGCACCGCTGCCATTCACACAAAGATAAATCTGCACCGCGACCCCTTTTTTCAGGCGGCGCTGCGAGATACCGGCAAACTTCTTCCCGTCAATACTAAGGTCATAGCTACCCGGACAATAGGAGCCGACGATTTCCCGTGCCTCGATTTTCCGCTGCGGGAAGTCAGCAAACATCGTTTGAATCAGCTGCCACATGACATCATAGCCACGGTTAATATCGATCCCTTTTTCAGCTTCAGGAAAAATTAACGAGATATTAAGGACGCCTTCATCAAGAACGACCGCTAGCCCTCCGGAATTTCGGACAATCGCCTGATAACCCGCTTGCTTTAAAAAGTGGATCCCTTCCTGCAAATATGGCAATCTCGTATCCTGGATGCCTAATACCACTGTATTGTGATGCACCCATGTCCGCGCTGTCGCCGGTGCCTCGCCCGCGCCAACCGAGGCACATAATGTATCATCGGTACCAAATGATTGCAATGCCTGAAAATGAATGCCGACCGCGGATTGGTCAATAACCCGCCATTCCGGCTGACGAAGTAAACCTTCCATGCTGAAAACCCCTTAAAAATAATAAACTCATTTTATCATAAGAAAAGCGCAAGCGCCCTGTTCAGCGGCGTATGGCCTGGAGCGCTCCAACTGAGATAAAGGAAACACGAAGAGCCGGAGGCGATTCGATGTTGACTTATCGTAGGGCGGAGAGCGAAGGACACTAGCCGCTAGGGCGCTGGAGCTGGACAATTCTCAAAGTCCAAATTTATACTTTCTTATCTTTTAAAAAAAGAGCCAGCCCCAACACTTGGACCAGCTCCCAAACTTCAAAATTATAACCCCTGCGCTGCCGTAATTAACGCGAGCTTGTACACATCTTCTTCATTACAGCCGCGGGATAGGTCGTTCACCGGGGCGTTTAACCCTTGTAAAATCGGACCAACCGCCTCAAAGCCACCTAAGCGCTGCGCAATTTTATACCCGATGTTTCCGGCTTCAAGGCTTGGGAAAATAAACACATTCGCATCCCCTTGCAGCACGGAACCTGGTGCCTTACTTTTTGCAACAGAAGGAACAAACGCGGCGTCAAACTGGAATTCTCCGTCTAACACTAATGAAGCATCACGGCGTTTCGCTTCAGCCACAGCCTCAACGACCCGTTCCGTTTCCTCAGACTTTGCTGATCCTTTCGTTGAGAAGCTTAACATCGCGATCCGCGGCTCAATATCAAACATCTCCGCTGTCTTCGCACTTTCAATCGCAATCTCTGCTAAATCATTGCTGTCCGGCGCAATATTAATCGCGCAGTCAGCGAACACATACTTTTCATCCTCACGAACCATGATGAAGACACCGGACGTTTTCTTTACACCTGCTTTTGTTTTAATAATTTGCAGCGCAGGGCGAACCGTATCCGCAGTCGAATGTGCCGCACCACTCACCAAACCATGTGCTTTATTTAAATAGACAAGCATCGTACCGAAATAGTTTTCGTCGAGCAATATTTTACGGGCATCCTCTTCCGTTGCTTTGCCTTTCCGGCGCTCAACAAACGCTGCAACCAATTCATCCATTCCCGCATAACCCGCAGGGTCATAGATTTCTGCAGCTTCCAGAGAAACGCCCACTTCTGAAGCCTTTGCCTGCACCTGCTCAATGTTGCCAATCAAAATCGGCGTGATTAATTTTTCCTCAGCCAAGCGGCTGGCTGCACGAATAATCCGTTCGTCCAAACCTTCTGGAAAAACAATTCTTAGGTCACGTCCGGAAATTTTTTGCTTTAAACCTTCAAATAAATCACTCACAACTATTTCCTCCCTTTAAAAAACTACCCCTTATAGCATACTTTACCAAGGTGAAATTTCAAGCAATGTACGTCATAGATAGCGGTTACAGCGAAATGTTTTTCTTTTCAAAAAATTACACTCATACTTTTACTATTTACCCTTTTTCATAAAAATATCCACTTGCCGGCATTTAAGCGTTTAGAAAGGCTTCGCTTGGTCAAACTATGTTATAGTTATGGGTGAATGATTATTTAGGAGTGATAATAATGAGTGAAGCAGCACAAACGCTTGATGGCTGGTATTGCCTTCATGATTTCCGTACCGTGGATTGGACAACTTGGAAAATGCTTTCTAGCGATGAACGCCAAACGGCAATCCACGAGTTTTTAAGTCTCGTTGAAAAATGGAACCACACACAAGAACGCAAAGAAGGCAGCCACGCCTTATATACAGTCGTTGGTCAAAAGGCTGATTTTATGATGATGATCCTTCGTCCAACAATGGAAGAGCTAAACGAAATTGAAACCGAATTCAATAAAACAAGATTAGCGGAATTTACGATTCCCGCCCATTCCTATGTATCGGTGGTAGAACTCAGCAACTACTTACCAGCGGGTGAAGATCCTTATCAAAATCCGCAAATTTTAGCTCGTCTTTATCCAACATTGCCAAAAACAAAACATGTGTGTTTCTATCCGATGGATAAGCGCCGCCAAGGCAATGATAACTGGTACATGCTGCCGATGGAAGAGCGCCGCAGCATGATGCGCAGCCACGGGATGATCGGCCGTACATATGCAGGAAAAGTAAAACAAATCATTACAGGCTCCGTTGGCTTTGATGATTACGAATGGGGTGTTACCCTGTTTGCCGAGGATGTCCTGCAATTTAAAAAGCTTGTGTATGAAATGCGTTTTGACGAAGTGAGTGCCCGCTTCGGTGAATTTGGTGCTTTCTTTGTCGGCAATCTGTTAGAAGAAGAACGCGTAGCAAAATTCCTACATGTCTAAGTTAGAAAAGCATAAATGAATTCAAAAAGTTCTCAGCCGATGCTGGGGGCTTTTTTTACTTTTTCAACGTCATATATTCGGACTTTCCCTCATACTTATTAAACAGCGAGTCTTAAGGATTGCCCCCATCTGCAAGAAGGGATTTTTATTCCATCCTGCAGTAACCTTCTTAGGCTATGGGGAGTATGAATAGAATGTTGGGCCATTTGAATTATTCATTTTTAGGAGGGGGAAAAAATGAGCCAATATTATAATCCACAAGGGTTTCAGCCCTACACTGGAGCAGCGGGGCAGCAGGGTGCTCAGCCAATCGCGGGCGGAGGGCAAGGATTTATGCCTCCACAGCAGCAAGCCTTTCCACAATTTCCGCCAGCAGGAGCCGGTTCGGTCCCAAGGCCGCCTATAAGCGGCGGGCAGCCACCAGGAATGCTGCCAATTGAGCAGTCGTACATCGAAAACATTCTGCGCTTGAACAAAGGGAAACTTGTCACTGTCTTTGCAACCTTTGAAGGGAACAGCCAGTGGAATGCCAAAGAATTTAAAGGAATCATTGAAGCCGCAGGAAGAGATCACGTAATCCTAAGTGACCCGCAAGCCGGAACCCGCTTCCTCATCCCGATGGTGGCTGTCGACTACATTACCTTTTCGGAGGAAATCGAGTATGAATATCCATTCGGAGCCGCACCATCCTTAGGGACTTACCCGCCAAGGTAAAAGCGGAAGCGCCCTGGTCAGCGGCGTATGGCCTGGAGCGCTCCAACTGAGATAAAGGAAACACGAAAAGCCGGAGGCGCATTCGTGTTTGACTTATCGTAGGGCGGAGAGCGAAGGACACTAGCAGCTAGGGTGCTGGAGCTGGATAATTCTCAAAGTCTAAATTTATACTTACTGGTCTTTTGAAAAAAACACCAATTGGTCCAACCCCAATTGGTGTTTATTTTTTAAAACTGTTTAACTGCCCCGACAATCATTAAGACCCAAGCCGCCAAAAAACAAACGCCGCCAAGTGGTGTGATTGCCCCCAAGACGCCAACCTTCGTCAAACTCAACAGGTACAAGCTGCCGCTGAATAAAATAATGCCTGCAAGCATTAACCATCCCGACCAGCTGAATAAAGAGCTTACCCCTGCTTTCCCAAGGAGAATTCCGATGATTAATATCCCTGTTGCATGAAACATTTGATAGGTTACCCCTGTTTTCCAAATCTCTAAATAATGGGCATCGAGCCGATCCTTTAATCCGTGTGCACCAAAGGCCCCAAGCGCAACCGCCAAAAAGGCATTAATTGCCCCAACAATAATAAATGTTTTCACTACGATCCCTCCATTTTTTGTCTATCTTCAGCGCCAAGCCCCTCTATGGTCTAAGCCATTCCGGCAAGAAGGTTAAAAAACAACCTTCCGTCCGGCCTGTCTTATGCTTGTCGGGGCTGAGACTGTCACTTCAGCTTTTCGTCTAAAAATCAAGTAAAGAATCCCCATTGGCTTCTTCGTCCATCTCTAACTTTTTCGCTGGCGGCATCGCTGCCGGCTGCTGAAAAACTTGTTGATTCATCAGCGGCTGTTGTAAAACCTGACTTGTCATAACAGACGCAGGTTGAATCGATGGCAGCTCCATTTTCGCCGCTGGTTTTTCGTCTAATATCAATTCGCATAATATTTTAATAGAGTAAACTTTTTCCCGCAAGCCTTCCTGCTTGGCACTGCTTTTCGCCAGCTGTAGTTCATCTTCTATTTTTGCTAAGAGTGTTTGGACAGATATATTCACGTCGACATTCCCTTTCTTTTTACAAACATTGCGCATATGATGGCTTCGACAATCTTCACATGTTCCACGTGAAACAAGTCAGAATTTGTCAATTATCGGTTCCTTAAAAGGTTTCCGCGATAATCGTTCCCGTCTGCGATTGATCATAATCGCCCAATGAGCTGATTTCTGTTTGAAACAATACGGAGGATAGAATCTCCTTTACAATCCGGATGAGGGCTTCATTTTCAGGTGTTTTAACGATCACGAGGTCATACCGTTCCGTAATTAACGGAATAAAGTCAACTCCCACCATCTTGGCTGCCTTTTCATTTCCTATGCCAACATCTGCCTTGCCGGTAGAAACAGCAGAGGCCACACTTAAATGATTGGTTTCTTCCTGATCATACCCGATAATCGATTTCGATGATAGGTGATGAATCCGCAGCTGTTCATCAAGCAGGATCCTTGCCCCGGACCCTTTCTCACGATTGATGATGTGAATGTTCGGCTGCTGTAAGTCCGTCCAGGAAGTGATGTTGAGCGGGTTTCCTTTTTGAACATAAAATCCTGCCTTTCTGGAAACGAGATTAAGTAATATGTATGGGTACCCTGTTAAGATTCTTTTTACATATGGAAGATTATATTCTCCGGTATCGCCGTCATACATATGCAGGCTCACGATGTCACAGTCGCCGTTATATAAAGAAATAAGGCTGTTTAAGCTGCCAGAATACGACCGGAGTGTCTTATAGGGTGAACGTTTTTCGATATGTTTTCCGAGGATATCGAGGACGATATCTTGGCCGCTGATGACAATGTTGTGGGATTCCCTTTTTTCAACCCTGTGCGGTTCGACAGCCGGAACAAAAGCTGCCGGCAGCTGCGCGGACTTTTGATTTTTAATATAACGGTTTAAATCCTCTGCGTCCATCCGCATCTGTCTGCCAACTCGAAATACGGGAAGCTCCCCTTTTTTAATTAAATCATATATCGTAAGCTTCGAAACTTTTAACAGCTGTGAAACTTCTTCAATCGTATAGGAAATCTCCTTTGACATGTCCATCCCTCCAATTTCTATTGTATCTCATTCATTTTTAAAAAGCATATCGTGAACTAATTGTGATATTTTTCATACCCAATCTAATTATAATTAGTTATAATTAGTTATATCTAATTATAAGGAGTGGAAATAATTTTGAAAAAAGGGTATCAAATATTTTTAACCTTGATTTTGTTTTTACTTATTCTATCGGGGTGTACCACGAAGGAAGAAAGTAAAGAGCCTGTAAAAGAAAAACAACCAGCCCCTGAAGAAAACGTTGAATTAACCATTTCAGCCGCAGCAAGTTTGCAAGACGCATTAAGTGAAATTACGACAAATTTTAACAAAAAGCATAGCAATGTGAAAATAAACTATAATTTTGGCGCTTCCGGAGCATTACAGCAGCAAATTTCACAAGGAGCCCCTGTCGATCTCTTTTTTTCAGCTGCAGAAGATAAATTCGACAAATTGGTGACCGATGGTTTAATTGAAGAGAAAAATGGCAAAGATCTGGTTCGAAATGAACTCGTCCTTGTCGTACCAAAGGAATCCACTAAAGGCATTAAAACGTTCGATGACCTCACGAAGGCGGATAAGCTCTCCATCGGTACACCTGAATCTGTTCCTGCAGGTGCATATGGAAAAGAAGTGCTGGAAAAGTTAAATCTTTGGAGTTCTGTTGAAGGAAAAATTGTTTATGCAAAAGACGTTCGCCAAGTGCTTACATATGTAGAAACTGGGAATGTGGATGCCGGAATGGTGTATAAAACGGATGCATTAACCTCTGATAAGGTCGAGATTGCAGCAGTAGCTGATGAAAAGTTGCATACTCCAATTGTATACCCAGTCGGAGTAATCAAGGCAAATAGCCATCCGAAACAAGCCGTGTTATTCTATCAATATCTACAATCAGATGAAGCGATGAAAGTGTTTGAAAAATACGGATTTAAAGGACTGTAAAAAATAAACATGACAGACCACTTTTGGGATCCTGTAAAACTATCGCTAGAGATTGCCGTTGTTTCAGGATGCATTGTATTGGTTTTGGGATTATTGATCGGAAAATGGATGGCGAAAGCAAGATTCAAAGGGAAGGCCGTTATGGAAACGATTTTTCTTTTACCGTTAGTATTACCGCCAACCGTTGTCGGATTTTTGTTACTTGTGATTTTTGGAAAGCATAGTCCCATCGGTCAATTCATTGAATGGATCTTTCATCAGCCTGTTATTTTCACTTGGTGGGCAGCCGTGATTGCTGCATTGATTGTCGCCTTTCCGCTCATGTATCAATCGGCGAAGACCGGATTTGAAGGGATTGATGGCGATGTTGAGGATGCTGCCCGTGTGGATGGGGCGAGTAGCCTCCAGCTATTTCTGTTTATTTCCATCCCGCTTGCATTACGGTCGATTATTTCAGGTGGAATTCTAAGTTTCGCCCGAGCGTTAGGTGAGTTTGGCGCTACGCTCATGTTTGCCGGCAATATTCCCGGGAAAACACAAACCATCCCGACAGCCATCTATGTTGCCATCGACTCCGGCAACATGCAAATGGCTTGGTTATGGGTTTTGTGCATGATTGGGATTTCCTTCTTGATGCTTGTCTGCGTCCAGCTTTCGAAGGGAAAAGATTAAGAAAACCCGTACCGGCGGTTGATGGTGCGGGTTTTCTTTTTATCCTAAGATCCGTTGATAAAGTGATTTGGCGTGGGTTAAATCCTTTGTTCCATGAATAAGGGCACGGCCGTCTTGAAAAATAACCATCCGTTCGTCGCCGATTTCCACCGACAATAAATACGGATTGCCTTTCACGTAGTATCCAAGCGAGCTGAGCTGGCCCGAGAGCTGTTCCAGCGATATTTCCCCCGCTGTGGACGGGCGGATTTGCACTGTATCTCGGCCGCACAGCACCGTCGTCTTTGTCATATTTTCATGATCCAAATAAGGATATGTCCGCTCCTCACCGCATGACAAGCAGCCGGCAAACTTTGCCTTCGACATTTTCAAACTTGTATATTGATTACGCCACAAATCAAAGCTGACAAACGAGGTGCGAACCGCATCCCAATCCTCGACTAGCATCTTCAACGCCTCAGCCGTCTGATGAGCAATGACCATTTGTACTGCCGGTGAAATAATGCCGCCGGTATCACAGGTCATCCCCTGCAGCGGGATGGTGCGCAATAAACAATTTAGACACGGCGTTTTCCCAGGAATGATCGAAAAACTCATCCCAAAGCTGCCGACGCAGGCACCGTAAATCCACGGGATCTTGTATTTTTGCGAAATATCATTCATCAGCATCCGCGTTTCAAAATTATCGGTGGCGTCCAACATCAAATCAACGCCGGTCACACGCTCTTCCATTAACTCAGCGGTTGCATCGCCAATAATCGCGTGGATCTCCACATCGGAATTAATCGCCCGCAAGCGCTTCTCGGCTGCCGCGGCCTTTGGAAGCTTCTCGGCAACATCCTCTTCCGTATAGAGCTGCTGGCGCTGCAGATTGCTGGCTTCGACATAATCGCGGTCAACAATGGTAATCTTGCCGACACCGGCTCGCGTCAAGATTTCAGCACTGCCTGAGCCCAGTGCGCCGGCGCCAATGATGAGGACGTGCTTGTTACATATTTTCTCCTGGCCCTCTTTACCGATCCCCGGAAAAAGGACTTGCCTAGAATATCGTTCGTTCATATATGTCTGACCCCTTTCGAAAGAAAACTCGCCAGTTGGCGAGATTTTTAGGGTGTAATTCAATTGATCATTCATAAATCTCAAATTCAATTGCTGTTTTTGTCTATTTAACCGTTCAAAAGCGAAGGTTTTTGGAGAAGTCCTCTTGTTTTTAGTGCGGTTTCTATGTTTATTTGCGAAACTAAGCAGTTTATTTGCGAAACTAGACTATTTATTTGCGAAAGTAGCTCATTTATTTGCGAAAAGGCTGTTTTTATTTGCGAATCCACATTTCATGCCTTAGTTTCACAGCATCATCCCCCGCTGACCGGCGGAATAAAGGCGATCTCGTCGCCGTCACGGATGACCTCATCATTGGAAGCAAATTCCTCGTTAATTGCGGTCATCAGGGTTTCCATGCGCGGTAAATCGTACTTCGCCGCTAACTCTGCCTTCAATTCGGCCACCGTTTTTCCGCCGGCTTCCACTGACAAAAACTCCGAGCCAATGGCATCGCGCAAGTGTGCAAAAAACAATACCTTATTCATCTAAATCACCTGCCTCAGGTTTGCCGCTTGGATAAGCAACCGTCTCTAACTGGTTGCCCATCCACGATTCGCCGTCTTCCCAATGCTCTTTTTTCCAAATTGGCACGATTTCCTTAATCCGCTCAATCGCATAGCGGTTCGCTTCATAGGCATCGGCGCGGTGCGGTGTTGAAACGGCAATCACAACGGCGATATCAGTAATATCTAAGCGCCCGACCCGGTGGGTAATGGCAACATGCGAGCCCGCCCAGCGCTCTTCAATTTCACGGCCAATTTGCTCGAGCTTTTTCACAGCCATCGCTTCATACGCTTCATAGATTAAAAACAACGTCTTCTTGCCGTGCGTTAATTCACGAACGGTTCCGATGAAGGTGGTAATCGCACCGGCCTCACGCTGAACCACTTTATCTATCACTGCCTGAATATCAATCGGTTCTTTGGAAATTTCGTACATCTTCATTATTTCACCTCTTCGAGCAAGCTCTTCAACACTGGATTTTCAACCACTTGATAGCCGCCAATTTTTTCAACCTGCTCCCTGAAGGCCGCCGACTGAATAATTCCCATTAGCTGGCTGCAGCTTTCACTTTCATAAAAGGTGCGCGTCATCACTAAATCATATTCTTCATCGGCGACTGGAACAAAGTCTAAGCCCATCGCCTTTGCCGCAGGGTAAATCCCAAGCCCGGCACCGCAGGGATCACCGTTCACTTCCGCCGCCACTGCTAAATGGGAAAACATTTCCCGGTCATAACCGGTAATCGCATCCGCATCCAAGCCCGCCTCTTCCAAAAGCAAATCAAAAAGGATTCGTGTGCCGGCTCCTTTTTGGCGGTTGACGAAGTTCGCGTTCGTCCGGACTAAATCTGTGACTCCTGCAATTTCTAGGGGGTTCCCTTTTGGCAAAATCCAGCCTTGCTTCCTTTTTAAAAAGGGATATAGAACAACATCTTGACCAGCTAAAATTTTTCGAACATATGAAACATTATATTGCTTTGTACTTGGGTCAAGCAAATGAATCCCGGCTACATGGGCCTCGCCTTTCCGAATCGCCATGATCCCGGCCATGCTGCCGACATGGGAAGAGACGATTTTCATCTCTGTCCGAGCGCGTTTTAGCTCCGAAGATAAAAGATCAATCGTCAAATCATGGCTGCCACAGAACACGATCGCATTTTGGATCTCCTCAAGCGGGCGCAGCAGTTCAACTTCTGCCGTATCCCCCTGTTCATAGCCAATCACACTTGGCGGGACGATTAACAGGCCGTCTGCTCTGACATAGGACATCGTGACGCCTGCCGCTCTTGTCAGGGGATTGGCGACAAATTGGCCATCGACATAGCCGATATTCATTCGGACAAAGTCCTCAGCACCCATTGAGGAAACAATTCTGCGCCCAAGCTTGACCGTCACCGTCTGCCTCCGAGGTTCCGGAATCCCTATGTACTTACATACAAGCGGCCGCACAAACCACTCTAGTGCAAGGTAGGCAGAAACAGGATAGCCCGGAACACCGACGACAATTTTTCCGTTTATTTTTCCTAAAACGGTTGGTTTCCCTGGCCGTGCGGCGACCCCATGGGTGTAGACCTCACCGATTTCACCAATGATGTGGACCGTGAAGTCCTTCCTGCCTGCGGATGAGCCGGCATTGATCACAATAATATCGGAGGTTTCCGCCGCCGCCAAAAGTACTTCCTTAATCTTTTCAGGCTCGTCCTTCACAATCGAATGGAGCTCCGGTTCGCCGCCCCAATCCTTGATAAAGCCGGAAAACACCGTGCCGTTAAATTCAATGATTTTTCCGGAAGCCAGCTCAGAATCTGCTTCAACAAGTTCATTGCCTGTCGGGATGATTGTCACCACTGGTTTTTTGACAACAGGAATCACGAGCTGCTGTGCGGCGAGCAGCACGCCTAAATCCGCCGGCCGTAATGTATGGCCTTGCGGGAACAGCATTTCCTCTTGGACGATATCCTCGCCAATCGGGCGGATATGCTGCCACGGGGTGGCCGGTTCAATAATTTCAATTGTCTCTTCATCCACAACATGAACATGTTCTATCATTATCACGGCGTTAAAGGGGGAAGGAATGGCATTCCCTGTATCGACAAAGCAAAACTCCCGGCCTATTTTGAGAAAAAGCGGGTTTTGCTCATGTGCCATGTAGGTGCTTTCGGCGACAACAGCAATTCCGTCCATTGCTGATGCGTGGTAGTGTGGCATCGAAACACGTGCAAAAATTGGCTCCGCGGTCACACGACCCAGCGCTTCAGCGGCTGAGAGATAGTCGATTTCAGGTATAAGATCGAAGGCTGCCAGGATTTCCTCTCTGGCCTCCGACCTAGATTTATCTTCCAAATATATTTTCCGCTTATACTGTTCCATGACTCGGATGCCCCCTACCTTGATGGAATCACAGGTACATATTCCCCCTGTGAAACTCCTTCTTTTTCTGAACTAATCTCGACAATGCCATCGCTTTTGACCAGTGTGGTAATCAAGCCTGATTTTCCGATAATCGGCTCCGCCCACCATTCGCCCTCTTTTTCAAAAATCCGAACGCGGATATAATCGGCTCGTCCCATTGAAGAGGGGATATTTTTAGTGATTTTTGCAAAAATCCGCTCCGGTTTGCGCAGAGGTTTTTCACCCTTAAGCTTTCGTAAAATCCGCTCGCCGAACAGCTTGAAAATAATCATTGCGCTCGCCGGGTGTCCCGGCAGGCCAATAACGGGCTTACCGTTTGCCATTGCCATAATCGTAGGTTTACCCGGTTTAATCGAAATACCATGGACAAAAACGCCCGGATCCCCTAAGGACTGAATGACATCTGTTGTATAATCCTTTGCCCCGACAGAGCTGCCGCCGGAGAGGATTAAACAATCGACCTGTTCATAAAGCTCCCGAGCCCGCTCGCGAAATTCTTCAAAATCATCACGGACAATCCCGCCGTATACGACATCGACATTCCATTCGTTCGCAAGTCCGGCAATCGTTAAATAGTTGATGTCACGAATTTGCCCTTCTACCAGTTTTGGAGTTTGATAGGGGACAATTTCATCCCCGGAAGATAGGTAACCTACCTTCAATTTGCGGAAAACAGGCACCTGGGCAATTCCTAACGAAGCGAGTGCGCCTAATTCTTGCGGGCGAAGCTTCGTCCCGACCTCCAGAAGAATTTCTTCTGCTTTAATATCCTCCCCCGCACGAATCACATTTTCGCCGGGGGCAATTTGCTTATATGTATTAAGAAGACCATCTACGTCCTCACAATGTTCAATCATAATTACGCTGTCACTGCCCTTTGGCATCATGCCGCCTGTTGGCACGTAAACGGCCGTGCCATGGCCAACCACAGCAGTTGGGACTTCGCCCATTCTTACTTCTCCAACAACGTTTAAGAAGCCGGGCATGGATTCAGAGGAACCATACGTATCCTTCGCACGGACGGCATATCCATCCACAGTTGAACGGTCAAAACTTGGCACATTTTCCTTCGCCACTACAGACGCCGCTAAAATATGGTTTAATGCATCACCAAGTTCCCTAACCACTGTTTGTTCAATCGCCGGTATGTTTTCCTCGATTAAGGCAAATGTTTCTTCAACTGTTTTAACTTTGAAAAATTGCATGGTTCCCTTACTCCCCCTTAAAGATCTGCCTCGGCCCACTTTTTCGCCTCTTCATATTCATCCGGGTGATTCATATTGAAAAAGACCCGCTCGATATCAAGATTGCTGTAAGTCTGCAGTTCTGTTTCTGTTACGTATAAGACGTTTAATTGATCAAGCAAATGTTTCATCCTCAGCCGGCCGGCTTCAATACTTGAAGCGACCTCTTCTGCTGCCTTTTTGTGAAAAACGGCAAACAACGGGTGTTGTTTCCCATTTATGACGGGTATGACAGCATCATAATGGCCGCAGCTGTTAACAAGCGCTTCGGCAAGCTCGGATGAAACAAACGGCATATCACAGGCGACAATAAAATTGAGATCATAGTCGGATGCGAGCAAGCCTGCATGCACTCCGGCAAGCGGCCCCATCCCTGGATACCGATCCGCGACCATTGTTAGCCCTAAAAATTCGTATTGTTCAGAATCATTCGTCACTAGGATTATATCATCAAAAAGAAGTTTTAGCGTATTTGCAATTCTTTCAATGTTGGTTTTCTCATTTATTTTTAGCAGCGCTTTATTTGTGCCCATTCGGCTTGATTTTCCGCCTGCTAAAATAATCGCTGCAGCTTTCATGGAAAAAACACCTTCTTAATTTGTCTCTTTTTTTTCACCGACCGCGTTATACCCGTTTTCCTGGGCCACAAAATCGAGGTGAATTGAATTTAAATCCAGTAATGCCGCTGACGGCTTCGTGATATATTGTCGCGTATCTATAATTTTAATATAGCCCTTACACTCTTCGCAAACTTGAATTTGTGAGATGGCGTCGCCTTCAATCGTTAAAAATTGAATGGTTTTATGGTCTTCATTGCCGCAATGCGAACATTCTAAGCGCTTAGCATGCCAGTTGGCCTGGCAGCGTGGACAATGGATGACTTTTTTCCCTTCATCTGCTAGGGTGGCCAGTCTTACAGGTTCGCCGCAAACAGGACAGCCGGCTCCTGGCACTGCACGGTTGATTACCGGCTGAATTTTTTCAGCAGTTAATTGCAAGTATGGGCGAAGGGCGGTTTCAGCAAGAAATTGTGGAATCCATTCTTCAAGTCCGTGATCTTCTGCAAAACTAGTAAAATACACATGGTTGAACGAAAAGGCCTCATCAATCCAGCGAATCGCTGTTTCTTCGTTAAGAAGGCTTGTAATCCTAGCAAGTTTTTCCGCGAGCTCTGGATTGAATTTTACAAGCGTGGTATTTACTTCCTCTATCCACTGTAAAAATAGTGAAATTTCAAAATCAATAGCCGTTAAGGCGGCAGCCGGCACTCCTGCTTCCATTGCAGCCTTATCAAGGTTCGGTCTAATAGTTTCAGGATCTAGCTGAAGCTTCCACTGTTCCTGAAGCTTGACGATTTCCTTTTGCAGGTCCATATATTCTTTTGAAACAACGGATTTAATCATCGTTGCACCTCATTCTTTTTTAATTTTTATAGAAAATGGCCGTCAATTTAACGACAGCCATTTTCTCCAATTAACTTTTTTTATTAGCCGCGGCTGTTAGGCACCTTTTTTATGTTTAGGATCATCCAAGTCAGGGAAGTTGCCTTTTTTGACTTCTTCATCATACCAGTCACCATAGTGGCCTTTAGCCCACCAAGCAGGGACCTTTCCGTTGACAACGCCGGAGTAGCCTGGTCTTGAATGTTTATGAACAACAGATAGATAAATGTGTCCGACAATAACGGCGATTCCTAATCCAAAACCAACGTTATGAAGGAAGTAGCCCCATTGTACAAGCGCTCTTGGGAAGAACTCAGGGAACCACATGGTGAAACCTGAAACAATAACCAAGATGGCACATAAAATCTGTAGAATCGAGTTGATTTTTTCCCCAGCGTTAAAGAAGGTTTGTTTTATATGCTTAAACTTGAAGCCGAATAATTCTTTAACGAATTCACTGAAGAATTGAAGGTCGCGCTTCTTCCATGTTATTAATTCCTTCATCCAATGAATAAAGAACTTCGGACTAAAAATCAATAAGATGAAGGTAGGCGTTATGAACGCTACAGCAAAAATTCGGTGTAACAGCCGGGCCATAGCCGGGCCGCCAAAAACCGGATAAAGCCAGTCAAAGAATTCGGTATACATTGGCAGGGCCGTGATGTAAAGGGCAAAGAAGGCAATTCCATTGATTGCGTGTGCCCAAACAAACGCCTTTGGAAAGCGGCGAATCTTTACATCCGCTTTCGGGTGCTTTTGATAATTACTCATGGCTGCCACCTCCATTTTCGTCCTCGTCATTGGCTTTTTTACTGAAAAACTTATTGGCAACAAATGCACCGACAACCGCCATTGTTGTTGCCCCAATCATCGCCTTGCCAATTGGTTGTGCATAGTCCTTCCATACTACTGCAGATGTTGGTACCTTTGGATTTTCAGGAAGTCCGTACACGTTCGGTTTTTCAGCAAGAACGTAAACCGTATGGGTACCGCCAACACCCTGTGGATTATACACCATCGCATTCGGGTAACGGTCCTTAATTTCCTTGACGCGCTGCTCTGCCTTTTTAATCATCGCAGCTTGATCGCCAAATTCCATTGCTCCGGTATGGCATGTCGTTACGCAGGCAGGCTGTAAGCCCTCATCAATCCGGTCGGTACACATCGTGCACTTATGGGCCTTACGATATTCCTTACCGTTTTTATCCTTATATTCCTTCAAGGAAATGACTTCAAACGGACAGTTTTGCACGCAATAGCCGCAACCTACACATGTATCTTGATCAATGACAACCGTACCATACTTCGTATAGCTGATGGCATTCTCAGGACAAACCTTTTCACAGGCGGCCTCGGTACAATGGAAGCAGGAAGAATGACGGAATAGGTAGTCTAAATCACCTTTACCATTCTCGTGCTCGATGTATTGCAGGACATTCCATGTATCCGCCGTTGTTTTTGCATGTGATTGGACACTGCCAAGGAATTCAGTTGGTTCTGCGGGCAGGTCATTCCAGTTTTTACAAGCAACCATACAGGCACGGCAGCCATCACACTTCGTTACATCGACATATTTCACATACTTACTCATACGTCAGCCCTCCTAACGTTGCAGAGGAATGCTTTATATTCAGGAATCGTTGAATTGGCGTCCCCGATGTGTGGTGTTAAACGGTTCGCTGTATCTCCTGTAGCAAATCCTTTATAGCCGAAGTGCCATGGCATTCCAATTTGATGGACCTTTTTGCCGCTAACACTATAAGGCTTAAAGCGTTTTGTCACCATCGCATAGGCTTTGATTTCCCCACGGGCAGAGCTGACAATGATTTGGTCTTTGTTCTTGATGCCTTTTTCTTTCGCTAGCTCTTCACTTAATTCGACAAACATATGACCGGAAAGCTCTGAGAGCCATTCTTGGTTCCGCGTCATTGAGCCTGACTGCCAGTGTTCACTTACCCGGTAGGTGGTTGCGACAATTGGGTAGTCTTTCTTATTGCCCTTTTTGTTAAAATCACCTTCAATCACGACAGCTGCCGGGTTCAATTGTTGGTTAGAGAACGCATTTGGAACAGGGCTTTCAAATGGCTCGTAGTGTTCAGGGAACGGTCCGTCATTTAGGGTTGGTGCAAACAATAACGCTACACCGTCTTTATTCATCATAAATGCACCCGTCCCACCCGGTTCAGTTGGTGCGGTTACGGCCTTAAAGTCCGGGACGTCATTACCGACCCATTTTTTCTGGGCATCATCCCACCAAATGACGGCCTTTTCCTTGCTCCATGGCTGACCGCTAGGATCTGCGGAGGCACGGTTGTAGAGAATCCGGCGGTTCATTGGCCAAGCATAGGACCAGTTCAAATAATGTTCGCCGCCTGTATCTTTGTTGTCACGATTCTTCGCTTTGTTTTTCCCTTCCTCAGGATAGAAGCCGGAATAAATCCAGTTACCGCATGAGGTTGTACCGTCATCTAAAAGGGCGCCAAAGTTTGCGATTAGTTTACCTGTTTTCAAGTCATAGCCATTGATTTCTTTCGCCACAAGGTCAATATCCGGTTCTTCTCCGGTGCCGTAATTCCAATCAAGTGCTAAGAATGGTTTGTCCGCTGATTTTGGACTGTTGGCATATAATTTTTTCAGCGTCAGTGCCAATTCATGAATGATATCAAGGTCTGGTCTTGCCTCGCCTCTTGAATCAATCGCCTTCCAGCGGTATTGCATCCAGCGTGAGCTGTTGGAAACACTGCCTTCTTTTTCAAACGACGCACTTGCCGGCAGCAGGAATACTTCGGTATTAATCTTAGACGGGTCGCTGCCCGCTTCTTTTTGCCAGAATGAGGATGTTTCTGTTTCCCAAAGGTCAATCGCAACCATCCACTTCAGATTTCCAAGTGCCTCTTTTTCTTTACCGGCGTTCGGACCGCCGACAACCGGGTTTGTACCAAACAGGAATGTTCCGTCAAGTTCGCCCTTGTACATCGCATTAAATAGGTTGATGTGTGAGTAGTTTTTATTGCCCTTTGGTAAAAATTGATAGCCAAACTCGTTTTCTGCCGTTGCATTCGCGCCGTACCATGCTTTAAGTAAGCTGACAACGAATTTTGGTTTGTTGCTCCAATACCCTGTTTTTGGTGTTTCTTTTTCCAAGTAGCCCTTCAATGTGGCATGCTCCGGAACCGTTGCTTTTGGTGCGCCAAGATACCCTGTTAGGTTGTCATACAATAAACCAAAGTCAGTAGACCCCTGAACGTTAGATTCGCCGCGCATCGCATTGATTCCGCCGCCAGGCAAGCCGATGTTTCCTAAAAGAAGCTGTAGAATCGCATAAATCCGGACGTTTTGTGAGCCGACTGTATGCTGGGTTGTTCCCATTGCATACATAATCGTTCCTGCTTTTCCAACCTTACCTGTCGAACAGAAGGCTTCACAAACCTTTAGGTAATCTTCTTTTGGTGTACCAGTTACCGTTGTAACCGTGTCAACATCATAACGGGAGTAGTGCTTTTTCATTAATTGGAACACAGAACGCGGGTGCTGTAAGGTTTCATCTGTAACCGGCTTGCCATCTTCCGTTGTTTCAATGCCCCATTTTGTCTTATCGTAAACTCGCTTTGCTTCGTCATAACCGGAGAAGAGACCGTCCTTAAAGTCATAGCCCTCTTTCACGATAAAGGAAGCGTTTGTATATTTAGCAACATACTCTTTGTGGATGAGATTGTTTTCAATTGCATACTTAATCATCCCGCCGATAAACGGAATATCCGTACCGGAGCGAAGGGCAGCGTAAACATCAGCCTGTGCGGATGTCCTTGTATAACGCGGGTCCACAGAAACAATTTTTCCGCCGTTTTCCTTTGCCTTCGTTAGCCATCTAAAGCTAATCGGGTGATTTTCTGCAGGGTTTGCGCCAATGATCAACGCACAATCAGTATGCTGCAGATCATTCCAATGGTTAGTCATTGCTCCACGACCAAATGTAGGTGCCAGACCGGCAACCGTTGAACTATGTCATATTCGCGCCTGGTGCTCTAAGTAGGTCACACCAAGCCCTCTCATTAGTTTCGCGAGCAAATACGTTTCTTCATTATCAAGTGCCGCGCCGCCAAGGCTGGCAATCTTTTCGGTTTTATTAACGGTAATACCGTTTTCTACTTCAATAAATGATTTGTCACGTGTTTCTTTTGTACGTTTGGCAATGGTATCTAGCATCCATTCCCAATCTTTTTCCTCCCACTTACTGCTTCCAGGAGCACGGTAAAGCGGTTTTGTTAAGCGCTTTTCAGATGTATATAACTGTCTTAATGTTGTTCCTTTACTGCATAGCTTTCCTTCGTTAATCGGGTTATCCGGATCCCCTTCCGTATAAACCACGGTATTGTCTTTGGTGTGAAAGAGGATTCCGCATCCGACACCACAGTAGCAGCAAATGGTTGGTGTTACAGTAGCTTTGGCAATTTTGAATTCTTTTGTTTTCGCATAGGCCTTTTTCTCGTTAAAACCAAGTTCGACAACCGCAAGTGTTGCCGCAGTGGCGCCTGATAGCTTTAAAAATTGCCGGCGATTTAGGTTCATTTCAACCATCTCTATTCTCCTTCCCAAGGTTTGATTAGAACATCCCATTTTTTCTCTCTAAATCTCTAAGAATCAATTCACCCCTTTCAATGCATCTCCGCTGCAAGTTCGACATTTAGATCGTTTTCGACTCTTTCGCAATTGGTATAGACAGTGGCCATTTTCCCTCGTAAATAGCCAATGACCTCAATGTTTAAGTATTTTGCCAGCTGCACCGCCTGCTTGGTAGCTGCCGTGCGCGAGCCGATGACCGGAAAGCCAAATTTCGCTGCCTTTGAGAGCATTTCATATGAAACCCTGCCGGTTGTCAGTAACAGTAACCTTTCGGGTTGTAAACGATTTCTTAATGCGTGGCCAATAATTTTGTCGACAGCATTGTGGCGACCAATATCTTCGCGGATAGTAATCGAGCCGTCCTCCTCGACAATACAAGCCCCATGCATCCCGCCTGTTTCCAGGTAAAAGCGGGAGTTTTGGGCGAATTCACTTCTCTTTTTTAATAGATAACTTAATGGATAGATTTTGCTTGATGCCACTTTGGAAAAATTTTTCACATCTGTCATCGAGAAGAAGGTGACGCCCCTGCCGCAGCCGGCTGTGTAGTGCTTCTTTTTTGAAAAAACTTGTTCTTCATCAAAATGATTACAGAGCGAAACATGAATGCTGCCCATTTCTTCGTTGATGAGAATGGATTCGATGTCATTTGCCTCCTGAATAAATCCTTCAGAAAACAAATACCCATATGTCCAGTCCTCCAGGTCGAATTTTGTCAGCTGAAAAACGGCGATTTCATAACCGTTAATAATCAAGGAAATTGGATATTCATCAGGACAACCTTTACGGTTCATTGTTTTCACTTCCCCTCAGGAAATTTTTCCTTATTAAATCATTGTAAAAATAGGACCAATTGCACTCAGCGACATTTGTCACTTTGTCGAAAAATGTAACTTTCATGAAACAGCATGAAACCCATTCCTGTTAACAAAGAATGGGACTTTGGCAACGGCTTTTATGTTTGTGTCAGATTTCCAACAATTTCGTAAACGCATCATTTAACCATACTATTTAGTATTAAAAGGTAAGCGATTTCACCACAAGGAGGTGGATCCTTTTGTCATTATCGTACTTTCCCAGCCCCTTTTTGAAAGTAATATTTATCACTAAAAATACTTGGAAATAGTACAAATGGAGGATTTGTCATTTTTCTGTCAACTATTGCCTATGCGTTATTCAAATCTCATCGGTCACATGATTTCTGTTATATTTCTAAAAATGTTTTATAATAAGAAATAGGGTTTTATTACAAGGAGGAGTACATAATGACGATTAAAAAAGTAATGACGATTGCCGGCTCTGATACAAGCGGCGGTGCGGGGCTTCAAGCAGATTTAAAGACATTCCAGGAGCTTGGCGTTTACGGGATGAATGCCCTTACCTGCATCGTGACAATGGATCCAAAAGACAATTGGCACCATAACGTGTTTCCAATTGATGTCGATATTTTGGAAAAACAACTGGAAACGATTCTTTCTGTCGGAATTAACGGCATGAAAACAGGTATGCTGGGAACGGTTGAAATTATCGAGTTAGTCGCAAGAAAAATCGATGAGCATAAATTAGAGCGCGTTGTCATTGACCCTGTCATGGTATGTAAAGGAGAAGACGAGGTGTTAAATCCGGAGACAGCCGATGCGATGCGGGAACTTCTCGTGCCTCGCGCCTTCGTTGTCACTCCGAACCTCTTTGAGGCAGGACAGCTTGCCGGTATGAAAACACCGCACACATTGGAAGAAATGAAACAAGCGGCCGTGAAAATTCATGATTTAGGCGCTAAAAACGTCCTCATCAAAGGCGGCAGCAAGCTGCAAACAGAAGAAAAGTCACTTGACCTTCTCTATGATGGAAAAGAGTTTAGAGTCTACGAATCAGAAAAAATCGATACTACCTTTACACACGGGGCGGGCTGCACCAATTCCGCTGCCATCGCGGCAGAACTGGCAAAAGGAAAATCGGTTTACGAAGCAGTCGAAGTATCAAAAGCCTTTGTTTCTGCCGGTATCCAGCAAGGTTTCCGCTTAAATGAATTTGTCGGACCGACATGGCATGGTGCCTACCGCAATAGCGAAAGTGTAACGGAGTATTGCGACGATTGTAATGAATAAGTAGAAATCCGGAAGAACCAATCAACTGATTTGGTTCTTCTTTTTGTGGCAAGCATTCTAGATACATTTTTTTTCAAGCAATCATTTCGCATTTTTTTACTAATTTTAGTATGATAGGTACATTATTAAATAAGAATAATTTATAGTTTCTTTAACAGGGGAAAGGAGTTGTTCGATTTGCAGTTAATTGATATGAAACGTGTCCAGGAAGCCATCAATGGCTTTGCGCATAAAGATGTCTACATTCACCTTGAAACGACCAATGGTGCTTACGCATCACATCACGACCAATCCTTCTTCTCTGCCGGAGCGTACATTCGTAATGCCCTTGTCCGTTATGAACTAGGGAAAATTACCGGGAATGGTCCCTTTCGTGTTGGTCTAAAAATAAACCTTGGCTGGATTTATGCTGAGGGACTTACCCACTTCGAAATCGACGAAGAAAATCATCTATTATTGGCCGGTCACGACCATAACGGGAAACTGGCCGTTGCATTAGAAATAAGCACGACCCCATTTGAATAAATTCGGAAAGGAGAATGGTCTATGAAGAAAGAACGCCATGTTTTGGTCGTTTTCCCGCATCCTGATGACGAGGCTTTTGGTGTATCCGGGACGATCGCGACGCACATAAAGAACGGAACCCCTGTTACGTATGCGTGTTTGACCTTAGGAGAAATGGGACGCAATATGGGGAATCCCCCGTTCACCAATCGGGAAAACCTTCCGAAAATAAGAAAAGAAGAATTAAAAGAAGCTGCACGGGCTTTAGGCATCCAGGACCTGCGCATGCTTGGTTTCCGTGATAAGACGATTGAGTTTGAAGACGAAGACAAACTAACGAACACAATAGCCGCAATCATCGCGGAAGTAAATCCTTCTCTGATTATCACATTTTATCCGGGCTATTCAGTCCACCCTGACCATGACGCCACCGGTGCGGCGGTCGTGAGGGCTGTAGAAAAATTGCCGGCGGCCGCACGTCCAACCTTAAACTGCGTCGCCTTTTCGAATAATTGTATCGAGGAGCTTGGGGAAGCCGATATCATCATCAACATTACCCCTGTTGCTGACAAAAAACTAGCTGCCATTCGCGCGCACCGTTCGCAAACGGAGCAAATGCTGATCGGCATGGAAGAGAAGTTAAAAAATCAGGACCCGCAAACAATGGTATGGATCAATAACGAACGGTTTTGGACATATAAGTTTACACATTAAAAGCCCTCCAAATGAGAGGGCTTTTTCTTTATTAGTATTCTTTGTGCAGCAGTGTGCACAGCATGCACCAATCGAGAATGATGATTTTCCTTGACTTAAGGTCGATAATTCCCTCTTTTTTTAACTTCGATAAAACGATCCTGCTTTCCTCGCATCACCTTGATGAAATCCGTCAGATTTGTCATGAACCTATTTCAAATCCCCCAACTGAACCCGATACAATTTGTCATCCTTTTCATCCGGATTCCCACGACCGTCAGTGTTATTGCTGACAAAATATAAATTATCACCGTCAACGAACACATCCCTAATTCGACCCAAATCGCTAATTACCGCCCGACTCTGCTTCTGCTCCAAATCAAACTCCCGAACCGCATTCCCTTTTAATGTCGCCACATAGAGCTTACCGCCAGCTGCCGCCATTCCGGAAGGAGCCCAAGTTTCGACCACACCTGATTGAAACAGGGGTGTCTCCATCCCTGCATTCTTCTCCTTACCCTGAATAACCGGCCAGCCAAAATTTCCCCCGGCCACAATCCGATTGATTTCATCATGGGCCGATTGCCCATGTTCGCTCGCATATAATGTCGACCCAATCCACACTAACCCCTGTGGATTCCGATGGCCATAGCTATAAACATAGGAATTTGGAAACGGGTTATCCGCAGGAATCGTTCCGTCCAAATTCATTCTCAAAATTTTCCCATTTAACGAGCTCGGCTTTTGCGCAACCGAAGGCGTAGTTGCATCACCCGTCGTAATATAAAGTTTCCCATCAGGGCCAATCTTCAGTCTGCCGCCATGGTGATAGGCAGCACTCGGGATGCGATCCAGAAGAATCCGTTCCTCCGTCCACACACCACCGCTATACCGCAGCACAACAACACGATTAAATTGCCCGCCACTGCTGTCATCCCCATACGTATAATAAGCAAACGCCTGTTGATTCCCCGAAAATCCCGGATCCAAAACAAATCCCAACAATCCGGCCTCTGCTGCCCCGGCAAGCGGCTTTTCTAACTGAACTCGCTGGCGTTCCATTTTACCGTTTTCAATCTTGACGATGCTTCCAGTTCGTTCACTAAGATAGAAGGATTCTCCCACTTTATCAATTGACCATGGAACAGATAAATTCTCAGCCATCACTTCCACATCTGGATGCATAACAACCGCCACATCCGCATCCTCTTTTTTTTCAAAAAAAGAACAGCCTGAAAGCAGCAATATCAGCACAAGTAAAACGGAACCCACCCGGTACATAGACCCCTTCCTCTCCTATAACACTTCTAAAATCGCCTTCGCCACACCATGTTTATTATTGGTATCGGTAATGACATCACATAATGCCTGGATTTCATAGTTTGCATTTCCCATCGCAACCGATCTACCAGCGCGTTCAAACATCGATACATCATTATAGTTATCGCCAATCGCCATCGTTTCCGCTATATCAATGCCTTTTTCTTTTGCGAACGCTTCAAGTGCAATTCCTTTTTGGGCCTGCTTATTGGTAATTTCTAAATTTTCATGGCCTGATGCGGAAACAGCCAGACCTTCAAAGGCAGCGAGGGCGTGACCAGCAGCCGCAAGTTTTTCCGCATCAAATGAAAAGACCAGCATCTTATAGATTTGAACATTTTCATCGGCAAAAAGAATTTCATAATCCTCGATTACTTGGACCAAGCCATCACGCAATCTTGCCCCGGCAGCATAGGTAACTTCGTCCCGGTCGGCTTCAGGATTGGCGCTCAGGATAATATCCACAAGTGTCGATATCGCTTTATCCGCATCAACTGTACAGGCACCTTGATCCGTGTATACTTCAAAATAAATATCAAGTTCCTTTAGCTTTGCGGCCACCTCACGCGCCATGTGTTTCGTTATCGGGGTGGCGGAAAGGATTTCTCCCTCCTTCGAACGAACCTCTGCACCATTTACACAAATAATTGGGCACTTTAGGCCCGCCTCACCTAAGACGTAGGTTGCCTCCTGGTACGATCTGCCCGTCGCGACGACAAATTCTACTCCTTGTGCTTGTGCTTTTAAAATTGCCTCTTTATTTTCCTCACTAATCTGTTGAACTGAGTTTAATAATGTTCCATCCATGTCTGATGCAATAATTTTAATCATGCTGTCAACGTCCACCTTTTACGTAATTTGATAACTGTCCAGCGGAAGCGCCTAGGGGCTTCCGCTTTTCTGGTTACTGCCATTCTAGCATGAACCACTAAAACATTATCGCCGTTTGCTCAGCCCAAATACTTGCTGCCCTCCCGAACACTCAATGGTGCCAGTGACTGACCCTCGATAAACGCCTTCACCGAAGCGGGATTCGTCTTTGAGTATTCACGCAATGCCCAGCCAATCGCCTTTTGGATAAAAAATTCCTTACTCCCGGCATTTTGCCTTATGTATTGATAGAGCCGCTCTTCATTCGTCTTCTGCTTATATTTCAATTGAAAAAGAATCGCCGCCCGTCGGAGCCACATGTTGTCGTGAACGGCCCAGCCATCCACCGTGTCCCCCACCACCACGGGGAACTTCTCAGCAATTTTCCCAACCGGTTTTGGGGCAATTGCATCAACGGTATCCCACCACGATTTCGTGGTAATCAGCCACTCCATGAAGGGCAAATCTTCTTTTTTCAGCTTGTTCATCATTTTTTCCAAATATGTCAAGGCCGTATATTGGTATTCTCTTTCATTTTTCCCCCAAAGCTCATCCACTAATTCCTTGTTAAACGGCTCCTTTAAAATTCCCGTTTCATTAAAAAATTGCTTTTCTAATTCCTTTCGTAATGGCGACTTGATCCCTAAAAAGGGAAAATGGCCTTTCATATACTTCTTCATCGGTTCGGCATCAGTTTCATTGCGGTTTTCCACAAACAGCTTTGTCAATAAATCGATATTGGATGTCATCATGATCCATCCTCTCCACAAAAGTCTTATGTACTAGTTCTACTTTATTCCAGTTTCTCCTTTAATTAAATGGCATAAACAAATCCACTGGCGCCACACTAATGTTAGCAGAAAAGGAGGGAAGCGAGATGACCAAGAAGTTCAATAAGGGCAGCCGTAACCAGAATTCCCCGCGGGCCGGGCATGCTGAAGCTGAATTTGCCACAGAGTTTGTCAGCGGCGATAACAGCAAAGGAAACCAAAATAATCACACGCAGAAAGAGAAGAAATAGAAGCAGGGTGCCGATATCATAATCGGCACCCAACTTTTTTAGCCCTTAGCATTCGCCAATTCTTTTATTTCCGCCGCAATCCGTCCTTGAATCCTTTCCACCACGGAAAAATCCATTGCGGCCACATAAATTGCTTCGAGCTCATCATGGAGCGCTTTTGCTTTTGCAAGATAACTTGTTGCTTCAGTCATTTTGTTTTTATATTTCGCGGCAATTTTACTGATTATATCGGCAAAAAGATCGTCCGTCCCCGGCTCAATCAGGATCTCATACATATCAATAATCTCATCGCCATCACGGCTTGGAAAATATTCATGTGGTGCCGTACTGTCAAAAATCGCAATTCCGAGCTCTCGTAAAATCAACATATCGAGGCTGTGCGGATCAAAACCGCAATGATAAATTTCAACGTCGACGCCGCGCTGTTCAGCAGCCGCTGCCAATTTCTTCAGCATTGTCGATTTTCCGGAACCAGGGCGGCCTTTAACGAAATAGCGCTTCGGAATCTCCTCGGTCAAATTCGGAACGAAATCAACTGCCCCCATCGGTGTCGCCGCCCCTAAGAAGCGATGCCGCACATCCGAATCCTTATTCAATTTCATTTTTCCAAAAAAGGTTTCAATTAACTTGTTCGTCAGTTTGTCTGCCTTTTTAAAATCCATACTGTTAATATAAATTTTTTCCCAATCATCGTGGATCTCCAACGCTTCCTTAAACGTTGCATACGCCTTTTGGAAGGAAGCATTAATCTCGTTAGTCAGCTTTTGAATCACATTTTTCTGAACACTAAGGGCACGGGCATTCCAGGCTTCACCAAGGTTAATATATTCCTCCACCGCCCCGGGTGCCTTCGGCTCAATTACATGTGGCGCCGTTCCGTCGACAATCCCCACCTTCAACGCCGGAATCAGCACACCATCAATGGAACTATTATCAGATGAGCAATGGAGAAACTCGACATTATATCCTTGTTCGATCCACTCATTGCCTATTTTCTTCATCAGTGATGATTTCCCCGTTCCAGGGCCGCCCTTTAGAATAAATAACCGGTCTAATCCTTGAAGATTGGATTCATAAAGACTATGAAAGCCTCTCGCAGTATTTCCGCCGGCAAAATAATTTTTAATTTTCCCTGCCACTCATCAACACTCCCTTATACGTGACAATCGCAAAGTTCATTTCAACCTATACTATGCTTAAGCCGTTTATAGGTGAGTGCCTAGGAAAATTTTCTATTTCACCACATCAATGATTTCCGCTTTAGTTAGATCCTTTAAACTCTCCGGTGAGAGGACAATTTGCACGCCAATTTTCCCGGCGCTCACAACAATGGATTCATTTTGCAGGCAGCTTTCATCAATGAAAGTCTTATAGTCCTTTTTCATCCCAATCGGCGAGCAGCCGCCGCGAATGTAACCGGTCCATTTCTGAATATCCTTCACTGGAAGCATTTCCACATTCTTTTCACCCGCCGCCTTGGCCGCCTTTTTTAAATCCAACTCTTCGGAAACAGGTATTACGAAGACATAGACCGCTTTGCTATGCCCTTGGGCGACTAAAGTTTTATAGACTTCCTTTTGGTCACGGCCAATTTTCTCCGCCACCGAAATTCCATCAATTTTTCCATCTTTATTGTCATATGTATGCATGTCGTAGCTGACCTTTTTTGCATCCAGAATCCGCATTGCATTTGTTTTCGCTTGTGCCATTTGCCAAACCCTCCATCACAGAACATTCACCTTGCATTGTCATAATCATAACAGATGTTCCAAAATTTACACAAAATCACCCAAAATTTGTCACCCGTTTGTCACTCTCTTACTCCATGATTATAGTAAACTTAAATTATCTTAAAATATTTATCTATCATAAAGCAGTACTTGCATAAAAACTATTTACATATGTGAAATATATCACAAAATTAAACTCTTTCTTTTACTAATCCAATCCTGAGGTGATTTTTTATGAAATATGATCTGGTTTTGCTGCATGCACCTAGTGTGTATGACTTTAGAAAAAATTCCTTGCTCGCCGGCCCGATCAGCGATGTTGTCCCGTCATCGCCCGTGTTTGAAATGTATCCAATCGGACTGACAAGTATCGCTGACTACTTGGAGCGGTATGGGCTGAGGGTAAAAATAATCAACATTGCTAACCGCATGCTGATGAGCGAAACATTTGATGTGGAAAAAAAATTAAAGAACATCCAAACAAAAGCATTCGGGATTGACCTCCATTGGCTGCCGCATGCACACGGCAGTATTGAGCTTGCAAAAATAGTAAAAAACCTCCATCCGGAAACACCGATGATCTTCGGAGGCCTTTCCGCAACCTATTATCATAAAGAGTTAATTGAATACCCGTTTATTGATTTCGTGATGCGCGGCGACTCCACAGAAAAACTAATGCTCCTTTTAATGAATAAAATTGAAGCAGGTAATAGCCATTATGCCGATATTCCAAATCTAACCTGGAAGAAGGACGGGGAATACGGCTTCAATCCGCTTACGTATGTACCAAAGGATTTGGATGATGTCGATGTACCGGGGTATCGCTATACAATCCGCTCGGTGTTTAAATATCGCAACTTCTTTGACCCGCTGCCATACAACGGCTGGCTGCAATACCCGAACACAGCCCTTTTAACCGCAAGAGGATGTACGCAAAACTGCCTGATCTGCGGAGGTTCAAGGGAGGCCTATGACCAAAACTGCAACCGCAATTCGCTGGCATTACGATCACCCAGGAAGCTGATCGAGGACATTCAATTTATTTCACGCTTCAGCCGGGCACCGATTTTCATTCTTCATGACCTACGGCAGGGCGGCCGAGAGTATGTCAATGAATTTTTTAGCCGGCTTAAAAAACTGCATCTAAAAAATGAAATTGTGTTTGAGTTATTCCAATATGCGGACGAGGAATTTTTTAATCAAATGAATGACAGCGTGCCAAAATATAGCATTGAGATTACCCTCGAAACCCATGATGAAAAAATCAGACGCTATAACGGAAAGTTTAACTGCACAAACCAAAAGGTGATTGATACGCTTAATTTCGCGTTAAAAAATGGCTGTAAAAAGATTGACCTGTTCTTCATGGTCGGGATACCGGGGCAGACGTATCAAAGCGCCATTGAAAATATTGATTTTTGTGAAACGATTCATCTTGCCTGCAACAAGGATCCAAGGGTCTTTTACTTTGTCGCACCGCTGGCACCATTCCTTGATCCGGCCAGCCCGGCATTTGAACATCCGGAAATCCATGGCTATAAAAAATACTGCCATACCCTTGAGGACCACCGCAAGGCGATTACCCAGCCTTCTTGGAAGCATATGCTAAGCTATGAAACAAAAGATATGACGCGGGATGATATTGTCAATTCCACTTATGAAGCGGCAGAAAAACTAAATGACTTTAAACTAAAATACAATCTTATTGATCTAGAAGGCTATCAAGAAATCAAAGCGAAAATTGAGAAGTCAATGGCCTATATCGAAAAGATTGATCATGTCCTTGCATTACCTGTGGGTAAGCAAGCTGTGGAACTGGCAAAAATTCAAAAGGAAATTGATGAATTAAATAAATATAGTATCTGTGGGAAGAACGAGTTAAAGTGGGAAGTCCAAAAGAATTACGCCAATTTCTTTTCCCTTGCCCTAGTCGGCATCGAACAGCTTTACGAGGATTACATGATCAAAATCAGGCACCGCTTAAGCCCGCAAAGGCGCCGGCAATTCCAGCTTGACCCTGAACAAAGGAAGATGAAAATATAAAACAATGGGTCTGACCCCTCTGCCTCATTTGATTTTTGAACTACATGAGTTGAGAGGTCAGAACCTTTTAATAAGAAGAGGTGTTGGGCTCCCCCAACACCATTTAATGCCCACCTAGATAGGCAGCTCGTATTTGATCACTTTGACTCAATTCTTCCGCTGTTCCAGCAGCCACGATTTTACCGGTTTCGATGACATAAGCCCGGTCGGCAATCGAAAGTGCCATATTGGCATTTTGCTCGACTAACAGAATGGTTGTCCCCGTTTTATTAATTTCCCCAATAATATTGAAGATCGTTTTCACCAATAATGGTGCAAGGCCCATCGAAGGCTCATCCAGCAGCAATAAGCGCGGCCTGGCCATCAATGCCCGTCCCATCGCCAGCATTTGCTGCTCACCGCCTGAAAGCGTTCCGGACAGCTGCTTACGGCGCTCATAAAGGCGGGGGAACAGTTGATAGATCTTTTCAAAATCTTCACGGATACCCTTTTTATCCTTCCGTAAGTAGGCACCTAACTCAAGATTTTCCTCCACCGACATGTTTGAAAACACTCTGCGGCCTTCGGGAACTTGGGAAATTCCTCTTTTCACAATCGCTTGGGCCACCTTACCGGCAAGGTGCTCATTTTCAAACAGGATTTCACCATTTTTTGGCTTCAGTAAACCGGAGATCGTTTTTAACAGCGTACTTTTTCCGGCACCGTTCGCGCCAATCAAGGTAACAATTTCTCCTTGATTGATTTCAAGGGAAACTCCCTTCAATGCATGAATATTTCCATAGTAGACGTTAATATCATTTATTTTTAACATTTTACGAGACCTCCTCGCCGAGATACGCTTCGATGACTTTCGGGTTATTTCTGATTTGCTCCGGTGTACCTTCGGCAATCAATTGGCCGTGGTCGAGTACATAGATTCTTTCACAAACGCCCATGACGAGCAGCATGTCATGTTCAATAAGGAGAATCGTCAGGTCAAATCGCTCGCGGATCAGGGAAATTAAATTCATCAGCTCTTCCGTTTCCTGGGGATTCATCCCTGCTGCTGGTTCATCGAGCAAAAGTAGCTTTGGACCGGCTGCCAGTGCCCGGGCAATTTCAAGGCGGCGCTGCTGACCGTACGGCAGATTCTTTGCTACCTCATGCATGACCCCCTCAAGCTTGAAGATTTTTAAAAACTCAATGGCCTTTTCCTCCATTTCCTTCTCGCCGGAAAAATGGGAGGGGAGGCGAAAGATGGAGCTAAGGATCGAATGTTTAGCAAGCGAATGATAGGCAACCTTTACATTATCAAGCACCGATAATTCACTAAACAAACGAATGTTTTGAAACGTTCTGCTAATCCCTTTTTTGGTAATTTTATAGGGGGCCTGTCCATTTAATCTTTCGCCATCTAACGAAATACTGCCTTCGGTCGGAATATAAACACCTGTTAATAGATTGAAAAAGGTCGTCTTTCCCGCACCATTTGGGCCAATTAAACCGACAAGTTCACCCTGTTTTAATTCTACATTCACATCCGAAACAGCCTTCAGGCCGCCAAAGCGGATTCCGGCATTTTTAACTTTAAGCAACGGTGTTTTTGCCGTCATGCTGCACTCCTCCTTTAGCAGATTTCCCCATTTTTAAGAAAGAGGTAATTTCTTTCGTTCCCATCAATCCCTGCGGACGGAACAGCATCATCACAATCAGTACAAGGCTGTAAATAACCATCCGAACCTCCGGATAATTGGAGAGGAAGGTTGAGATAATCGTTAAGAGAATTGCCGCAATAATGGAACCTGACATACTCCCCAAGCCGCCAATTACGACTAAAATCAAAATATCAAATGATTTTAAGAAACCAAAGTTTGTCGGCTGGATAATATAAAAGTTATGAGCGTGCAAGGCACCGGCAACACCGGCAAAGAAGGCACCAATGATAAAGGCCATTACTTTATAAAAAGTCGTATTGATCCCCATTGCATCTGCAGCAATTTCATTTTCGCGAATCGAAATACAGGCTCGTCCATGCGTCGAGTTCGTAAAGTTGACAATCACAACAATCGTGATGGCCACACAGGCAATCAGCCATGGCCAGGTTGTCATGTGGGAAACCGTCATACCGCTGGCCCCGCCGACATAATCAATATTTAAAAAGACGATTCTGACAATCTCTCCAAAGCCGAGAGTAGCAATGGCAAGGTAGTCACCTCTTAGTCTTAGGGTCGGAATTCCGATAATCAATCCGGAAATTGCAGCGGCCAAACCTGCGGCCACGATGGCCACCGGAAAAGGCAGACCCAATTTCATTGTCACAATTGCGGAAGCATAGGCGCCAACTGCAAGGAAGCCGGCATGTCCAATCGAAAACTGCCCGGTAATGCCGATAATTAAATGAAGTGAAGCGGCTAGAATGATATTGATGCCAATTGAAAACAAGGCATTTACATAAAAGGAGTTTAATGACCCCCCGTTAATTAGAAATTGGGTAACAACGGAAAAAACCACGACAACACCCATTGTGCCCCAAAAACCTTTTGCTTTTTTTAAACTATTCATCGCGTCATACCCCCCTAGACCTTTTCCCTGACATTTTTACCAAAAAGGCCAGCAGGGCGGAAAATTAAGATTAGAATTAATACGATAAATGCTACGGCATCGCGCCAGAGAGAGCCTCCGGTAGCACTTACAAGCGCTTCAATCACACCCAATAATAGTCCGCCAGCCATTGCCCCCGGGATAATCCCAATCCCGCCAAGAACTGCCGCAACAAAGGCTTTAAGGCCCGGAATAATTCCCATCAACGGCTCAATTTTCGTATAGTACATACCGAAGATCACTCCGGCTGCACCGGCAAGGGCAGAACCAATCGCAAAGGTAGCAGAAATGGTATTGTTGACGTTAATCCCCATCAACTTTGCGGCATCCATGTCGTGGGACACAGCACGCATCGCCTTGCCAATCTTCGTTTTATGAACGATAAACTGCAGGACAATCATTAAGAAGAGTGATACTCCTAAAATCAGGATGGACTGGCCGCTGATTTTGACGCCAAAAATCTCCAGGCTTTTTAATGGAACAATCCCATTTGGATAAGCTTCCGGCTGGGCACCGCGGATATAAATGGTACCATATTCGATAAAAAGCGAAACGCCTATCGCCGTAATGAGTGCCGCGATTCTGGTGGCATTCCGTAAAGGCTTGTACGCAATCCGTTCAATTAACACGCCAAAGATGGCGCAGGCAGCCATTGATATTAGTAAAGCCGGGAAAAATCCTAAATCTAGTATAGTAATAGAATAAAATCCAATAAATGCACCGACCATGAAGACGTCCCCATGGGCAAAGTTAATTAATTTTACAATTCCGTATACCATTGTGTAACCAAGGGCGATTAACGCATAAATACTACCTAAGGATACACCGTTAACCAGCTGCTGTATAAATTGTTCCATGTCGAAAACACTCCTTAGAAAGGGCTTCTAACCTTTTTTAAAAACCAGAATAGGGAGATGAGACTCTCCCTATTCACTTAATATTTTATTCAGGACTTACCTTCGTTTTAAATGTCTGTTCGCCGTTTTTGTACTCAAGAATGACGGCAGATTTGATTGGATTGTGGTTCTTATCAAGCTTCATTTTTCCAGTTACAAGCTCAAGACCATCTGTCTCAGCAAGTGCCTTTTGGATTTTCTTAGAATCGCCGCTGCCAGCACGCTTAATGGCATCTGCGATGAAATAAGCTGAATCATATCCTAAAGCGTTGAAGGCATCAGGTGACTTGTCTTTGTATTTTGCTTTAAATGCATGAACGAAATCTTGTACCTTTGAATCAGAGTCGCCAGAAGAATAGTGGTTCGTAATAAATGTATTGTTTAAGGCATCCTTGCCGGCTAGTTCAATTAGTTTAGGAGAATCCCAGCCGTCTGCACCCATCATAGGTACTTCAATGCCTAATTCACGAGCTTGCTTGACAATTAGACCAACTTCTTCATAATAACCAGGAACAAAGATGAAATCAGGATTTTTCCCTTTAATGTTTGTTAATTGGGCATGGAAGTCAGTATCCTTCGCTACATATGCCTCTTGCGTAACAATTTTTCCGCCCTTTTTCTCAAACAATTCTTTAAAGGAAGCAGCAAGACCCTTAGAGTAATCACTTGCACTGTCAATGAAGACAGCAGCTGTTTTTGCCTTTAAGTCATTTGACGCAAAGTTCGCTGCTACAGTACCTTGGAATGGGTCAATGAAGCAAGTACGGAAGACGAAATCATTTAATTTGCCGTCTTTAACCGTCACGTCATCTGCCGTCCCCGTTGGTGTTAAGATTGGGACATTATTGCTTTGAGCAATTTCAATCTGTGCTTTTGTATTTCCGCTTGTAGCTGCCCCGATAATGGCGACAACCTTATCTTGGCTGATCAGCTTCGTCGCACCGTTAATGGCTTCCGGAGCTTCAGACTTATTGTCAAATGGAACAAGCTTCAGCTTTTTGCCGTCAATGCCATCTTTGTTAATTTCCTCGAGCGCTAAATCAATCCCTTCTTTAATTGATTGACCGTAGGATGCTACACCGCCGGAAAGCTCAAGGTTGGCGCCAATTTTAATTTCTCCGCCCTTGTCCGATTCCCCTCCATTACTTGAAGAAGTTGAACTACCACATCCTGCCATCACGCCTGCTGCTACCATAAACGACATAAAAATACCAGCTAATTTTTTCTTTCTCATGGCAATACCCCCTGTTTTTCTTAAAATTTTCCCAATCTAATTGTCCTACAGTTGCCAAAAAAGATAATATTCTGAAAATATTGTATCTAATATTTTTGAGTTCGTCTAGTCTATTTATGCGTTATTTTAAAATAATTTAGAAAATAGTAAAAAGTGCTGTTTTTACTCATGATAACGCTTTATTCTAATATAGAGAATAAGAATTTACTTTTATCCAAAAGGAAATTACGTTTTTAAATATTTTGTCTAAATATGATTCTCCTGCTTGCAAGGCAAAAAAAAGAGACACCCGAATCAGGAATCTCTTAGTTCAAATTGTTATACTAATTCTTTGCTTTTCGTTTCCTTTCCCAAAAAGAAGACAGCAAATGCGCCGATTAGGACGGAAATACAGAAAATCATAAAGATGGTCGAAATGGATACTTGCTGTGCGACAAGATTACCTACTAATAGTGGCCCTAAGATTCCGCCAACCCGGCCAATCGCCGCTGCCATGCCCGTTCCGGTCCCACGGATTATGGTAGGATACTGTTCCGGGGAATAGGCGTAAAGGCCGCCCCATGCACCAAGATTAAAGAACGATAGCAGAATTCCTGCCAGCATCAACATGGCTGTTGAATCTGCCACTCCAAAAAGATAAGCACTTACGGCTGTCCCAATTAAGTAGACGACCAAAACAAACTTCCGGCCAAACTTTTCAATAAACCATGCGGCTGTAAAATAGCCCGGCAATTGTGCCAGTGTCATAATCAATACATATTCAAAGCTTTTAATTAAACTAAACCCTTTCATGACCATCACACTTGGCAGCCATAAGAACATGCCATAATAAGAAAAGACGACACAAAACCAGACAATCCACAGCATCGCTGTTGGACGCCTATATTCTTTAGACCACAATTTCTTCATACCCTCGAAGGCAGAAATTTTTTTCTTATCCTTGACCGCTGTAAAACGCGGTGAATCTGGCAGCCCCATCCGCAAGTACAGGGCATAAAGCGCCGGAAGTGCGCTGATTACCAAGGCAATCTGCCAGCCAAACTTCGGGATGATAAAGTACGAAATCACTGCTGCTACCAACCAGCCGACAGCCCAAAAGCTTTCAAGCAGAACGACAATTCGGCCGCGCTTTTCAGCAGAGACGCTTTCCGACACGAGTGTGGAGGCAACAGGGAGCTCCCCGCCTAAACCAGCGCCAATGAAAAATCGTAACACTAAAAATGCTGCAAAAGTTGTCGTTAAGGCCGAAGCGCCGCTTCCCACTGAGAATAATAGCAACGTAATAATAAAGACATGCTTCCTGCCGACTCTATCTGCCATTAAGCCGAAAATAAGGGCTCCAACAGCCATCCCAATCGAATTGACGCTGCCAATCCAGCCCATCTGTCCCGGTGTTAAATCCCATTCAACTTTTAAGGCCGCAATAATGAAGCTGAGCATGCCTACATCCATGGCATCAAACATCCAGCCCATTCCGGCAATCCCAAGCAGTTTTCGTTCTGAAATTTCCTTTTTATTCTTCATCCGGATCCCCCTATGCTGTAACAGTTATTTACATTATTCCCCATATTCCACTCTTTTAAGTAAGGGTCATAAAACTATTAAACATAAAGTATTTTACCATGTGTCTTTACACCTGTCACTGCTAATAAAAAAAAGAGAATGCACAAGGCATTCCCTTATTCTATTATTTTAGCGAATCCAAGCTCCATCTTTACCTACTCGGTAAGAGCCGATTTTTGTATTAACAGCCATATGGCCATCGCTGTACAGGTAGTACCACTTGTTGTTTACGACAACCCAGCCTGTTTGCATTGCACCGCTGTTGTTTAAGTAATACCACTTGTTACCAACAGAGACCCAACCAGTTTTCATTGCACCGCTGGCATCAAGGAAGTACCATTTACCAGAACTGTATACCCAGTTGGTTTTCATTGCACCGGAAGTTGCATCAAAGAAATACCACTTACCGTTTACAGATGCCCAGTTTGTTGCCATATCACCATTTTTTGCATTGAAGTAGTACCATGTGCCATTTTGGTTCAACCAGTTGGTAACCATTGCACCACTTGCATTTAGGAAATACCATTTGCCGCCGTCAAATACCCAGCCCGTTTGCATTGCACCATCTGTTTTAAGGAAGTACCATTTGCCGCCGTCCCATACCCAGCCTGTTTGCATTGCACCTGATATATTAAGGAAGTACCATTTACCGCCATCGTTAATCCAGCCAGTTTTCATGACACCATTGCCATCAAAGTAGTACCATGTGCCATTATCGTTTAACCAGCCAATCGCGCTACTGCCATCATGTTTTACATAAATCCATTGACCACCTACTTGTACCCAGCCATAAGTTTGGATAGTTAGAGAAAACGGAGATTCATTGCCATTGTTATCAGCCACTACACCATTTAACGTAGTGATCCCTGTTTCATTTAGAAGGTCCTTAATCATAAACATTGGAACAGCAGCGTTTGCAGGAATTGTAATCCCTAGTTTTGCTGCCCAATTTGTTACTTTCTCTTGATTTAAGACTGCTTCCTTGTTAAGGAATTTAACATCTGTTAAATCAGAGTAAAATGCTGAGTTTCTAGCAAAAACAGAAACAGTTGTGGCCGTATCTGAATTTAACTTGATTGATTGGAATAATGCATAATCATCAACACCAGCAATATTTACATGGAATTTGTTATCACCAATTTTTGCTGCCTTTAATTCTTTACCGCTCGCAGTCAAAGATAAACCAGTGACATTTACTGGCGTGCCTTTAGCAAGATTTAATTGTTTAGTAGCTTTTAACACTAAAGTTAAATCTTCTAGTCTATCACCGTAGTCAACTGTGCCAAGTCCTGTAACCTGATTGTTTACCGGATAGAGGAACTCACGCAACGTGCTGATGGCTACACCATCCTGCTGCGGGTCTAAATTACCCAATGCAGCCGCAACAACCAATTCAGCTTTATTATTTACAACGTTAATTTTTGCTTCCGGGAATAGATAAGATATAGTCCCTTTTGCTGAGATTGTCTTAGCACCATTCGGTGTTGTAATCGAAATCTTTTCAACCTTGTCTGTTTCACTTAATTTATTTTGGTTAACAAGTTCATCAATATTAATAATAATTTTGTTATTGGTGCTGTTAACCAAGTAGTCTTTTCCATTAATGGTAATTGATGCAGTATACGTTGATGCCGCCTGCGCCATATGCTGCGGAAGTACTGCTACCAAAAACATGAAAAGAAAACTTGTTATGGCAAGAACTTTTCTCACTTTAATCCCCCTATCATATTTTTCACTAGCTTGCTATGATGCAACAGTCCTATTTTACATAAAACTACCATTTAATACAATAGTTTCATGCGTAATTCGACAAACTTATCAAGAATTCGCCATTGCTTTATTCATTAATGCGGAACGTCTCTGCTTTTTCAAACTAGTATAATGATCTTTTATCGGCATGGCTTCACTAGAACTAAACCCGGCTTGCTGCAGCTCGTTAACAAGTGCATTGTAAATATAATTGAATGAAGCATCTGTACTCGATTCTAGTGTTTTCGCTGCAGAGGTATATTTTGAATAAAAATAGAAATAAGAAACATCCTCTTTATTTGCCTTCTTTGTCTGGTACTCATTTATTGCATAAGATAAAAGCGAATTAAGTTTCCCGTCTGCCTGGCTTTCTAAATCTCTAAAAGACGGTTCATATCTTTTTATAATGGAAGCTGCAGATGGCTTGCTGCTTTCGGATGTGGAGGAATTTGTTTGGTTGTTGCTTTGCTGCGCACTCGTGCCGGCATTTCCTCCTGTTGTATCCCTACCTGCTTCTGACCCGTCAGTTTCTCCACTGTTATTGACAGCGATTAATCCTGATTCCGTGCTCCCTGCAACTTGTCCATTAGCGTTGCTTTTAGAAGGATTGTCAGTGTCCTCCTCACCGGGTAATTTAATGGTGTAATCTCCTTGAACAATTTCCTTCACCTTTTTGTCAGCCGTCTTATATTCTTTAATATTTAAAAAAAAATACAGCGTTCCTCCACCTGCGGCTAGAATTAAAACGAAAACGGTTAACAGAATCTTCCATTTTTTCACTATCTTTCACCCTCTATTTTTCAGTCAATATCCTTATACACATTACCATACTAGTACGAATGGAGGGTATATTTTTTATTATATAGGCAAAATTGACTACAATGCCCCTTCAATATTTTTAAACTGGTTATAAAACATTTGATAATATCGGCCTTGTGCGTTCATTAACACATTATGGCTTCCTTTTTCGACAATTTGCCCGTTGTCAATGACCATGATGGTATCGGCATCGCGAATCGTATTTAACCGGTGGGCAATGATAAAGCTCGTCCGCTCCGCCATCAATTTTAACAAGGCTTCTTGAATATGAAGCTCTGTTCTTGTGTCAATACTGCTCGTGGCCTCATCTAAAATGAGCAAGGCCGGTTTTGCTAAAATCACCCTGGCAATGGCGAGCAGCTGCCGCTGTCCCTGACTTAGGTTGCCGCCATTTTCCGAGAGAACCGTGTCATATTGATTCGGCAGCCGTTTAATAAATACATCAGCATTGGCCATTTTCGCAGCCTGTTCTACCTCATCATCGCTAGCATCCGGTTTCCCGTATTTGATGTTCTCCTTGATTGTTCCTGAAAATAAATAGGTGTCCTGAAGCACAAAGCCAAAGCATCTTCTCAAGCTATCTCTTGTGTAATCGCGAATATCGCGGCCATCGAGCAGGATTCTTCCTTCTGTCACATCGTAAAATCTCGTCAGGAGGTTGACGATCGTCGTTTTTCCGGCTCCTGTTGGACCAACAAGGGCGGTACTGCTGCCGACATTCGCTTCGAAGCTGACATTTTTTAAAATGGGTACGTCCGGACGGTAACCAAAGCTGACATTTTCAAAGACAACATGGCCTTTTGGATTTTCCAAGGGCACTGCGTTTGGCGAATCTGCAGGTTCTTCTTGTTCATCGATAATTTCAAAGACGCGCTCTGCACCGACCACACCAGACTGAAGGATATTAAAAATGTTAGCAAGGTCATTAAGCGGCCTGACAAATTGCCTCGAGTAGGTGATGAAGCTGGCAATCGCGCCAACCGTGATTAAACTTTTGACAGCAAGGATGCCGCCAATGACGGCAACAATGGCAAAGCCCAGATTATTAATGACGTTCATAATCGGCATCAAAAAACCTGACCAAACTTGCGCCTTGAGGCCGACATCACGAAGCTTTGTGTTCACCGTTTCAAACTCTTCGACTACCTTATCCTCATGATTAAAGGCCTTCACAACCTCAATGCCGGAAATCGTTTCTTCAATATGGCCATTCAATTTACCAAGCTGTACTTGCTGATTTTTAAATAAGACACTTGTCCGTTTGGCAATTGTCCGCGTCAGCAGGAAAACTAGCGGTACGGTCACTAAACTCGCCAGTGTCAGCACAGGACTTAACAGTAACATCATGATTAATGACCCGAAGATCACGATCACCCCGGACATTAATTGCGTAGTCGACTGCGAAATCGTGTTGCTGACGTTATCAATATCATTCGACAGCCTGCTCATCAACTCCCCGTGTGTCCGTGAGTCGAAAAAGGAAACCGGCAGCTTTTGCAGTTTCGTAAACAGGGCATCCCTTAGGCGCTTGACCACCCTCCCGGCCACACCGGCCATCAGCCAGCCTTGTAAAAAGGTGAGGGCTGCATCTGCCGCATAAGCGCAAGTTAGAACGATGATCATGATTTCAAGAAATGGAAAGTCTACCTTTCCATTATGAAGACTCATGGCATCAACGGCTTTCCCGATTAGAAACGGGGCGAGGAGCATGAGTACCGAATCAATGATAATAAAGAAAAAGATCAGTGCAAGCATTTTTCGCTCGTTGCCAAAATAGTGCCAAAGACGTTTCAAAGTCCCTTTAAAGTTTTTCGGCTTGACGACAGGGCCCCGAAGACGATGGGCACCGCCAGGCCGGAGGGTTGGAGGGGCTGCTGGTGCCTGTTCTGTTCCTTTCGACATTTACAATACCTCCTTACCCATCTGTGATTGATAGATTTCCTGATAAACCTTACATTCCGTGATTAATTCCGTATGGGTTCCCACCCCAACAAGCTCGCCCTGGTCAAGAACGACAATCTTATCGGCATCGATAATCGAAGTAATCCGCTGGGCAATCAGCAAACAGGTAAGCCCTTTGGCATATTTCTTCAATCCCTCTTTAATTTTTGCCTCGGTTGCGACGTCCACCGCACTTGTACTATCATCTAAGATTAAAATCTCCGGTTTTTTGACTAACGCCCTGGCAATCGAGATCCGCTGCTTCTGTCCGCCGGAAAAATTAACACCACCCTGGCCAATTTGCGTTTGATACCCTTCGGGGGAGGCCGCAATAAAGTCATGGGCACCGGCAATGGCCGCCGCAGCGAGCACATCTTCCTGCTTTGCCTCTTCTTCTCCCCAGCGGATATTGTCTGCGACACTGCCGGTAAACAATATATTCTTTTGCGGCACCATCGCAATCTTATCCCGTAGTTTTTTTGGATTAACAAGTTTAATATCTTGTCCATCTACTTTTATCGTCCCGCTCGTGACATCGTAGAAGCGGGGGATCAGCCCGACGAGCGTGCTTTTCCCTGAACCGGTTGAGCCGATCAACCCAACAGTTTCCCCTGGGAGGATTGTGAGATTGATATTTTTTAGGACAGGCTCACCGCTCGTTCCTTCATAGGAGAAAGAGACATGTTCAAAATCAATGCGGCCTTTTTCAGCATGAGATGGTGGTGCAGTCTCATTTTCCCAGGTAATATCATCATCTTGTAAAAATATTTCGTCAATTCTTCCGGCAGAGGCCTTCGCTCTGACAAACATATTGAAAACCATCGAGACCATCATCAAGGAAAAGAGGATTTGCGTCATATAGTTGATAAAGGCAATGACATGGCCCACTTGAATTTTACCGCTATCAACACCTAAGCCGCCCATCCAAAGGACGACGACGATGCCAAGATTTACCGTGAGCATAATCGCCGGGCTAAATGCTGCCATGAGGCGCCCTGCGGCGATCGATTGGTCCTTAAAATGATCATTTGCCATTGTGAACTTGCCGATTTCAACATCAAAGCGATTGAACGCTTTGACAACGCGAACACCTGATAAGTACTCTCTGATAACAGAGTTCACTCTGTCTAGTGCCTTTTGCACCTTGGAAAAGAGGGGAAACCCTAATCGTAAATTAAAAACGATTAATAGCGCTACAATCGGCACGACAACCGCTAGCACGACTGATAGGTGGAGGTTCAACCGTACCGCCATCACTAGCCCGCCAATGGCCAACAGCGGCGCCTTGACAAAGATGCGCATCAGCCCATTTACAAATACCTGCACTTGGGTGACATCGTTTGTCAGGCGGGTAATTAACGACGCGCGGTCAAACTTATCAAGGTTTTTAAACGAAAGTGCTTGTACCTTTTTAAACAAATCGCTCCTGAGCTCTGTGCCAAAATTTTGCGAAACAATGCTTGCTATTACGCTTCTGATTGAGGCGCTCACTGCACCGAAAGCGGTAATCAGCAGCATCAAACCGCCCATTTTTAAGACATAATTGATATCGCGGCCCGCAACACCTTCATCGATAATTTTTGCCATAATCGTCGGCTGCATCAAATCACTAATCGCCTCAAAGGTGAGAAATAAGACAGCAATGCTAAAAGACTTCCAATACTTCTTTATGTATTTTGCTAAAAACTTCATGGAATTCCCCACCTCGGCTTGTCACAATTCTAATAAGGATATTATAAATTTGTTTTCTCTAAATAAACAATTATTTCGTCACTCAAAATAAAAAAATGGCCCATTTGCTAAAATGGACCATTTGCAAAACTAATTATTAAGCTTGAACGGGGCGGAATTCATGAACCCAGACGCGCATTTGCGGCAGCCACGGCATTCCCGGATGATAGGAAAGAATGGATTGCTTATACTCTTCAACCGTTTCGAAGCCCTCGCGGCGAGCATCATCATCTGTCAGTTCCCCTAAGCTTTGTGAATAAACCTTTTCAACCACGAACTGGCGGCTTTCAAGCGTCATGATTTCGCCTGGGTCGGCATACCTGCCATTTCGGCGGGTCGCTGTTTTTTCTCCTGCGAGCACCTTCTTCACATCGTTTTCCATCGTAACCAAACGCTCAACTGAACAAGTTTTTGGCGGCAAAGTATTGTTTTCATTTTGTGTTGTCATTGATTTCTCCTCCTCTTCGGTTTATTTTTCCATATTAACATTATCGATATAGTTAAATCCAATTCCAAGGATTATTTCCACTGGTATCACCAGCTTACACAACCTGGCCGCCCGTGTCATGGTATTTAAGGATGCCTTCCGCGGCACGGTAGGCTAACGCACCAACCGTATCTGTCGGATTATAGCCGGAGTTGTGCGGGAATGCGGACGCCCCGACCACGAACAAGTTATCGAAGTCCCACATTTGCATATAATTATTCACTGCGGAAGTGGCTGGGTCTGCTCCCATGATGACACCGCCGGTATTGTGGGTTGATTGATAGGTGGTAATATCATATGGCCCTAAGTCTTTCATCGTATCAATATGATCCGCACCCATTTCCTTTAGGACATCTGCACATTTGTCCGCAAGAAACCTTGCCAGCTGGCGGTCCTGTTCCTCAAAGTCAAAGGTAATGCGAATCAGTGGGTCTCCATATGCATCTTTATAGGTTGGATCAAGGTCAAGGAAGTGACGCTTAAACGGCAGGGAAGACCCTTGAGCACCTACCGATAAAAAACGGTTAGCATATTTGACTGACTTTTTCTTGAACTCCTTCCCCCAGGTTGGCTTGCCTCCGGGCACCGGATTGTTTTGAATCGGCCTTAGTCCCGTCTGACTTAGTGAGATCATCCCTCCGTGTAAAAAATTGACATTTGCGTGGTCAAAATTATCACCATTGTAATCATCTATAACCATTCCCAGTGCACCAGCACCGGCAAAGGTACTAAATTCTTTATCATCGAAAAATCCGATTGCATTGCCTTTGATCACCTGATAGGCGTAATTTTTCCCAATCACGCCTGTTCCAGTGTTAGGGTCGTAAGGCTTGCCCACCTCCGACATTAACAGCAGGCGAATATTATTGAATACATAGCTAGTCATAACGACAATATCTGCAGGCTGCTCGATTTCTTCACCCGTGGTAACATCTGTATACATGACACCCGTCACTTTGTCTCCTGTTTTTAAAATCCTTCTTACGTTTGAATGGGTTCTAATTTCAAAATTGCCGGTTTTATTGGCAACAGGAATCACAGTGACAACAGGGTCGGCCTTTGCCCCATATTCGCAGCCAAAGCGCTCGCAATAACCGCAATATTGACAGGCCGCTCGTTTGATCCCATCCGGATTTGTATAGGATTCGGACAGGTTAGCTGACGGCATCATATACGGATGGAGCTTCATTTTTTTCGTGGCCTTCTCGAACATTTCCATTGACGGTGACTTTTTCATTGGCGGGGTTGGATATTTACTTGACCGTTTTCCGGCAAGGGGATTCTCCTCACCCGAAATACCTGCGAGCTTCTCAAATTTGTCATAATACGGCTCCAACTGATCGTACGTAATTCCCCAATCCTGAAGGGCCATATCCGCCGGGATTTTATCTTTTCCATATTTTTCAACCGTTTTACTATAAATTTCAAAGTCGTACGGCAAAAAGCGGAATGTCTGCCCGTTCCAATGGACACCCGCACCGCCTAGGCCATCACCAATTAGAAACGAACCGTATTGCCGCATCGGCAGGGCACGAATATTTTCATTGCCTCTAAACGTAATCGTTTCCTTTGATAGGTCTTGCATCAGCTCATATCGGAGGGCATAGCGTAATTCGTCATGCACCATAAAGTAATCTTCGGTCTTTCTTTCTTTCCCTCTTTCTAATCCAACTACTTTAAGTCCCTTTTTTGTCAGCTCTGAGGCAATAATCCCGCCTGCCCAGCCAACACCAACGATCACAACATCGACTTTTGGCAATTTCCTCGCCATACTTCCACCTTCTTTTTTAAAATAGAAATATATGCAGCTTCCGCTTTTCTTAGTGTCCAGCTCCAGCGCCTAGGGGCTCGGGGTCATAAGCCAATCCGTCAAGAAGGTTAAAGAGCAACCTTCTCGCCGGCTCGTCTTATGCCTGTCGCCCCTGAGCAAGGCGCTTCCGCTTTTCTTAGTGATTCATATGATTTTGAAGACTTTGCGGTTTCACTTTCTTAAATTTCTTATCAATAATATTGGCATATGCCATTTGACTGCCCGGATAGTTTTTCATCTTCCAGCCATCCATATTTTTATTTCCTCCATAGAGCGGATCACTGTAGGCACCTTCTAAGGTGACACTCCTGAGCATTTGGAAAAATCCACTCGGAGAAATGGTCGTGATATTAACTTTGTTTTCCTCAAAGTCTCTTAAGATGGCATCCTGTTCTTCTCCTTTTAGGGCAGTGAAATCCTTTTTATAGACGTCTTTACTGTGGTTTTGAATTTCACGGATGGCAATATCGAAAATATCCCTCCGCTTTAACCTGCCTTGGTAGCCTTGCACTTTTTCTCCTTGAAAAAAGGGGGCCTGCATATATTCCCTGCCATTGAATCCCCATTCACCGGCTAATTGGTGGTCAATAAAAAAGGCCACACCCAATTCTTTTGCACCCGGACCATGATCATCCTTCGGAAAAATCCGCTCTGTTGCCGCATCGACAACCCGAAATTGCTCAGGGGTAAAATACATAAGGGCTTGATTAAAATTGGCAGCCTTCTCTTCTTTATGTTTCTTTGCAGTTCCTAAGGGGAGAATACTTCCTATTACCCCGCCAATTGCAAGACCGCCAACCGTGTAACCCGTGTTTCGAATAAACTTCCTTCTTGATAACGATTCTGGATTTTCTTTGTTTTCTTCAACCAATGTGTGCACCTCCAGATTTTTTTGATAATTATCGTAAAATTTCAGTCATTCCTTTCTTTCGGTTTATTATGTTCCCAAAATAAACCATTCATACTTATAAAAGGAAAGGAAACAATGATAAAAAAAAGGAGGAAAAATAATGAAAAGAAACTGGAAAATCTGTGGTGTACCATTCTTACTATCATTCCTCATTTTGACTGCCTGCTCAGGGCAGCAAGGGGAGAATAGGGTAGGAGCAGCTGAAAACCTTTATGAAAAGTCTTTAAACACGAAGGGAAATGGACATGTACATGGGTCTACGGACTCTCCAAACGTGATTCCAAGTATTGACCGCGCTAAGCAAAAAACAACAAACGCTAACAACCAAACAACTAACGGCGTGGGAACGAATGTGTACAGCCTAATTGGAAGCTCTAGCTTGCATGATGGGGGAATTTCATCGCACCTGGAATCAAGGCTTTCCGGGGAAGGGATCCCGGGGATAAAAGTATTTGTGCTCGATGATACAATTATTCTCGCAAGGGCACAGCAAGAAACAACCTCAACCAGATATGACGAGATGCAGAACAAAGTGTTAAAAAACACTTCCGGACTCTCCGGCAAAGGAAACCTTGATGGGGTCGACCCTTCCAAATTGAATACTGATGATAATTTGGATCGGGCCAAAGAGGTGATGGGGAAGGCCTTTAACGGCCAAGTGCAAATCTTAACAATTACAAACCCAAAGGCATTGCCCTTGATTGATGGAATTAAAGCCAACATTAAATTGGATGCCCCAAACTATCCGTCACTCTCAAGCGACATCCAGACACTTGTGAAAATGGCTAGGGAAAAATAAAAGCGGAAGCGCCCTGGTTAGCGGCGTATGGCCTGGAGCACTCCAACTGAGATAAAGGAAACACGAAGAGCCGGAGGCGATTCGATGTTGACTTATCGTAGGGCGGAGAGCGAAGGACACTAGCCGCTAGGGCGCTGGAGCTGGACAATTATCAAAGTCGAAATTAATTCTCTCTTATCTTTAAAAAAAGACCGAGATCGGTCTTTTTTTTATACGTGTAAATCTCTCTTTTGATAAAAAACATAGGTTACATAGGAAAGCACGGCAATCAAAACGGTAGATATGACAACGAAGACGAAATCCAACCCGCCACCAAACATCACATTTTTGGCTTCAAAGTATTTAAACGGGGTCAAATATTTCAAGCCTTCAATGTGCTCGTTCAAATCAATCGCAATCGATAACATATACGTAAGCAAAAGAATGCCTGTAGCTTGGGATGCAGCTGTTTTTGGTTTCTTTTTTACCGCAGCAAGCGCACTGCCGATTACCATAAACAACAGCTGCAATATAAACATTCCTATCATTAATAGGGCGATATCGCCATTGATTGATTTTCCACCGTTGTATTTGGCGATCAGAATAATCGATGAAAAGTAGGTGACGAGATTAAAAATCACGATGTTCGTGAATGCCGCCGCTAATTTTGCGGTAATGATGGTCGTCCTTGACACAGGCTTTACAAATAGAAACTCAAACGTTTTGTCCCGCTCTTCTTTGGCAATGATGGTGGCGCCAAGCATCGCCGCGTGGATGGTCGCCATTAATAGCAAATAAAGAAACAGTAAGGCATAATAGCCGCCAACCTTCGATAAATCCACGGCACCGAACCCTAGAACTGCTCGTAATGATTGGGGCAGATCGGCCACCAAATCATTGATCGATTGTCCCGATGACGAATACGCATCATATTTTGCCATTCCTGACACCACCATCAGGAATACACCAATGCACCAGAAAATAAGTGATTTTCGATGTGACTTCATTTCTTTTCTAAATATATTCACTTTTGAAACACCCCCATGTTAAACAGCATGAATATCCTTTTTAGCATAAATAACATAACTGGCCGCAATGGCGAAAATGATTATGATGGCACCGGCAATCAAAAAGGACGCTTCAAAGCCGGAGTGTCTAATGATATAAGCGGTGTCAAAGTATTTAAACGGCGAAAAATATCGTTTCGCATCCTCACCAGACGTATCGGCGAGCATGCCGATAAAGTAAAAAGCAAAAACGGTCGCCAGTGACACGGTCAACACGGATTTAATCTTCGGCACAATCACGGAAATAATGATTCCTAACGCCAGAAAAATCAGTTGAATAAAAAACATCGTAAGCGAAAGCATGACAAAAACTTTTAAGCTAAAGTCATCCGTCTTCACTTGAAAGGCCATGATGCTTGCTGCCGCTATATATACAATATTGGTGATGACGATAGAACTGAATGCCGCCACTAGCTTAGCGGTCAAAACCGTTGTCCGGGTAACGGGCTTCGTTAACAGAAAATCCGCCGTTTTCTCACGGACTTCCTTGCTGACAATGCTGGTTCCCAGATTCATCGCTTGGATCGCACCACACAGCGTAATAAACGATAATGGAAAGCAGTAGAAACCCACAATGGTAAAGAAATTCCCCAGGCTAAACCCTAAAGCATTTCTGATCGCCTCCGGATATCCCTCCATAATTTTCTTAAAACCCTCAGCATCCTTTGCAAAAGAGGGATAGAACGACATAAACAGAACAATGATCAACACTAAGGAGAACGACCAGATGATCGTCGACTTCCGATAAGCCTTCAATTCATGTAAAAAGATATTCATAGCTTACTATGCCTCCTTTTCATAATAGTGCATAAAGATCTCCTCAAGGTCCGGCTCCTCAATCCACAGATTGGCGATTTCAATCTCTGCAATCTTTTTCATGACATCATTAATATTTCCTTTAAAAATAAAGCTGGTAACGTTATCGTTAACCGTTAAATTGTTAACACCGCTGAGATTAAAGTAATTCGAGTCAAGGGGCGATTTCGTTTCGATTTTGAACTTTTTATAATTGTTTTCTTGTAAGGTACTAATCTTTTCAACGGTAACAATCTTGCCCTCTTTAATGATGGCAACGCGATTGCATAGTCTTTGCACCTCGCTAAGGATATGCGACGAAAAGAGAATCGTCGCGCCCTTCTTATTCTCTTCTTCAAGGAGTTCAAAGAATTTTTGCTGCATTAATGGGTCGAGACCGCTCGTTGGTTCATCAAGAATAATGAGTTTTGGCTCATGGAGCAGCCCTTGTACAATCCCAACCTTCTTTTTATTTCCCAATGAAAGGTCATCGATTTTTTTATTGAGATCCAGGTCCATGATGTCCGCTAATTCTTTGATTCTCTTACTGCAATCCTTTTTATAAAAACTTGCGGAATATTTTAATAGATCCTTTACCTTCATATTGTCATAATAAAAAACTTCAGACGGCAGGTAGCCGATTTCCTTTTTTATTTCCGGGGCAAATTGAATGCAGTCCTTGCCAAAAATCGTTGCACTGCCGCTGGTGGGGTAAATGAGCGATAATAGCGTTCTGATGGTTGTAGATTTACCAGCACCGTTTGGCCCAATGAAGCCAAAAATCTCCCCTTGTTCGACATGAAAGCTGATGTCAGTGATTCCTCTTGCTTTGCCGTACGTCTTTGTAAGATTTTTGATTTCGATCACATTCATCTTGGAGTGCCCCCTTTATTTATAAAAACATTTGGTGAAAATCTCAAAATAGTCTTCTGCCTCTAAAAATACCTTTTCATAATCAACATGATGCGTTGGTGACAGCTTTGCTTTTAAAAGCTCCTCTTCGCTCAACTTTTCAAAGGTATAGGTTATAATCTTAAGCACCTTTTTGATATCCATGTCATCTCGGAATTTTGAAAAATCAATGCCCTCGTATGCTTTACCAAAATTGGCGTCATTCCATTCTTTTACCCGTTTATCTACCTCGACTTTTACTTCAGTTGAGTCCTCCATATAAGCCTCTTCGATAAATTTGAAGAGGTCCGGATAGGTGGTGAGCAATTCCATTTTGATCATAACTGCCTGCCGAATTCTTGTGAAAAAGTCCTTTTCATTTAGGTTAATTTTTTGATAAAACTGCTCCGCAATAATCTCGTAACAATAATCAAATAAAAATAAAAACAGTTGCTTTTTATTTCCAAAGTAATGAAACAACAGCCCCTTGGAAATACCGGCCTCTTTCACGATTTCATTGGTCGATGCCCGGTCATATCCTTTCTGGGCAAATTCCTTTATAGCGGCATTGATGATTCGATCTTGTTTTTCCTGATCTATGTTGAGAAACTTCGAAAACACTGTGACAGCCCTCCATTTCTTGACGTTGACCATATCAGTCAATATTGATGTTAATGGCATCATTATAATCCCGTTGACCCCACCGGTCAATGGTGTACAATGTATTTTTTTTACAAAAATATGAACTTTATAGTTTGCCTTTTTGGAATGTGCTACGATGTCTGATATTAGGAATGAAAGATTGACAACCTTCGCAAGTCATCGCGGCTTTCGCAAGTAATTGATGTTTATCCTCAAGTAACTTTGCCTTATCCGCAAGTTATTTATGCCTATCCGTAAGTAACTTCGCCTTTCGCAAGTTATTGGCGCTTATCCGCAAGTAATCACTAATCAAGCGGCAAATGACTGCAAAAACGTGTAACCGCTCTCCTATAGTGATAAAATAATCATGAACAAAACAAAAAAGGGGAGTGCGTTATAGGTGAAAAATGAGCTAATTGAAAGATTTACTTCCTATGTAAAGGTGGACACGCAATCGGATGAGAGCAGTGAGACCTGTCCATCAACTGAGGGTCAGTGGACATTGCTGCACATGCTAGAAAAAGAATTAAAACAAGTTGGCATGGATGAAGTAACACTAGATGAAAATGGGTATTTGATGGCGACCTTGCCCGCAAACACCAGCAAAACTGTACCAACGATCGGCTTCCTCGCCCATGTCGACACGGCTACTGACTTCACTGGCAAAAACGTGAATCCGCAAATCGTAGAAAACTATGATGGCGGGGAAATCGTCCTAAACGAGGCGCTAAAGGTAATCATGTCACCGAAAGACTTTCCAAGCCTGCCAGAATATAAGGGCCACACCTTAATTACAACCGACGGCACGACGCTGCTTGGCGCGGACAACAAGGCCGGTGTCACCGAAATCATGACCGCCATGGCCTACCTGATTAAACATCCGGAAATTAAGCACGGTAAGGTCCGCGTTGCGTTCACACCGGATGAGGAAATTGGCAGAGGACCACATAAGTTCGACGTTGCGGCCTACAATGCAAACTATGCCTACACCGTTGACGGCGGTCCGTTAGGGGAGCTCGAATACGAAAGCTTCAATGCTGCAGGGGCCAAAATTACCATCAAAGGCAATAACATTCACCCTGGTTCAGCGAAAAATAAAATGGTCAATTCAATGAAAATTGCAATGGAGTTACATAGCAAACTTCCAGCACAAGAAGTCCCAGAGCATACCGAAGGATACGAAGGCTTTTTCCATCTGCTTTCCTTCAATGGGGATGTCGAGCAAACAAACCTTAACTATATTATCAGGGACCATGACAGGGAGAAATTCAATGCCCGTAAGGCCGACCTCGAGGCCATTGTGAGTGACTTAAAAGAGAAATATGGCCAAGACAAGATCCTGCTTGAATTAAATGACCAGTATTACAACATGAGAGAAAAAATTGAACCGGTTAAAGAGATCGTCGATATCGCCCACCAAGCAATGGTTAATTTGGACATCACTCCGATCACCAAACCAATCCGCGGCGGCACCGACGGCTCACAGCTATCCTATATGGGGCTGCCAACACCGAATATTTTTACCGGCGGCGAAAACTTCCACGGTAAATTTGAATTTATCTCCGTTGATAATATGGTTAAAGCAACCCATACCATCATTGAAATTATCAAACTTACAGAGCAAAAAGCATAAGCTAAAAAAGCTAACCCGAATCAAACTAAGGGTTAGCTTTTTCCATACACAAGGGCTGCACCGCACTGTCTAAGGCTTGCAACCGTCTCCTGCAGCTGTGCCTGCAACTGCACAGCAGACCATTTCCCGCCATTTCCCTGCAAGTCTTTCTGAATAAGCAAAATCATCCAGATCGAAAACACGGCAGCAAACAAATAATACTCCTTCATAAACGCATCACGATCTACCTCAAATTCAATCTGATCCAGATACGAAGATAAGATTCTCTCGCGAAACGAAACCGTCATTTTTTTCGGAAAAAGCGGATGCGACATATCAATCAGATGATACAAATCCCAGTATGGCACATTTAAATGGGTGTGCTCCCAGTCTAAAATCATCAACTGACCCTTCGCCATCGCAAAATTCCCTGAATGTAAGTCGCCGTGAGTCAATACTAGTTTCTCTGAAAATACGAATCTATCAAGCAATGCATAAATCATATCGACAAGATTCCTTTCCATTCCGAGACTTGGCAATAAGCGAAGGAATTCATCCTTCCGCCTACAAATATCCGTAACAATCTCCTTAAACTGCGGTTTCAAACCCACACGTGGTACATCGCCAAGTTTTTCAATCGGCAAGGAATGCCACCAGGCCGCCCATTTGGCCGCACCCAGTGCACTGTCTTCATTAAAGTCATGCGACAATTGACCAAGATCCTCAAGAATCATCCAATTTCTTACAGGCTCATCATTGATCGAATACGAGAGTATTTTTGGAAAAATAGCCGGGAAGAGGGGAAGAACTTGCTCGTGGACCCATACTTCTTTGCCTAACTGGCCATTATTCGTTAATGGCTTAAAAATATAACTTTCTTTAGTGGGAAGATAGAACCTTTCGACAAATCTCCCGTTCATCCCCTGATAAAGGGGTTCTTTTTTCAGGATTAATTCTTCATTTAATGTGCCATCAGGATGGACCATATTAGCAGGCAGTTCCATAGCCCACCACCTATTCCAATAGTTTCGTAGTTAGTAGTAAACATTTCCACCATGACTATAATGCTAACTTCCCATCATGGCAAGAATTTTAGCCTCATTTTTCTCTCCGTCCTGAAGAATCAGGAAGGGGGAACAGTTCGGAGAGTCTTTCCACTTGGCCTGATTCCGTTTTAAAGACAATATGGTCACGAGTGAATTTACGCGGTGTATCGATACCGCAAGCGGCTGCCAGGGCAAAAAGCCCCTGGCGGACATTGATAATATAGTTCATGGCCCGCCATTTCTTTTCCTCCGGGACCAGCGCTTCTTGATGCTTCGGGTCTGTCGTTGTCACGCCTGCCGGGCATTTGCCGGTATGACACTGCATCGCCATGATGCAGCCGCCCGCGATCATAAAACCGCGCGCTGAATTGACGGCATCCGCACCAATGGCCAGTGCAATCGCTATTTTATCGGCAGAAATCAATTTCCCGGAGGCAAAAATCTTCAGCTTATCGCGAACCCCAAACTGATGGGCTTTATCGACAACGGTAATCAAGGCCGGATAAAGGGGAAGCCCCATGCTGTCTGCCATCGACTTATAGGTGGCGCCGGTTCCGCCTTCACCGCCATCAACCGTAATAAAATCAGGATAGATGTGCATTCCTTTCATTGCCGCAAACAAGGCATCCAAGTTTGACCCGTAGCCGACGACGATTTTAATCCCAACGGGTTTCCCGCCTTCATCCTGCAGCCGTTTAATAAACTGGAGCGCTTCGGTTTCGTTATGTAAAAACGAAAAACGATTGGGCGAATTGATGGTTTGGCCCTCCTTCACCTTACGAATTCGTGCCACCTTTGCCGTCACCTTCGAACCTTCCAAATGGCCGCCGCGAATTTTTGCCCCTTGGCCAAATTTGAGTTCAAATGCCTTGATCACCGGCTGCTGTGCATGCTTCCTAAATTCCTCCAGTGAAAAATGACCATCCTCATTCCGAAAACCAAATAACCCCGGACCGATTTGGGCAACCACATCAGCACCGCTTTCTAAGTGCTCAGGAGCTATACCGCCCTCACCTGTATTAATCCAGGATCCACCTGCCATCCTGCTGCCATAGCCGGTGGAAAGGATATAGTTTTCGCCAACCGAACCATACGATGTGGCCGAAGCCCCAAAAGGTCCGTGAAGCATCCAGGGATTTTCCCGTTCGGCACCAACTATAATCGTGTCCTCGTTGGGATAAAGCCAACGGGTAATTTGATCTCCTTCAAGACTCTCACGTCGTGTGAACAAACCCTCATGTTCAATCTTGTATTTCATCGCATGAATTTTTTCTTCGTTGTCCACCCGCAATTCTTCATTCAACAGCGGAAACAAGCCATTGGCGATATAGTAACCTTGTTTTTCAAAGTCCCGCTTTGAGCCAAAGCTGATCAAATCCGTACGATATTTCGCTGAAAAAATGATTCCCAAATAATCGGCACGAGAAAACGGCCCAGTGCCATTATCACTGTCGAACCAATACTGCCTTAACTTCGGCCCCATCATTTCCAGAACGTAGCGCATCCAGCCAAAATAAGGATAGGCGCGAATAATCGAATGCTGCGGCTTCTTTGCCAAATTCCGAAGCCAAAGAAAGAAACAAAGCGGCCCCCCAATAAAGACAAGCAAAAGAAAGATTAAGATCGTTACTACCACTTCCGCATCCCCCTCGTTATTGTTTGAAACCACCACCATCACTTGATTTTTTCCAAAAGCAACTGTGTCAGCCGCTTCTTACTTTAATACATATGTAAGATGGTAACGTTTAAATCCAATAACTTCGGGGGCAGTGTTAATTTTGATACCTGTCAAGGATGCTGAAAAACTCTCCCAAAAACTCATAAAAAAGCTTTTCTGTCGGCAGCAGCTCACGTTCACTTGGGATAATGACACCGACAGTTCTTGTTACATTCGGTTCTGTAATCGGGATCTTCACCGTTGACCTCGGGAGGCTGTCAATTAGCGTGATTTCAGGAATAAGTGTCACGCCAAGCCCTGCAGAAACCAAGCCTTTGATGGCATCAATATCCTCCCCCTCAAATGACACCTTTGGTTCAAAGCCAAGCTGTGCGCAGGCATGGACAATGATTTCTCGTAAAATAAATCCATTTGGAAAAAGAACAAAGGAATCTTCCCTTAATTCACTTAATGCTAAAATACATTTGGTGGCAAGGGGATGGGTGTGCGGCAATAAGGCAACAATATTTTCAGTAAATAATGTTGTTCCTTTAATTTTCTTTTCCTTCTTAGGCACTGGGCCGAGAAGGGCAAGGTTAAAATCGCCTTTTCCCACACCATCAATTAACGATTGGTAGGAACCTTGATGGAGCTGGAATTTAACATGGGGATAGCGCTCACGAAACGCTGAAACGGCAGTTGGTAAGGTATACGCTGCCAGGCTGCTCGGGAAGCCGATGCGAATTGTTCCGGTTTCCGGGTCCAAAAATTCCTCCACTTCTCGTTTGGCATTATCAATCAGCTTCATCGCCTGCTGCATCTGCTCTAAAAACAAGGCACCAATCGGAGTCAGTTTGACATTTCGGCCTTCACGGATAAACAAATCTACCCCTAATTCCGCTTCCAAATTAACAATCTGCCTGCTCACGGCTGATTGGGCGACATGCAGGGCATGGGCAGCCTCTGTTACATGCTCTCTTTTGGCGACCTCAATAAAATAGTGAATCTGTCTTAACTCCACCAAATCCCTCCTCTTTTTTAATCAATCTATTTTTGGCATTAATCTTATCTATTTTCCATATTGCTCAGATTATTTATCAATTATAAAATAAAACGATAATAATATGAAGAATATTCAGTATATAAATGTTTATTTTTGTAAAAGGAGTGAATTCCATGCAAACAATTGAAGATGTTAGACAATCAGGTACAAAGGCTGCAAGGGAATATGTAGAAAGTGTGTTCGAAACGGTGAAAAACCGCAATGCGTTTGAAAGTGAATTCCATCAGGCAGTAAAGGAAATTTTCGATTCACTCGTGCCTGTTTTTGCCAAACAACCAAAATATATCGAGCAGGGGACCCTTGAAAGAATCGTTGAACCGGAAAGGGTCATTACCTTTCGCGTTCCTTGGGTAGACGATTGTGGAAAAGTGCAAGTAAACCGCGGATTCCGCGTACAGTTCAACAGTTCCATCGGTCCATATAAAGGCGGTTTACGCTTCCATCCGTCTGTGAATGCCAGCATTATCAAATTTTTAGGCTTTGAGCAAATTTTTAAAAATTCCTTAACCGGTCAGCCAATTGGCGGCGGAAAAGGAGGCTCTGATTTCGATCCGAAGGAAAAATCGGACGGCGAAATCATGCGCTTCTGCCAAAGCTTCATGACAGAGCTTTACCGCCATATTGGTCCGGATGTCGATGTACCGGCAGGGGATATCGGTGTTGGGGCAAGAGAAATCGGCTTTATGTTTGGCCAATATAAAAGAATCCGCGGCAGCTTTGAGGCAGGGATTTTAACCGGAAAAGGCTTGGGATACGGCGGAAGTTTAGCACGTACAGAGGCCACCGGCTATGGTGCCGTCTATTTTGTTCAGGAAATGTTAAAGGATCAAGGCTTAAGCTTTTGCGACAGTACGGTCGTTGTTTCCGGCTCGGGTAATGTATCCATTTATGCGATGGAAAAAGCAGCGCAATTTGGCGCTAAGGTTGTGGCCTGCAGTGATTCCAATGGTTATATATATGATGAAACTGGCATCAATTTAGAAACTGTCAAACAAATTAAAGAAGTTGATCGGAAACGAATTAGCGAATACGTGAAATACCACCCGCATGCCCAATATTTCGAAGGGTGCTCAGGGATTTGGTCGATTCCATGTGATATCGCCTTACCTTGCGCGACCCAAAATGAAATTGATGAAACATCAGCAAAAATACTTGTGGCAAATGGTGTGAAAGCGGTTGGTGAAGGTGCCAATATGCCTTCAACATTAGCAGCCGTTGATGTATTCCTCAACAGCGAGGTGCTGTTTGGACCAGGTAAAGCTGCCAATGCTGGCGGTGTCGCCGTTTCCGCCTTAGAAATGGCGCAAAACAGTGCGCGGTTGTCCTGGACTTTTGAGGAAGTCGATGCCAAGCTCCACCAAATCATGATTAATATTTATCAAAACAGTGTAAAGGCAGCTGAAGAATACGGCTTCCCAGGTAACTTGGTCGTAGGCGCCAACATCGCCGGTTTCACGAAAGTTGCTGACGCGATGATCGCACAGGGTGTAATTTAAAAAATCTCCTACTAGGGAGATTTTTTTTTGCCTGCATGTTTTCTTTGCCGACTGGTTACATTAACATTGGTTCAATTATCAAGGAGGTTTAGCGATATGGATAACAACAAAAGCACCCACGAGTTTGTCGAAAAGCTTCAGGAAAACCAGGAAAAGGACAGAAAAAATCGGGAAAAGCAAGGCGACAATCACCCCGGTAAAAAATTACCGAATCATAAGCATTAAATTAGAAAAGCGGAAGCGCCCTGGTCAGCGGCGTATGGCCTGGAGCGCTCCAACTGAGATAAAGGAAACACGAAGAGCGAAGGCGATTCGATGTTGACTTATCGTAGGGCGGAGAGCGAAGGACAATAGCCGCTAGGGCTTTGGAGCTGGACAATTCTCAAAGTCGAAATTTAAAATTTCTTATATTTTGAAAAGAGCCAATCCTCTAAGCGGTATTTTCCGCTGCTGAGAGCTTGGCCCTTTCTATTAAAATAGTTACTTATTCATATTCGCCAAAAACCCGCCAAGCAGGTCATCTATATCATACTCTTCCTCTTTATTTTCCTCTTGCGAAGCCACTTGCTCCTTTTTCGCACCTTCCCAATCAAACTCACTCAAGTCGTCCTCCATATCGGATAAATCAATGGGAGCTGGAGTCTCCTCGATCACAGCGGCGGCTATTTCCTCGTGACTGCTGCTTTCTTCTTCGGAGGAAACGGCAAGTTCCTCGGGAAATACTGCCTCCTGAAGATACAAAGCCTCTTCAATGTCCAATGAATTACTATTCAATGATGCCAGTAAAGAGGTGGAACGCATCGGGTCGGAAATCAGCTGATAGACAATACTTCCTAACAACGCCTCTGAGTGCTCATGCTTCAGCCAATCTCGCTGGGCTTTCGTTAAATTCCTTGGAAGGGGGATTGTGATTGTTTCCTTTTCCCTGGAAAATGACTGGTTAACCCCTTGCAGCACAAACTCCGCCAATTTACTTGAAAAATTTCTTCTCTCTGTTTCTTTTAATTTTTGCAGCTGTTTTAAGATATGGTCAGGAGTATCCGAAGGGACACGAAAGGAAAGCGCTTGGCCTCTATTAATTTCATTGGCAGCAGTCTTTTTCATAGAATCACCTTAATTAACTCTTTACAGGTACAGCTTTCGGCTTCTCCGTTTTTCTGACAAAATCTGTAATGAGTTTATAATAAGCATTTGCCATCATCCAAATACTTTCCTTATCATCTTCAAAAAATTCAATATTGTAGCCATCTAAATTATTATTTAATGTTTTTAGATAATCCTTTAAGACATGAGCCCCGCCGCCAACAAAATAGCAGATTTCCGTTTGTGAGTTCTTTTGCCACACATTCCGTAATAAGCGATATTGTTTTTTAGCTAAATCAAGCAAAATGCGATCAGTAATATCGTGAACGCTTGTCCTGCTTCCTTTGACCATAATATGGTTTCGATCGTTTTTCCTCGTAATAATTTCGACCACATCGCGGCGGCTGTCCAGTTCAACTCCGTGCTTCGTTCTGATTTCTTCGCGAATCGTTTCTAATGATTCAGAAACCCCCAGGTTAAACCCTTGTGCCTTATCATCATCAACATTGCGATTTTTAATAACCGCGATATCGGTTGATAATCCGCCAATATCTTGAATTAAGATACGCTTATCGATTAAATCCTTATTAATGATTTTTAAATTATTATCCATCACCAGGTTAATGTAGGCAGCAAATCCTTCAGGATAGACCTTTACGTCATTAAATTTAATATTTACCTTTAATCCCTGATATTTTGGCGTCACTAAAAATTCAACTTGATGGACGGATCCAACTAATTTTGAACGATATCCGGCATCTTTTCCTTCCTTTACTTCACGGAGGGGCAGGCCGGTACCTAATGTGTAGCTGGCATCAATGACATTCTTTGTCTTTGGAAAACTCTCTTGTTTCACCGCATCCAATGCCAATGTGGTAAAGAGCATGATTAACGTTTGGTCTTCCTCAGACTTGCTGCTGCCAGGGTCTAACTCGGTGGCATTATTACTTTTAGTCGCTAGATTCCCGACACGATAAATGACGTTATTTTCCTTCAATGCAGGGGAGTGGACTTTGATATGAATCCCATCTAACGGATTCTTATCGTCAAGCTCTTCAATCCCAATTACCGGGCGGTCTTCTGTGTCTCTCGCAACGATGTTAGGAATATTTAATTCATACTCTAATTCTCCGAAAATGGCCTTAATGGAGTCATTTCCAACATCTACAGCGGCAACCCTGGATTTAGTCATAAACATCATTCCTTTTCGTTTAATAGATTTATTTTATAAAAAATAGATTTCTAGTACCTTCTATTTAAGTCTATAGGAAATTACTAGATTCTTCAATGAGGCAGGCAGAAAAGAAATGAGTGTGTAAAATAGTAAACAATTTGTAAACTTCGGCAGTAATGTATACATAATTGTAAACATTGACGACAAATTTGTATACAACGCACGGTTATTGGATGTGCACAAGTTTGTATACATGTAAACGAATTTGCAAACAGAATGTATACAAAAAGTAAACAAGTTTACAATACTGTATACAGCCATGGAATGTTACAAATATTTCAGTTAGACTCAGGAATCTAATTTCTTCTCAATACATCTTGCACACAAAGAAAGGCACCCTTAACAGGTGCCTTTACTAACTATTATTTGCTTATTATTTCATTACCTTCCAGAACTCTCCGGCCACTGCTTGATATCCTGTAAGGCTTAAGTGGATATTTGCCGGATTTGGAAGATACTCTTGGAAATTGCTCGCGATCAATGCATCCGTTGCTACGAATGTATCGCCATGTTGTATCGCTTGTGCTTGAATTTGACCATTGAAAGCCGTTAACACCGGAATTAATTGTGCTTGCTGTTCCTGTGGTAGGTATGGGAATGGGTTATAATAGCCCATAACATAAACCTTTACCTTAGGGTTCAGTTCATCAATTTTGGCCAAAATTGCGTTTAGATTTGCAGAAATCATACCAATTGCCGCTGGGGCTTGAGTCGGATCTTTTTGAATAACTGGAAGCAGATCATTTGCACCAATATCAATTGTAAGATGTGTAGCTTCTTTTATTTCCTTTTGCACACCTGCGTCTTTTAATTGCTCAATAACATGCCCTGTAGTAAATCCAGAAACACCAAAGTTATCAAAATCAATTAAATCATAGGATTTACTAAAGTTTTCTGCAATATAATCTGGATAACCTAAATTATCTGTTTGGCCATCTGGCATCAATCCGGCTGCCAGGGAATCCCCTAAAGCAACATATTCCACTTTGACCCATATTCCATCTGCACCAATGACATAGCCATCAATCGTTGTATTGGAAACCATTTTTCCATTAGCATCAAGATAATACCAGCCCTCTGTTTGCTTCAACCAGCCTGTTCTCATGTCACCGCTGTAAGGATTGAGGTAATACCAGCTGCCGTCTTTGGCTAACCAGCATGTTCTCATAATCCCGCTCTTATCATCTAAATAATACATGTTGTTGCCATCTTTAACCCAGCCTGTTTTCATCACACCGCTTGATGCAAGATAGTACCAGCTGTTTCCTTCTTTAAACCAGCCTGTTTTCATTGTGCCGTTACTGTTTAAATAGTACCAGCCGGTGCCGTCTGCCACCCAGCCTGTTCTCATTGCACCGCTATAGGTGTCAAGATAATACCAGCTGCCGCCATCTTTCAACCAGCCTGTTTTCATGGCGCCACTGGAACTCAAATAAAACCAACTGCCCCCATCTTTTAACCAGCCCGTCTTCATGGCACCGCTGGAATCAAGGTAATACCAGTTGTTACCATCCTTTTGCCAGCCTGTTTTCATTACGCCAGAGCCATTAAAGTAATACCATTTTCCACTGATGGACTGCCATCCAGTTTTCACTGTCCCGTTTGCATAGTAATACCAATCACCACTTACCTTAACCCAGCCGTCTGTATTGACTGAAATACCATTAGCCTTCGCAATAGCATCAAAGCTGCTGTCGGAATAGGCAATGATGACGGTTGCATACAATTCAACTTGATCGAACAGCCAACGGACTTCCTCATTATGCATTCGGACACAGCCGGAACTTACATACTTGCCAATGGAACTTTCATTAGCATTTCCATGTATTGCATATGTTGTACCATATGTACCATTTGCTTCTAACCCCATCCACCTGTTTCCTAATGGATTACGTGGGTCACCTCCGGGAATATTCCCCGTATAGTAGGGTCTGTTAACAATCTTATTTACAATTCTAAATTTCCCTTCCGGAGTTAAATCTCTTGATCTCCCTGTTGCTACGCTAAATGTTCTGACAAACTTACCAGCATTATAAAATGCTAGAGTGTTAGTCTTTTTGTTAATAATAATTAATTGTGAACTGCTAGCTGCATCTGCTGGTACTGTAAAGAAAAAGATACTTAATAGCAGAACAAAAATAACTGATAACTTTTTCATCTCTATCCCCCAATTATGAAGTTTATATTACAATAACATGTCAAATCGAAATTTTTTGTCATAATTTGAAGAAAAACTTGTAATATTTTTGTATTTTTTTAGAAAAATAAATTAATAGTTTTCGACATTAGTAGAAAGCATCATCATTATGAAGAAAAATCCAAATTTATAATAATGCATTATATTATTTTTTCTATGATTGATTCTATATCCTTGCCTGTGGGAATTCTAGGATTTGTAGCAGTACAGCCATCATTTAGCGCTGCTTCACAAATGGCCTCGCTTGCCGCCAATAATTGTTCCTTTGTAATGCCGCATGTCCTTAATGTAACTGGCATGTGCAGTTCTCTTTTTAATTGGTTAATATGGTGGAGCAGACTATTAACTCCCAATCTAGTATTTGTCGTCGCAGGAGCTGCTCCAATGATTTTGGATAACTGGGCGTATTTCATTGCCGCAGCACTAAATCCATCACTTGAAAACCCTCGTAGTTCTGCATTAAATTCAATGACTTGTGTAAGTAAAAGTGCATTCATTCTTCCATGGGGAATGTGAAATTGGGCACCGCACACGTGGGCAATGCTATGATTGATTCCTAATCCAACCATATTAAAGGCCATCCCTGCTAAACAGGAAGCATGATGGACTTTCTCCCTCGCTTCTACATCATTTCCATCCTTATAGCATCTTGGTAGATAATCAAAAATGAGCCGTACAGCCTTTTCCGCAAAGGCATCGGAAAAATCATTCGCTTTGGTCGACACAAAGGCTTCAATTGCGTGGGTTAATACATCCATCCCAGTATCTGCGGTAACCGCCTGCGGCACTGATTTTACAAGGGTAGGATCTAAGATTGCCTCGTCCGGTAATAATCCATCCGCAACAAGCGGGTGCTTGACATGATTTGCTTTATCCGTAATGACCGAGAACTTTGTTACCTCTGTGCCCGTCCCGCTTGTTGTCGGGATGGCAATAAATTTCATCTCCCTTTGCTGGGGTGAGAGTTTAAGAGAAAAGTCCTTCATTGCCTTTGCCGCATCAATGGCAGAGCCACCGCCAATAGCAATCATCACACTAGGGTTAAAGTCCTGAATCGCCATTACTCCTGCTGCCACTGTTTCAATCGGCGGGTCTGGGACAATATCACTGAAAATATGATACTCATTATCAATATGATCAAGGCGATTGGTCACTTCCGCCACCATTCCGGACTGTTCAATAAAAGGATCAGTGACAATAAATACTCGCTCCGCTTTGATTCGTGTTAATCTATCTAATGAATTTTCGCCAATATAAATCTTCGTTCGAAAAGAAATCTCCCTCATATCCATTCTCCTTAGCGATTTTTTCATCTTTACTATACTATTTGAACCATGACCATACAACGATATTTTCAAGTATAAGATTTCCCTGTGCAAAAGGGACTACTAGAAAAATTCGCTGCTACTTGAAATTCAGCCGGTGGTTGCGGTATTCTTAATCATACGATTCTCCGGTTAAGGTTGTGGTTAACATTAGGATTAATAAGTTTATTAGTGAGTCGGGAAAAGCCTCAAGACGCGGGGCCGATAAATTAATTAGTGATGGCAGAGTTACGATCAATGGGAAAGTGGCGCAAATAGGCAGTCAGGTTGAACCTGGGGATCTGGTTCACATTGACGGCAGCCCCGTCAATGTCACTGCAAACTATGTCTATATTGCCTTGAATAAACCCGTCGGGATTACCAGCACAACGGAAAGACATATAAAGGGAAATATTGTTGATTTCGTCAATCATCCGTTGCGAATTTTCCATATTGGCCGCTTGGATAAGGATTCAGACGGCTTAATTTTGCTGACGAATGACGGAGATATTGTGAATGAAATTCTGCGTGCAGAAAACAAGCACGAAAAAGAATATATTGTGACAGTGGACAAGCCGATTACTTCTGAATTTCTAAAACGAATGTCCTCAGGGGTAGAGATTCTTAATACGAAAACACTCCCATGCAAAGTTACACAGTTGTCCAAATATGTCTTTCAAATTGTCTTAACACAGGGACTGAACCGGCAAATCCGCCGGATGTGTTCCGCGCTTGGCTATGAGGTAGTGCGGCTGCAGCGGACACGGATCATGAATATCCATTTAGGGAATCTTCCGATTGGGCAATGGCGCGACATATCAAAAAAAGAACGCCAACAACTATTCACCGACCTAAACTATGAGCCAAAACAATGGTAGGAAAAGCGCAAGTGCCCTGGTCAGCGGCGTATGGCCTGGAGCGCTCCAACTGAGATAAAGAAAACACGAAGAGCCGGAGGCGATTCGATGTTGACTTATCGTAGGGCGGAGAGCGAAGGACACTAGCCGCTAGGGCGCTGGAGCTGGACAAAAAGAGAGGATGAGCCGAAGTTTCAGCTCATCCTCTTTTTTTTTTCAGAGCACAGGGGCGGTTCTTCTGCTTCAACGAACCGTTCCCTTGCTTCACTTTCTTCACCCCATCGGCAGAAAGTAGCCGTCTTCATTAAATTTCATTTCATGCAGGTCCTCTAATACTTCGATATTTTCTTTATCTTTTAACTCATGATAAATGACTTCAGAGACATATAACTCACCTATATGGAGGGTATTTGGGATCCTTACAATTCTTGCCTCTTCCGGGGCAACACCCCAGGTAGCGCGTAGTGCAGCTTTAAGTGCTTCTTGGTCATTATCAAGAACAATTGGAATATTAGCCCGAGCTAAAAATGTACTTGTGATAACATTTTCATTCATGGTTTGATGATCAATCTTTTCAAAGAGACGCTTCGTTGTTAGATCTGCTAAGCCAATCCCAAGCGCATTGCCGTGGCTGACTTCACTTAAATTGGAAGCAATCACATATTTGATACTAGGCTTCTTAGGCTCTTCTACTCCTAAAACGCGAATTCTGCCAATAATATTCGTATCCATACCGGTGCCGCTGTAGTTTTTACCAATTTCATCAACGACCAAAATATCCATTTCATCGACTGGTAGACTTGGCATTAAATCAAAGGCTTTTTTCAATAATTCTCTTTCGCGTTCTTCAATTTGGTCTGGTTCAATTGCTTCAATGATGGCGGTTTCTTCATGAGCATTTTCCACAATAGCGACACCAAATAGTGTGTTGGAATTGGCAATCGCGACTTTTCCAACTTCAGGCATCATTTCACTGATTCCCTTAATGCCGTATGTATGTAAAGCCAATGCTTGTTTATGTTTGCCCATGCCGATCGACGCCATTTTTAAGACGCCGCTTTCAATTTTATTTTTAAAATCTGTATGCGGCTTTACACGGCCCATCACGATGATTCCATCTGCATTGTACGCAATCTTATCTACATAAACAGGGATGCCTTCTGACGTGACCCCCACTTCCACGACTTCCATCGATGAACGAATTTCGCAGCCAGTGTATTCTTCCGTTATACCTAATCCTTCCAGCATCTCTTTTTGCCCTTCAGCTGTAGCGCCCCCGTGGCTTCCCATGGCAGGAATGACAAACGGGGTTGCCCCTCTTTTTTTAATTTCATCTGCCACGCTTTTAACGATTAAAGGAATATTGGCAATTCCTCTGCTTCCGGCGGTAATGGCAATTTCCATGCCGGGTTTTATTTTTTCATCGGCGTTTACACGAAGAAATTGCTCTGTAACCGTTCCAGGGATATCCTTTAGACTTTCTACATGAAATGTTTGTCTTATTTTGGCGAATTTCGGTAATGACATCATACATTTCTCCTTTCAAACTAAACACGGAATAAAGGAACTTTCACATCAATCGAAATATACAAAGGCAGCAAGAGACCTTTCATATGGCCTCTTGCTTGATGGATTTGATTACAATTCTTCAGGTGCTAATTCAATCGCCATGCGAAGCGCTTCTTTTAACGAAAGCTCATCCGCAATATTTTTTCCAGCGATATCAAAAGCCGTTCCATGGTCAACGCTTGTACGAATGATCGGAAGACCAACAGTAATATTTACGCCGGCTTCAAGACCTAATACCTTAATTGGTCCGTGCCCTTGATCATGATATTGCGCCACAACGATGTCAAAATCACCGCGTTTTGCTCTAAAGAATAAAGTATCTGCTGGAAGCGGTCCTTGTACATTAATTCCTTCTGCCTGTGCTTTCTCAACAGCTGGGATAATTTTTTCTTCTTCTTCACCATTTCCAAAAAGGCCATTTTCCCCAGCATGTGGGTTAATCCCGCAAACGGCGATTCGTGGTGATTTAATCCCAGCCTTTTCTAATGTATCATGGGCAAGTTTTATCACCGTATATTGACGTTCCGCATTATTCTTTTTAATGGCATCCATCAAACCAATATGGGTTGTCACATGGATGACGCGTAAACCAGGGGCAGATAACATCATCGCGAAATCTTTGGTGTTCGTTAATTCCGCTAAAATTTCAGTGTGTCCCGGATAAATATGGCCCGCTTTATGGAGCGCTTCTTTATTTAATGGTGCCGTACAAATTCCTTGAATTTTCTTTTCATTGGCATAGGAAATAGCTCTTTCTAAATAGCGGAATGCCGCATTTCCTGCTTCAGGAGAAACTTGTCCCCATGGTAAATCCTCTGATACTAAATCTAAATCGATAATATCGATGGTTCCATATTGGTACTTTGCCTCTTCGGGACTTGCAATGCTGTTTAATTGAAGCTCGATATTGGTTACTTCTAATGCTCTTTTCAAAATTTTCAGGTCGCCCACGACAAATGGACGGCAATTTTCATAGATGTGTTGATCATACAACGATTTGACGATGATTTCAGGTCCAACTCCTGATGGGTCCCCCATTGTAATGGCGATAACTGGTTTATTTGCAGCCATAATTATTTCCTCCCGTTAGTACATCTTATTTTTGCCAAGCATATGTCGAATGGCAACGAACTTGCAATCCGACATATACTTGGCGTTTTTCCTGCTCTTTTTAAAAACTGATTCGGTAAAAGCGTTGGTACATTTTTTTGCAGCACACTACGCTTTCCCATTAACATTTGATAAACTCTGTTTTGAACCAGGACATTTACATTAAATAATGGTTCGAAGCGCTTTAGCAAGTGCTTCCTCTGTTCCAAAGGCACCCGCTTTCGTCACAAGCGGTAAACCGTCAAATAAGCCGCCGAACAATTTTCCGTAAGGAATACCAGCTTCGACCTCACCAATGACGCGAATCCCCAAGCCCTTTAATACTTTACAAGTAGCACCTGCAATATCTCCACCTGTTAAAATAGCACCAGAAATGCGCTTACTTTCTATTAGTTGACCAGCAATTTCTCCCATTGCTTCGGCAATGGTATTACCTACATCGAAGTTCGATAAACCGCCGGAAAGTTGGAGATCCTTTACTTTGTTGATTGCCTCTTGCCCAGGATTGGTCGATATCACTAGATCCCTTTTTTCAAGGATAGCTTGACCTGCTTTAACAATCCGCTCAATTTCAAGTTTTCTCCTATCTTCGAAAAAGAATTCTTCTGGAGAAATAACTATTTCTTCAACATGATGTTTCTCTTTCAGCTCTTGAATTTGCCGATGGGTAATGGACTTCACACTTCCCGCTACCACTAGCACCGGAAGCCTTTCACCATCCTGAATCTTTTGCAAAGGTTCTTCACGATACCCTGTGTTGAAAAGATGAGAAGCAATCCCAGCTGAACCAACCCAAAGGAAATTCTCATGTAACACGCTCGCCGCTTCGACAATCGTCTGTAATTCTTCATCCGTTGTTGCATCAACGATGATAATTTTTTGAGTTGTACTTGAAGATAACGCGTTCATTTTTTCAGATAAATGGCGTTTTCCTTTTCGTACATCTGAAATGGAAATCAATTCGACTTTCCGCTTACTTTGTTCCTCCAATAACTTTGGCAGGTAACTGATCTTTACTGGGCTGACGGGGTCATGTGCAATTTCGGTTTCACCTAATAGCACACCATTGACATAATGGTTTCCATTCATAGTCATTCGATTGCTTTTCGGAAAAGCTGGTACCACAAACGAAGTCTTAAACTGAAACACATCCATGACCGCATCAATTTCTGCTCCAATATGTCCCCTCATAGTAGAATCTACCTTCTTAAACACGTTTGAAACGTTCAATTTGTTCAATTGTGTAGATAGATTAAAAACAACATCGTAAGCCTTTCCAAAAGGTAATGCACGACTATCTGAATTTAAAACGATTACATCTTCACTCAAATGGGTTGGCTGTAATTGTGTATCTGAAAATAGCACTGTCGTTTTTAGACCTTGTTTGGCAAATTGGACACCGGTATCATTGGCGCCTGTTAAATCATCTGCTATAACTGCTAGTTTCACCTATCTCCAGACCCCCTTTTATACATAAATAGTTTGGATTATTTGCGTTTATTCATTCCGCTCATAGCGCTCTATACAACTTAAATTTTAATATCTACAGCAATAATCATAAACCAATATGGTGCATAATGCAATATTTAAGAAAAACATATTTCTAAAAAATACAATACGTTGCTTTTTGCATCAAATCATTTATGCTATCTGGCCCATAAAAAAAACGCAAGCTAGTCTTTTAGCTTGCGCCACAATGTCGAACGGTTAATCCCTAAACGTTTAGCTGCTTTTGATTGATTCAATCCTTCCTCTTCAAGGACTTTCGTGATCACTTGTTTTTCAATTTCATCTAATGTACCGCTTATATCGATCGGTGTTACTGCATCATTCTTCTTCTCTTGCTGCTCTAATCGTTTAAAAACGGCTTCAACTTCTTCCTTCTCGATATAATAAGAATGTGATTGTAAAAACAATTGCTCAATTACTTGTTTAAGCTGTTCTACATTCCCCGGCCAATCATAGTTAGTGAGTTCCTCCAGTGCATCCTGTCGAATCCCAACTACTCCGTTTCCATATTTCGGATGTAAATCAGAAATAAATACATGAACCAAATCTTCAATATCATTTTTGCGTTCTCGGAGTGGTGGTATATGAATGTTTAATTGTGCCAATGTATGATATAAATCTCGATGGAATTTTCCATTCTTGACCTTTTCCTCGATGGTATCCTCAGAAGACACCAGCCATTGCAGCTTTTTACCATTTCCTATATTGAGAATATGATATAGTTCCTTTTGTAGATAAGAGTTCAGTTTATCGATATTTTTTAAGTAAATGACTCCATTTGCGTATTTTTGAAAAAAGGCTTCGTTCATTAGATCTTTCAGTTGTTCTTCACGCAATAAGTCGCAATGCACGATGATAAATGGTTCATTCCTTGTTTTTCTTTTTAAATAAATGGAGTGGGCAGCTAAATCTTTTCCATTTCCTTCTTCCCCGTAAATCCACACAGGTTCTTCATTTTTACCATATTGATCAATTTGCTTTAACACTTTCTGAATCTGTTCGCTTTTTCCGGAAATATGGGTATAAGACACGGATGATTGAAATTCTATTGCATTCGTATTCCTGTCCCCGCCCTGTACAATCACTTGATTAAGGTCATTTTTTTCAAAAAATAATACAATGCCCTCTTCATTCGGACAAGTCGTTATTTTCCAAAATGAATGATTGATGTGAAGCGTTTTTGTTTGCTTTTCACGTGTTAAGGCTGTTTCTTGTATTAACTTTCTTACATCTGCCGAATTCTCAACTTCCATCCAATGGAACTCTTTATTGAAACGCTCGTTCTCATAAATAACTTTCTCTTGTTTATCCAAAACAGCAATTGCCTGTTCTTGACAATCGAGGATTGATTGAAATAAGGAAACATCCTGTTGCAACCGAGAGAATAAGCGGTATGACCTTCTTGCTTCTTCTAATGCTTCAAGAATGGCTTCCTTCCCGGATGTGATGAGAACTCCTGTCATACCTAATTGCTTTGCCGCTTGAACCGTAACAACATCTCCGATAACCACTTCATAACCGCGTTTTTTTAAATTCGTTAATTTTTCTTCAACCTCAATATCCTTTGTAATCGTTAATGTTTTAACGTCAAAATCAAGAAGCTTACAGATCGTAGCCGCACCTTGTGTAATATTTGAGAATCCAACGATTGCAGCTTTAGTTGAAAATCCTTTTACAAGTGTTAAAATACGTAATACATCATAGCCGGACACGTTAATGTCAATCACTGGTATAGATACAGCCTCCTGAATCATGGAAGCTGTACCGCCACGGCTGATTATGACATGATAGCCGTCCTTTTCTGCATTCTTCGCAATCGCTACTCCTTCATATAAATTACCTAATTTGATCTGTAAGTGAATATCTTCCACTTCCTGAGCGATCTCTTTCATCATTTCAAACAGTCCCTCATATGGGACAATCGCCAAAGCTTTAATCATTTCCCCCATCACCTTCTACTGCAAAACTTGTTGGTAACACTTTATTCATGCTTCCGCTCATATAGCCATGCAGATCTAGGGTAACATATTTATATCCGAATTGTTGAAGGTTTTCTATAATCTCTTGATGCTTTGTTAAAACGAGTTGCATATCTTTTGGCTCTACTTCAATCCTGGCAATATCTTGATGCGTTCGAACGCGCACCTGTCCAATACCCAAGCCTTTTAAATATTCCTCAGATTTTTCAACCTTTGTTAATTTTTCTTGGGTAATCTTTTCACCATAAGCAATTCGGGAAGATAAACAAGCGAGTGATGGTTTTTCCCACGTAGGCAAGTTTAATTGTTTTGATAGCTCACGAATTTCTTCTTTATAAAGATTTGCCTCTTGAAGCGGCCCGCGGACACCATGTTCCTTGGCTGCACGTACGCCCGGACGATGTTCACTCATATCATCCGCAATCAAACCATACACAACGTTTTGAAATCCCCTCTGATGCATTATCGGAACGATTTCTTCGAACAAACCATTTTTGCAAAAATAACACCGGTTCCGATCGTTCTCTGCGTAGCCTGGTATATTCAGTTCAGAGGTTTCAATGATTTGGTGGTTTGCACCAATCAGTTTAGCTAGCTTCTTTGCTTCTGCCAATTCACTTGAAGGGTATGTTTCCGAATCAGCCGTAACAGCCAAGACATTTTCAACCCCTAAAACATCAACCGCAACTTTTAATAGCAGCGTACTATCGACACCACCTGAAAAGGCCACAACGACGTTTTCCATTTCTCGCAAGATTGTTTTCAGTCGTTCATACTTTTCATTCATGCTAATTCCACCTATCTCTATATTTTCAAACTATTTTTAATGTATTATTCAGTCAGTTTATTCTCTCGCAAGATCTACCCGTGATGATAGAGATTACTTTTCACTCTGAAAAGTCCTTTGTGTGCATTTTGCAACACTCATCAATTATAAGCGAATTTCTGCCAAAGGAAAAGCAGTTAGGTGAGAGAGTAAAACGATTTCAAAAATCAGGAAAAAAAAGAAACCATTTTATTAAGGTTAATAAAATGGTCACTTTTTTTAAATTTTAAAGAAACATACTTAAAATTAAGGTAAATACCAACCCAGATACAGAAACAATAGTAGAAAGCACGGTGTATGTCCCAAATGCTTCCTTCAAGGACATTCCTAATGACTCTTTCACCATCCAGAATCCAGCATCATTAACATGCGATGCGATGGCACTTCCGGCTCCAGTTGCAAGCGTGACTAATGCTAAGTTCACATCTGGCATGGTAGATATTAATGGAAGAACTAACGCCGGGGTTGCTAACGTTGCAACAGTTCCAGAGCCTAAGCAGATACGTAATAAGGCTGCGACAATCCAGGCAAAAAGAATCGGTGACATTGAAGTACCTTCAAATAGTTTCGCAATATAATCACCAACGCCGCCATCAACAAGTACTTGTTTTAAGGCACCACCGCCACCAATAATTAACAGTAGCATACCTAATGCATTAACAGCAGAAGAACAAGAGTCCATCAAATTCTTGACGGGAATTTTTCTGCGAAGCCCCATTGTGTAGATCGCAAACAATACAGAAAGTAACATAGCAGTTGAAGATGTCCCGATAAAACGAATAAAGACGATGAACCCATTATCTTTAAATCCTAAAGCTGGTTGAGTCATATCAACGATGGCACCTAATGCCATTAAGATAACAGGGAATAATGCTGTAAAAACACTAATTCCAAAACCAGGTGTTTCTTCTAATTTGAATGTTTTTTGCACACCAAAAGATGCGCTTCCTTCTCTAGTGAAGGCAGTTGGCACAATTTTCTGGGCAAGCTTAGGATAAAAAATACCAGCTATAATCACAGTTGGAATTGCGACAATGATTCCGTAAATTAAAACCAAACCAACATTTGCCTGGTATTCCGCAGCGACAGCAATTGGGCCCGGATGCGGCGGCAAGAAAGCATGCGCTGCTAAGGCGGCTGTAACCATTGGAAGACCTAATTTTACAATTGAAACTTTTAATTCTTTTGCGATCGTGAAAATAATAGGAACTAATAATACAATGGTTACTTCAAGGAATAATGCGATCCCTACAATAAAGGAAGCAAATAAAATCGCCCATTGAATTCTTTTTTCCCCAAATTTATCAATTAAGGTATTGGCAATACGATTGGCTCCACCTGCATCTGCAATTAACCTGCCGAGCATGGCACCTAGTCCAAAAATCAAACCAATATGACCAAGAGTTCCACCTAAACCGCTTTCAATCGAATGAACAACATCCTTCAACGGTATTCCTAATGATAAAGCGACAATGAATGAAACAACGATTAATGAAACAAATGTATTTAATTTAAATCCCATAATTAAAATAATTAATAGCAGTACCCCTATTGCAACAATTAATAACGGCATAATACTCCATCCTCCTACTGTACGTTATGATAGGTTTTATATATAAAAACGATGAAACTTATTTATTCTTTTACACATTAAAAGTATCTCGATCTATTCTTCCCTGCCTTTCTGTAATTTCATCAAACAGTTGTTAACCCTTTCATTACAACTGCAAGTGCTTACAAAATAAAAGTAAAAAAAAGGGTTGACCGCAATATACCCTCAGCCATGGCAAAGAGGTAATATTGCAACATATATTCTCAATTTAATACTACCGAGAATACAAATCTACCAAAATTGTTGATTATCGCATCACATTGTTTGCTTTTTTAAATTCTATACCCTCCTAAAAGTCTTGTCAAGAGAGCAAATCGACAAAATCTGCTCGTTTTTTCAACCATCGAAGCAGAGGGACAGCATAAAGGACAAGGAGGATGGCCCCTTGTCCCATTTTTTGCATTTCTTTTCGTCTTTTTACCTCTTATACAACCAGCCTGATTAATTCATCTTTTGCTTGGACTTTCCCATCAATGGCTGGGACAACATCTACGTATTGATTGGTATTAGTGATGACTACAGGAGTTTTCACATCAAAGCCTGCAGCTTTAATTTTTTCAATGTCAAATTGAATGAGCAAGTCGCCCTTCCTCACTTTATCCCATTGTTTTACTTGAGAAGTGAAAAATTGACCTTTTAAATTAATGGTATCAACCCCAATACAAATTAAGATTTCAGCCCCATCTACTGATGTAATACCAATAGCATGCTCGGTTGGAAATAGAGTGGTAACCGTTCCATCAACGGGAGAAATCACTTCGCCGTTTGCGGGTTCAATCGCAATTCCCTTACCTACTGTCTCAGTTGAAAAAAGCGGATCGCTAATTTCACTTAATCGAACAATTTCCCCGCTTAATGGACTTAAAATAGTTTCTCTCTTTACATTCGCTAGTCCAAATTCTTTCACAGTTTTGGCAGGCACTGCATCACTTTTTCCTTCATATCCAAATACAAGTGTCAAAACTAATGCGAGAACTAAAGCCGTTAAAGTACCAATTAAAAATAATCCCGTCGGTATAAATACAGGAATAGACAAGAAACTTGGGAGAGCAAACGCCGTCCCTTTTACTCCAAGTGCCCCAGTAATCGCTCCGCCAACTGCTCCAGCTATTGCAACAATTGGCATTGTTCGTTTGTAGCGCACGAGTAAACCGTATGTGATGATTTCTGTTGTACCTGCCAAGGCACTAGGAACAAGCCCAGATCCAGCTAGTGTTTTCAAATCTTTATCTCTCGTTTTTAAGAAAACACCAAGAGCCATCCCCATTTGAGCAAAAGGAGCTGAAGCTATCATCGGGCTAAGCGGATCACCACCAGTCGCAAGATTTGCAATAAATATTGGAATGATGGCCCAGTGGAGACCTAATATTGTCAGGAATGACCATGCAGCTCCCATCACCGCTCCCGTCAAAATTCCACTTTTTGAACTTAAAAAATGGACAACCACTGCTATGGCCTCTCCAACATATGTACCAAAAGGCCCAAAAATTAGTACGGTTAAAGGAACAATAACCGCTAAAGAAATAAGTGGATTAACAAACATTTGTAAGTCTTTATAAATTACTTTTCTCAAAAACTTATCTAAGACTGCAAAGATTGATACAGCAATTAATATTGGAAAAACAGTTGAGGAATAATTTGCTAATATAACTGGGATTCCCAAGAAAGTGACGTCTTGTGCCTTTGAGGAAACTAAGTCAGTAAAATGCGGTTCCAAAAGTGCAGCACCGATTGCCCCACCAACATAGCCGTTTGCACCGAGTTTTAAGGCCAATGTTATCCCAAGAAAAACAGGGAAGAAGTAAAAAATAGCATGTCCAGCTGCAGAAAGAATGGCATAGGTTCCGCTTTTAGCCGATAACCATCCTATTGTCGTTAAAATTGATAATAAGGCTGAAATTAAACCTGAGCCAGCAAGCACCCCTAAAATAGGCGCGAAACTTCCACTGATTGCTCCTAAAATTTTATTCATGACCGTTTCTTTTTTTTCTATTGAAGCATCACTCGTATTAATCGCATTCATTTTTTGTTCTCCTTGTTTGAAATTTTACGTTAGATTAAACGATTTTTTGAGCAGGAAAGCTTTATCTTATGATTTCCATTTGCTTATTTTATTTGCGATTTTTTAAAATATATAAAAGAGCCTCTCTTTATAAACAAAAGAGGGGCTCAATTTTAAGCAGATATTTATGGTACGGTCTTTTATCATTTTTCAAAACGAGCTTTTTCCAAAGCCTCTAAATCAATTTTTTTCATCTTAAAAAGTGCCTTAGTAATTCTAATGTTTTCATCTCTTGAACCATTAAACATGATCTCATTCATGTTATCCGGAACAATCTGCCATGAAAGTCCGAATTGATCCTTTACCCATCCGCATTGTTCTGCCTCAGGAACAGCAGAAAGCCTATCCCAAAAGTAATCAATCTCCTTCTGGTCTTTACAGTTAAAAAGGTTGCTTTTGGCTTCTAGTATATATTACGATCTGACCGAATGAAACTTGTGTCCCAATTAGTTAAATTTACGTTCCTTTGCTGTTTAATTTGAATTCGCAGCCATCCCGCCATCAATTCGATACTGACTGCCACTTATAAACGAACTGTCATCGGAAGCAAGGAATAGCACCAATTTCGCAACTTCAATTGGCTCAGCATATCTCCCAAATGGAATAATCTGGGCATATTCTTCTCTAGCCTGTTCTGGCCGATCTGGGTAGGTTCTTTCTTCAATGGATCTCATCATTCTTGTATTTACACTAGTCGGGTGAATCGAATTTACCCGTACATTTTTGCTTGCGGCTTCAAGTGCTGCTGTTTTAGTCAGTCCAACAACCGCATGTTTTGAAGCCACATATGGAGATAGAGTGGGATATCCCATCCAGCTTGCATCAGAAGCTGTATTGATTATGCTGCCACTCCCTTGTTCCATCATGATTGGCAGTATGTGCTTTAATCCTAAGAAAACACCCCGAACATTGGTATTCATGACTTCATCAAAGTCCTTAACAGACTGATCAATCAAGAGTGCAATTTTTCCTTCTATTCCTGCATTATTGAAGAAAATATCTATTTTTCGAAAATGGTCAATGGCTTTTTTAACATAATGGATCGTGTCAGCTTCTTGGGATACATCAGCTTGAACCGTGATCACCTCACCATACTGTTCAAGTTCCGCTTTGGCATTAAATAGGGAATCTTCAGACCTGCCCACTAAAACTACCTTAGCCCCTTCTTTTAAAAATAATTTAGCAGTTTCTTTTCCAATTCCACCTGCTCCACCAGTAATGACAGCGACTTTTCCAGCTAATCTTGCCATGTGTTGTCCTCGCTTTCTTTTTCATGTAATGTATTTTTCTGCCTTTTCCGCTTTTTATCTACTAAACTTTTTATTATTATCTTATGTACAAACGCAGTATATCACAATAGATTCAAATTTTGAATGTTTTATGATTTGTTTAAATTATATGTATTAAACTTTATTTGTAAACCTACAAGTATATATCCATTTTATCTGAACAATCTCTTTACTATGAATGTTTTTCAACTCAAATCCGCTTACAGCCTGTACCTTCTTGCACAATAAGCATATTAATAATGTAAATAGGGCTTGCTTAAATAAAGTTTGTTATTTTTTAAATAACCTTTCATTAATATTCTGTAATGGGATAAGCTGCTCGGAAATGGAGATGTGATACATTGGAGAATCAAGTGATTGTACCTTGGGAAGTGGATGAACTAACTCATGGAGAATTTTATGTTCCAGATTATATCAATGATATAGGATTAGAAGTTCTTAAACAATACAATTTAAAAGTTAATAGCATGCAAGTGGTCACAACAAAGCCTGACAAGGGTGGGGCTATTTGGAAGCTGGATACCAATACAGGACCAATAAGTTTTAAACTTCTCCATCGAAGACCTACAAGAAGTATGTTTAGTCTTGGTGCCCAAAGATATTTGGTGGATGTAAAAAAAGCAAGAGTACCAGGGATTATCACAACGAAATCAGGAGAGGATTATGTTCAGGCCGGAGGAAAGTTGTGGTTTGTTGCGGAATGGATTGAACCACTAACTCCTGTATCAAAGGATTTAGAAGGCGCAAAACAACTTTGCTATGCACTTGGTGAATTTCACCGATTAAGTCAGGGATATGTTCCTCCTGCTGGAGCTGAAATTGCATCGAGATTGTATAAATGGCCAAAAAGCTATCAAAAAATCGGAACGAAAATGGATTGGTTCCGAACTACAGCAAAAGCTTATAGTTCAATGCCTGCAAGTCAGGACCTATTAAATGTTATCGATCTATTTGAAGAACAAGCAAAGAGAAGTGTAGAAGCACTTAATCAGTCACAATACCCCGAACTGGTAAAACTCGGAAATACAAATTGGGGGTTAGTACATCAGGATTACGGCTGGTCAAATGGGCAAATGGGACCGAATGGTATGTGGATTATTGACCTGGACGGAGTGGCATATGATCTTCCAATACGCGACTTAAGGAAATTGATTACAGGTACCATGGCAGATTTATATAGATGGGATGTAACGTGGATGCGTGAAATGATCCAAGCTTATCACGAAGCAAATCCAATCAGTCCAGAACTATATGACATCTTAATGATTGATATGTCACTTCCTAATGAATTTTATAAAAATGTTAAAGAAGTACTATATGAACCAGAAATATTTTTAAATGAAACAACCTCTCAACTAATTAGAACAATTGTCGATACAGACCAATCCAAGTGGCCGGCATTAAAAGAAATTCAAAACGATTGGAGGAATAAGAAAGCATGAATATTTTAATGATCGCTACTGAAAAACTTCCTGTACCCCCTGTACTGGGAGGGGCAATTCAAACCTATATTTCTGGAAGCCTACCCTACCTAGCAAAGTCGTATAATATTACTGTTTTAGGAATAACGGACCCCTCGCTTCCTAATGAAGAAATCAAAGAGGGAATTAAATATGTCCGGGTACCAGGAAAATTATTAGCACTCTATCAACAAGGAATCGTTCAATTTTTAGCTTCCAATTCTTTTGACATTATTCATATTTTTAATCGTCCTCGTCTTGTTATGCCGATTCGAAGTATTGCACCTCAATCCAAAATTATCCTTAGCATGCACAATGATATGTTCAATCTTGATAAAATCGAACCAAATGAAGCAAATTCTGCAATAGATGAAGTCTCTATGATCGTTACAGTCAGTAACTATGTGGGGAATGTCATCCGAAACCTCTATCCTCAGGCATCATCAAAGCTCCGAACTATTTATTCAGGCGTTGATTCTGAAAGATTTTTACCTGGTAATCATTCCAAAATGGAATCTATTCGAAATCGACTTCGCAAAGAACATGGCTTAGATGGTAAGAATGTGATCCTATTTGCAGGGAGACTTTCCGAAAACAAAGGAGTAGATCGGTTAATTCGGGCGTTACCGCTGCTTTCAAAAAAATTCAAAAACTTAGCCTTAGTTGTAGTAGGAAGTAATTGGTTTAGTCAGAACAAAGTAACCGATTATGTAGCCTATGTTCGATCTTTAGCGAAACAACAGGCCGTTCCTGTTGTGACAACAGGCTTTGTATCACCAGCTGATATTCAAAATTGGTTTGCGGCTGCCGATTTATTTGTTTGTACTTCCCTTTGGCAAGAACCACTAGCACGAGTTCATTACGAAGCCATGGCTGCCGGCCTTCCTATTGTGACAACGGCAAGAGGAGGGAATCCAGAGGTAATTAATTTAGGAGAGAATGGCTTTGTAGTCGAAAATCCAGAAGACCCAGCAAATTTTGCAGAAAAGATTTCTGAAGTATTATCAAATAAATCATTAATGCAAAGTATGGGGAAAAGAGGAAGAGAACTTGCTATAAGCAATTATAACTGGTCTCGAGTAGCACATGAAATTATGGAAGTTTGGGGTCTTACTCTGCAAATGCCTCTTCCTACACCGCTCCCAGATGGATATGTAGCCCCAGAGGTTGAAAGTTTCCAAAATATTATTCCTGTACAGGGCGGATCTAGAGAGATACACGTTAGTGAGGTCGAGCAAACAAGCACTCAATTCACAGATGAATCGAGTGTTCATGAAAAAGAAAAAAAGAAGGATAAAGAGAAGCACAAAGATAGAGACAAAAAAGATAAACACAAAAAGAAGGATAAAGAGAAGCACAAAGATAGAGACAAAAAAGATAAACACAAAAAGAAGGATAAAGAATCTAAGAGGAGTGAGGCAAAAGGTAACAAAGATAAAAAGCATATGAAAAAACATTCAAAAGGTAACAAACATAAGAAGAAGTAAAAAAACGACTGATCATAATAATAATTTTATCGATGTAGGTACGCGTTCAAAAAATCAAGATGCAATTCAAATGGCACCTTGATTTTTTAGAAATATCCTCATAATTTCCAGTAAATTTGTCCAAGCCATTTTAATTAACCGTAGTAATTTATATTAAAATGGAAAAAAATCCGGACACTTTGTCGAAAGGAGACAACTTATTTCCAAATGAACATTTTAGTGACAGGAACGGCTGGTTTTATTGGGTTTCATCTTTCTAAACGTTTGTTAGATGAAAATTATCATGTTATCGGTGTAGATAATCTTAATGAATATTACGATGCTCATTTAAAGAACGATCGGTTAAATATATTGAAAAAAAACGCTAATTTCGAATTCTATAAAATTGATTTGGCAGATCAAGAATCATTAATGCCAATATTTGAAAATAGATCAATCAATATTGTAATCAACTTGGCAGCTCAAGCTGGAGTCCGTTATAGTCTTCACAATCCTCATTCTTATGTTCATTCAAACTTATTTGGGTTTATAAATATTTTAGAGGCCTGTAGGCACTATCAAGTTGAGCACTTAATTTATGCATCTTCAAGTTCCGTTTATGGAGCAAATTCAAACATTCCATTCTCTACAAAAGACTCTGTTGATCACCCGGTGAGTATCTATGCTGCTACAAAAAAAGCAAATGAGTTAATGGCTCATTCGTATAGCCATTTATTTAATATTCCAACCACAGGCCTTCGTTTCTTTACAGTGTATGGCCCTTGGGGAAGACCCGATATGGCTTATTATTCTTTTACTAAAGCTATTGTAGAAGGAAATACTTTAAAAGTATTTAATAATGGCGATATGAGCAGAGACTTCACTTTTATTGATGATATTGTGGAGGGGATCATTAAATTACTAGATCATCCACCCAAATACAATAATAATTGGGATAGAAAAAAACCTGACCCGAGTTCAAGTTATGCTCCCTACAAGATTTATAATATTGGCAACAATAATCCCGTCAAGTTAATGGAATTTATTCAGATATTAGAGAAGCTAATTGGCAAAAAGGCAAAAGTAGAATTATTACCTATGCAGCCAGGAGATGTTAAAGAGACCTATGCAGATATTACAAGTTTGCAGAAGGATGTGGGCTTCTACCCTGCTATACCATTAGAAATAGGTTTAGGTAAATTTGTAGATTGGTATAAAAAATACCATCTAAAGGAAAAATAATCTCCTCAATTTTTTAAAGGGACTATTTTTCAAAACTTTAATTAATATATGCAGAGACAAAAGGGGCTGTATACTAGTCAATAGAATAACCTTTTGGACAGCCCTTTATGACCAAGCATTCTATATTTTATAAAGCAAAAACCTCATTTACTTATGATACGGTTCACCGTACAATCTAATTTGCGGTTTTTAATACTGTAAGGTGCTCGCATTTTTAAGAATATTGACGAGTGCTTTTTTATATTTTTAAAAAGGATTTATTTTGTATTCTTCTAATGATATTAGTGAGAAGAAAATGCGTATAAGAAGGGCCATACATTTTTTCACTTTGGAGATGCTATTGATTGCCCCTGGTTTTCAACTTTCTAATATAAATTATTTGGGCAATGTGATATGCATTATGAGTTGAATCATTTCCGAGTATTCCCCACCATTTCACTTGTTCAGGGAAACCATTTACAGTCAATTAAGCTCACATAAAAACAGTTCCTGTCACTCCCCGAATATTGCCGATGAATTCGACAAAATGCGGGTGGTGACAGGAACTTATTTCCACTTTACTCTATTTAATCGTTCCAACTTTGGACTGCGTCCCCAGGATCGATTACACCATTATCATTTGCGTCACCATTATTCCGCGATTGAACCGCTTTAACAAAAATATCGATGTAGCCATAATTTGCGCGTTGAAAATGATTAGGTGCATTTCTAGGGAATGTATAGGTTAAATCTAATGTTGCAGTCTCACCTGGTTTTATTAGTTTTACTGCATTATCATAGGTAATTTTTAGAGGTGTATTATGACCCTCAAACGCCTCAAATAATTCACCCTGCTTGGTTGAATTGGATTGTTCCTGATCAAATGTAACCCAAGCATTCAAGTTTCCATCATTTTTCACCTTAACTTTAACAGTTTCAGAATCCCCTGGTGCTAAATTTTCCATGTGGAGTGATTCTGCAAAAATTGGTCCACCGTTTACTGCATTAATTTCTAATAATCCTGGTTTAAAATTACTGCCTTCAAATGCACCCTCGCTAGTCCACAATGCAAATGTCCCTGCGCTTATTAATGCTGCTCCCATGGCTGTTGTCAGTAAGGCCGCTCCCATTTTTCTTTTTAAACTCATCTTCCTTGCCTCCCATTTTCTATTATCCAGATATCTATAAGGATAAATGATTTTATGTGAACTCCTTTTTAGGAGATTCAACCAGTTGGATTTGATTCTTTTGATTCTACTTGTGAAATGGCTTTCCATAGGCTAATAACGGACGATAGGATCATTAGCACTCCTGGAACAATCATAAGGAAAATTGCACCATTGGTAGATTGAATAAAAGCCAATAGCCTTCCTACAAAAGGGAGAGTGAAACCACTATATACCCCAACTATTTTTTCAGTAATTACAGGGGATCGGTCTTTAGTGTCGTTGTTATCACCCTTTGTAATAAACTGGACTGAATCCTTTTCTTTTTGTATTTTAATAATTCTATGGGTTATTAATGTGTTAGGATTATCAGCCGCTTTAAAAGTGATCACATCACCCTTTTGAAGACTAGCCGTATTAGAAACTGGTTTTACAGCTATTATTGACCCCGTCTTAATACCTGGCTCCATTGAACCTGATAAGACCGTCATAATCTCATAGCCGAAAATCTTTGGAGTTCCACCATTTATTTTTGTCGATATCACTGTAATAACCATGCAAATTAACAACCCGTAGATAATTATTGATGAAATTCTACCTGCCCATTTTTTTAAACCTTCCATTCTTTCACCTACTCTTTTTTTTTGTTTGATAAAAAGGTAATGTCTCTTTTATTTATTAACATTAATTTTTTTACTAACAGTTACTGGTGATCCTTCTATTAATAACTCATTTCCTATTAGCTTTTCATGATTCTGAAAAGCAACAAACATATAAAATCCCTTTTTTAATGGAGTATATGTAATCTTGATTGGTGCCCCATTTGCTGCCATTTTAGGAATTACCCCCTCGCAAAATACTAGTTCACCAGTTTCTCCATGAGGGCCAACAGGGTTTCCATTCGGACTATAATAAACGTAATATGTTGAGTTTAGGGTCATATCTCCCGGACCGACATTCTGGATATAGGCATAGATTTCATTTGAATCATAACTAGCATTTGTAAATGATAATGTACTATAATCAAACCCGGGACCTGCTTCAATGCTGGTTTTAATTTTTGCTTGACTAATAAAAAGCGCATTTGTTGTTGATGTTAAGTTAAGTGATATAAACATTAAGACATACCAGGCAAGTCCAAAATTCAAAATAATAAAGAGGCTTCTATGCTTCCTTCTTAAATTCCTAAACCTAGTAAGTTTAATTGTTCTCCCTCCCTTTATTAATCATTGGGTAACTTGCGATAAAAGAGCTATACTCTCGTAAAAAATCTGAACTGCCCAAAATAGTGTTCTTTATAACGAATATCTCTGATTTAGTATAGTACAAAATACCACTATTGAAAAACTCCTGAAATAGGTGTTTTTCCCCAAATAAGAACGTTTTCTGTCCTTTATATCCGTTTATCTCCCGTTTTCTCATTAAATTATTCTTTATATAGAATATTTTGTACTTTATAATATCTATGAATAATTTGGCTTCTTTGAGAAACTCATTATTCATACAAAAAACTCTATAGCTACGCGCCATAGAGTTTTCAAACTATCCCAACGGTTGACTTTACCCAAACACCGTTGGAATTAAAGTAATATATCTGTACATAGATAACCTTGTCTCCACAAATGTTGCCAAGCAGGTTCTTGGTATTTCTAAATGAGTGCCTACCACTCCTCGAACAATGTCGATGAATTCGACAAAATGCGGGTGGTTACAGGCACTTATTCTATTTGCCCCTACTTAAACATCTAGAACAGTTTGTAACCATATGTTTTGATGGTATAGTAAAAGACAACCCAAAAACTAAGGACAAACAGATAAATGGCGAACGAGTAGTAAATGTTATACCCATAATTGTAATGGAAGACTCCTAGTAATTCAGACACTCTTTCTACTCCTACACTTAGAAGCGCCCAAATAAGGATATACACAGGGCAATACCGTGGCCGGATGTCCCGTTGATCATATATTTAAAAGAACAGATAACTATACGGGCCGTACATACAATGTGATAGAAAGTCTGTAAGTTCAAGTTGTGAATTATCATTTAAATCATAAAAGCTTATTGGTAAAACGCTTAACGTATGATCAAAAAAGAAACCGAAAAAAACCCCACATAGAAGAAAAATAATAGAAGAAACAACACAAGCAGATTTAGATCTATCATTTGGTACTGGATTTTATCCGACATTTTATTTAATGCAAGCTGCACTACCATACTTGAAGGAATCCAAAGGAAATATCATTAACTTCGCATCTGGTGCGGGTCTTGAGGGACATGAAACACAAGCAACTTATGCTGCTGCTAAAGAAGCGATTCGTGGGTTATCACGTGTAGCAGCAAACGAATGGGGCAGATTCGGTATTAACGTAAACATAATCAGTCCACTCGCTAACTCTCCAGGTGTACAAGCTTGGGCTAAAGCACAGCCTGAATATTACGAAAGCGTTAAAAGCAAAATTCCAAAGGGCCGTTTTGGTGATGTAGAAAATGATATCGGCCGTGTTGCCGTATTCTTAGCTTCTGAGGATTCTCAATATATTACTGGTCAAACAATCATGGTTGACGGCGGCTCAATAATGCTTCACTAATATTGTAGGAAACTTTTCTGGTAAAGAAGGATTTTTAACACAAAGATGCTGTAATCAAAAAGCGAGGGGAATTGGATACATCCAATTCCCTTTTCGGATTATTTAAGATGTTTATGCTGCTTCACCTAGATTTGAAACCTCATTTACTTATGGTACGGTTCACCGCACCAATTATACCGGCGGTTTTTAAGTATTGGAAAATAGCTGGTAACATTATCGGTCTACTAAAAAGCTAGAATTGCAGGTTATGGCTTAATTTAAGGAAATTATTTAGTTCAGGAGGACCGTGAAATGCCATCTAATTCCTAATTACTTAACTAGTCTATTTGTAATAGCTTTTCATTTGGTTTTGGATAATATTTAGAAATGCCTTCACAGATTTTGATGAATTATTCTTTGATACTACGTAGCCCATGGGAATCTTTACGGGGTTATGATCTATCATGAAAGGTTTAGAGACGATCAATTTGTTCCACATAACTTGTCCATTTTTTAAAGCAGGGTCTAGAATAAAGTTAATTGCTCTTCCTTCGGCAACTGTCTTTTCGATAATATCTGTGTTATTAGTAGCAAAAAGGATCTTATTAGGAGCATATTTATTGGAAAGCTCTTGAAAAAATTGCACTACATACTTGCTGTTATATATAACTATGGGATAATTTGACAAATCATACGGCGTAATGTATTCAAGGGAGGCTAATGGTGAATGTCTGTTTACAAGGACATGTACTTTTGAATCGAAAAGAACTTTAAATAACAAATCATCATGCTCTTTATGCATACTTTCATAAATATGAATTAAACCTGCATGGATTTTGCCTTGTTTGATTCCTTCGATAATCTCCTCTGTGGAATCTTCTTCTATATCTACTTTAATATGACGTTGGCTTTCGTGAAAAGACTGAAAGGCATCGAGTAATAGTGTATTGCATAGCCCAAATATAGCTGATATTTTTAATTCTTTTTGTTTCTTTCGGGCCTTTTCCTCAAATTCCTGAAGCTTTATAACGATTTCTTTGGCATGTTGAATCATTTCTTTTCCTTCAACCGTTGGTTCTGCTCCTAATCGTGTACGCTTGAAAAAATAGATTCCAAGCTCATCTTCAAGTGAAGCAATTGCCCTGCTTATTCCAGATTGCGTAACATGGAGATTTTGCGCTGCTGTGGTAATCGATCTTGTTTTTGCCACTTCAACGATATATTTTAATTGCTCGATATTCACCTTATACCTCCATCCATGACCAAAACTCATGAAACCATGATTTATATTAATTTTACATGGGCCATTTCCTTTTGTAAAATTATTTTTAGATTAGTCTAAAAATTCTGGATAAAACACTTATCTGGAAGATGTAAGCCACCCTATATTGATAATAATGAAGGAGGAAAAGCAATGAAATTTGGATTATTCTATGAGCATCAATTACCTAAACCATGGAAAGAGGGGGACGAGCATCAGCTTTTAAAAGATGCTCTAGATCAAATTGAACTGGCTGATCAACTAGGTTATGACTATGTATGGGAGGTTGAGCACCACTTTCTTGAAGAGTACAGTCATTCTTCAGCACCAGAAGTTTTTCTTGCTGCAGCTTCACAGCGCACGAAAAACATTCGTATTGGACACGGTATTGTCCAGCTGCCAATGGAATTCAACCATCCAGCTCGTGTAGCAGAGCGGATTGCAACATTGGATTTAATTTCTGATGGCAGGGTTGAATTTGGAACGGGAGAAGGTTCAGCAGAAATTGAATTGGGAGGCTTTAATGTCAGCCGTGATGCCAAGCGCAGGGAATGGAGCGAAGCTCTTGATGCGATTACAAAAATGTTTGTCGAAGCACCGTTTGCTGGTTATAACGGCGAATTTTTAAAAATGCCTGCACGTAACGTCCTTCCAAAGCCCATGCAAAAACCTCACCCGCCTTTATGGATGGCGTGCAGCCAGCATGAATATATTCGTACGGCAGCATTAAAAGGAATTGGTGCTCTGTCCTTTGCATTTATTGAACCGGAGCAGGCGAAAGAGTGGGTAGATGATTATTATCAGTTACTTGCATCTGAACAATGTAATCCTGCCGGTTTTTCCGTAAATCCAAATGTCGCTTTAGTTCTGCCGTTTATGGTACATGAGGATGAAAAAACAGCTATCGAACGAGGTGTCGAGGGAGCTAACTTTTTCGATTATTCTTTAGGACATTATTATGCCTTCGGTAAGCACCGCCCTGGATATTCGGATATTTGGGATGAATTTAACCAAAACCAACTGCAAGCCACTACTAGTGCTTCTGAGGAAACAGGTCATGAGACCATTTCTAGGAGAGGAGCAATAGGGACACCTGAGCAAGTCCGCGAACTTCTACGCCGTTATGAGGAAGCTGGGGTTGACCAAGTGATTTTCATTAGTCAAGCAGGTAATAACAAGCATGAACATATTTGTGAGGCACTGACTTTATTTGCCCAGGAAGTAATGCCGGAATTTAAAGAACGTGATGAGCATTATCAAGCACGCAAACAGCAAAGACTTGCTCTAGCAATAGAGCAGGCATTGGAACGTAAGGCCCCAGCTCTTCACGCGGATGAGGATTATGTAGTGGTCTCGCCGCCACGCCTGCCAATTACGGAAACAATAAATAACAAATAAACCTATATGGAAAGAATATATTTTTAAAAGTTTACGTTGTAAGTGTTACCAAACTAAGGATTCTAGGGAGGGGTATGCTAGATGGCAAGTAAAGAGAGTTTGGCTGTTAGGCAGGGATTACTGGATTGGGGAGCGCAGCAGGCACAAAAACAGCCTTCCATTGAGGAAATGAGAAAAAGCCTAGAGGACTTGATGAGTAGTACACCACTTGCGTCGGATGTTTCTATAAATAGAATTCAAATAGGAGAAACACCAGCTGAATGGGTCACAACACCAACCGCTACCCAGAACCGCGTATTTCTTTTCCTTCATGGAGGCGGTTACTTTTTAGGCAGCTGTAAAGCCTACCGGGATTTGGCGTCACGTCTTTCCAAAGCAACAAATAGCCGGGTGCTCACAGTTGAGTATAGATTGGCTCCTGAGCATCAATACCCTGCCGCCATTGAGGATGCGGTTTCTGCGTATCGCTGGCTTGTTTCTGATCAGGGGATTGATCCGTCCCAAATCATTATTGGAGGAGATTCCGCTGGTGGTGGGTTAACCTTGGCCACGCTATTATCTTTGAGGGATGCGGATGACACTCTTCCAGCCGCGGCTATACTTCTCTCACCTTGGACTGATTTAGAAGGAACGGGGAAATCAATGGAAACTAGGAAAGATGTAGATCCATGGCTAAACCCTGACCAGAACAGAGTAGCACCCGCTATGTATATAGGGAATATGGATCCGCGCCATCCATTAGTCTCCCCCCTTTATGCAGATTTACAGGGACTGCCTCCAATGCTTGTTCATGTCGGTAATGACGAAATTTTACTGGACGATTCTGTTCGACTTGTGGAGAGGGCTGAGGTAGCAGGTGTGGAAGTCAGCTTCAAGATATTCGAAGACATGTGGCATGTGTTCCACGCATTTGCTACAAGTGTCCCAGAAGCGCAAGAAGCTATAAATGAAATTGGAAACTATGTAACTAAAAAGCTGGAAGCTATTGAAATTCCTTAAGATTCTTCCAACGAAATTACGGTTTAAAAAACTGTTCTGAGAAGGCTGCTTCGGTAGCCTTTTTTGTAGAAAAGGGGGATATTTTTGATTAAAACAACGGATAAAATAAATCTCTTTAAACAAATCATGGGTCACTATCCAACAGGCGTTACGATTGTTACTACTATGGACGAGAATGAAGAGCCTGCCGGACTTACTGTAAATTCCTTTACCTCCGTGTCAATAGATCCATTGTTAGTATTATGGTGCATCGATAAAAAAACATCTTCAATTGAAACGTTTTTAAAGGCTGATGGCTTTGCTGTTCATACCCTATCTTCAGATCAAACTGAGGCTTGTTGGGCATTTGCCGGAAAGGGTTCAGATCGTTTTATGAAAGTAAATTGGTACACATCGGAAAACAAATTACCAATCATAGAGGATTCCCTCGGAGTTTTAGAATGCCTTACGGTTCAACGCATAGATGCAGGAGATCATATTATTCTATTAGGTGAAGTAAAAGAGTTATTAAAAAAAGACAAGGAACCTTTACTTTTTTACAACAAAAAGGCTGGAACCATTCCAAAAGATTGGTAGTAAAATAATTATTATGATTCAAAACCTTCTTAAGAGGAGCTGCACGGATGAAAATATTGGGGATTTCAGGTACGTTGATAGGAAGGAAAACTCTAACAGTTATTGAGCAAGTGATAAATGAGATTAAAAGTTTTTCCCCTGAAGTGGACGTGGACATTCTAGATCTTAGAAAATTTAACATTCAATTTTGTGATGGACGCACAACTTCCGAATATACAGGAGATACGAAGGAAGTAATCGAACGAATTTCTTTAGCTGACGGCTATATTATAGGAACCCCCATTTTTCAAGGTTCCTTCACTGGTGCATTAAAAAATTTATTAGATTTGGTTCCTCCTTCGGTATTTCAGCACAAAGTTATGGGGTTCGTGGCTACTGGAGGAAATCCTCAGCATTACTTAGTGGTTGAAAATCAATTAAAACCAATTGCAGGATATTTTAAAGCCATTATAACTCCACATTTTATCTTTGCAAATAGTAGTCAATTTAATAAGCAAAATGAAATTGTGGATTCAGAATTGAACGTGGAAATAAAGGAATTTTCTCACCAAGTATTATTTATGATGAGCAAATTGTCAATGGAATCAAAGTAACAGAGACCATAACTTGCCTAGTTGGGGACCACGACTAGTGGCCCCATTCTTATAGTATAAACAGATGCATACTAGTTTTAAGATCAAAAGATTAACCGAAAGTTGATTTCTAAACTTTACCGGTTTTTTCTCCTGCTCGTGTTTGAATAAACGTCAGCCTGAAAACCTCGAAGATACGATAGGGTTTCAGGATAATTAATGTAAACCGCCTCTATTTATGGTAAGGTTCACCGTGAAAGTTCTAAGTGAGGTTGGAAAGGTTCCGTTCGGCTATTAACGGACTAAAGTTGGACCAACTAATTCTTCTGGGTTTTCCCCCAATGCCAACTTGCTAATATTAGCATAGCTGAGTTGTTTATACGTTTTTAGTAATTGCTTTAACTCAAGGAACTTTATGTCTGTTTTTAAATTTTCGATTTCCCGATAATAGACAGACAACACATAATCATCTTGAGTCCTCGGATTGAATTTACCTGGGTCTTCATCCATAATTAATGAGCCCATATATTGATATCCAAACTGCAATTGACGAGTCAGCTTAATGATATTGATAAATTTTCTGTAAATAGATGGTTTTGTGGAATTCAATTTTCCGATAGCAATTTGCGCACTTTTCAATTGGTTGTAACTTGATGTTGTTAGCACAATCTCTCTCCCTTTTTGCTTGGTATTAGTCCCATGGTTTATCCACTGAAAGTTTGGACACGAGTTCGTTATTTTGTTGTCTTTTTAGCTTGCGAATTTTTTCACGTTCTTTTCCCGTTTCATAGAGAAATTTTTCTTCTTCTGTTTCTGGAATAACACCTGGAACTTCTATCGGCCTTTTATTTTCATCTAGAGGAACAAAAGTTAAGAATGCTGTAGCTGCAAGTCTACGTTTTCCAGTTTCAAGATCTTCGGCCACCACTTTACAGAAAATCTCCATTGACCTTTTACCTGTATAGCTGACAAATGATTCGATACAAACCGAATCACTTACTCTGATTGGTTCAATGAAGTTAACCGAGTCAGTAGATGCCGTAACACATTCCTTTACCCTTGAGTGCCTGCGAGCGGAAAGCGTCGCACAAGCATCCATCTTCTTCATTAGAACTCCACCAAATAATGTATGATAATTGTTCAAATCATTAATGAGCACTTGATCGGTTTGAACAACACGCGTTTCTATAACCCTTTTCGCTTGCATAAAATACCACCTTATATAAAAATACATTTGAAGCGTTCTCCTCAAATGCATTGAAGTTTTTACAATGACAATTATAATATGACTATAGTGGAAAGATACAATGCCAATCCCATATGCAATTCATAACAAAATAGTATGTAAGCGCTCTTTAGCCTAAACAATAAAAAAAGCCTCCCCTTAACAAGAGGAAGCCTTCTACTATTTGACTCAATTTAGATTATGAATCATGGTTATGATTAGATGTCGACAGCTTTACTTTAGCAAATCGGATAAATTCTTTCGCAACCTGTGATAAGTATGCATCTTTTTTCCAGACCATCGCTAGATTCCATTCGATTGTCGGATTGATTACGGTTATAGTTCGAAAATCATTTGCTAGTTCCAAACATGTATTCTCAGGCAGCAAAGTAATACCTATATTGTAAGCCACCAATTCTTGAATAAAATCTAATTGTGATGTTTCCGAAATAATTTTCGGTTGAAAACCAGCTTCTCTGCAAGCAGTCATGACTAGGTTCCTTAACTCAAAATCTCGATTGAACATAATAAAGCTCTCTTCTTTAAGTTCTTTCAATGACACTTCATGTCTCCCAGCAAGACGATGAAACGAGGGTACCACTAGTTTTAATTTCTCATTAACAAACCTATAATAGTCGAGATTATCATTTTTCTCCGGAAGAACGAGAACCCCAAAATCTAACAAACCATTGACAATCTTCTCCTCAATCGGCTTAGATCCATCCTCTTCCAATTGGAATGTCACCTCTGGATATTTTTCATGAAACGATGCAATCAGTTGTGAGAAAAAAATAGAATTAGTAATCGCAGGGAGTCCAATACGGACATGGCTTTTTTTTAGCATGAACATCTGACCAAGTTCCGCATCCAAAAGCTGCAACTGTTTTTCAATTATTAATGTATGCTTTTTTAAAATACGTCCTGAATCTGTTAATATCAGCCCTTTTCTTGTGCGAATAAATAGCTGTGTACCAAGTTCATCCTCCAAGGTTTTGATAATTCTACTGAGGGCAGGCTGCGTAATAAACAGATTTTCAGCTGCATTGGTGAAATTGCCAGTACGTGTAACTTCAATAAAACACTCCAAATGTTTAATTTCCAATCCTATCAAACACCTTATATACTTTTTTAAAGATATTTTAGTTTACCACATTTTTTACTTTAGTAACCTCACTTGTGATTTATCAAAAAGGCAAACCAATATTTTTGAAAAAACCTCATTTACTTATGATACGGTTCACCGTAACACATCTAAATGAGGTTTTTTCACTAAAATCTAAAAAACCCAACACTCGTTAATTAGGTGCTAGACTTTTTAGGCTTCGGCGTTATTAAGCGCTTCTGAATTTTTTTCCAATGGTTTTTAACTTGGTATGCCATAAGGTTGTTTGTTGCAGAGTCTTTATCAAATACTTCTTGAGCCCTTTCAGCATAAGTTAAGAAGTTACCATAGCCTGCCTTGCCGTTTCCGAGGTGAGTATATTTAGTATATAAGCTTTTCCTATGCTTTTTTACACCCGACTTTTCTGATTTCCAATTACATAATCGAACTTTTTTATATGCCCTGCAATAGTATTTGAATAAACTCTTTTCTCGTAATTTCACATTGTGACCATCAAACGCAAAACCTAGGTAATCTAGAATACTTGGCTCAAAATTCTCGTCATATATTCTGTCCTGTTTATAGATAAACCTATTTGTTTTTTCTTTTTGAATGATTAACCTTGGAGTTTGCTTTTTCACTTGTTCAATTACATCTAGATGTTGGCTATAATCGTAACTGTTTGCTTCCCCTTCAAAAGGTATAACAATGATTAAATCATCGCAATATCTTCTGTAAAGCCCCCCACAGGATTCTACATAATTATTTATTTCCTCATCAAAGTCTAAAAGGTAAATATTGGAGCAAACTGAACTCAATCCCGCTCCTTGAGGTATTCCATAATCATTTCTATTGTACTCCACGTTTTGATTATTTGCCTTTCTAAACCTTCTGAAATCCTTCTCATCTAAAAGCCTGGACAGCTTTTTTCTCTTATCCCTATTTTTGTATTTCCTCTTTAATAATTCATCGATTTTTTCCTTATCAACCCAACTATATTTAGTAATATTCTTAAAAACAGCATAATAATCTTCCGGCAAAGTTTCCTTTTCTAAAACCGTTTGTAACTGGTTTTTAAGATACTTGTGGTCAAGTTCATCAAAAAAGGATTTGAAATCCGCTACGTATATGAAAGCCTGATTACTTCTTTTAATGTAATCTATTACTTCTTTTGCAAAATGGATATTGCATTTTCCATCATTCTTTTTTCTATAGGCAGTTGCAACAGAATCTATCCCACGTTTAACAGCTACTTTATTGTACATATCATTTAGCAAGTCACCGTAATATTTATAAATAAAGCTATCAATATGAGATGCATAAAAGATTTTTCTTTCTTTCGGTTCTGGTTTTTCTTTCCCTTTTATCTCATTATTATATTTATGTATCTTTATACTGAAATGAATAAACGGGTAAAATCCATGCTCTTGTACCCAGCATGGATTTGTAATTCTATCAACAGCATTTTTAATAGAAACTTTATTATCAAAATGCTTATATTTCTTAGTGCTGTATTTATCAAAATTAATATTAGCAGAGCTGGAAAGGGCATGTAATTTTAGCCTATTACTCTGATTCATAGTCAGTCACCCTTTCAGCTTACCGTGGTCTCAATTAAATCCTATAAATAGACTTCAAAAGGACCGTTTACATTGTATGTGATTTCGCACAGACAACAAGGCTAGATGATATTACTAATCCTATATACTATTAAGTATACGGTGGAATGGTTTACTACAAATGGAGGTGTTAATTCCGATATGCAGTGCAGTTGCCTTACGTTATCCTTTGTTATTGCCTGCTGGTTCGTGATAGCAGCAAGAAATGTCGTTTGGATAAAGCTTGACAACCTTTCACCAGTCTCCCTCGCAACTGTTTTACGAGGCACTATTATTATATCATAAATGGATTCTATTACCAGTATATTGATTGAATTATCCAATATTTAAATCTATTATTTTATCTTGTAGCAAAGTTGTACATCTTCAGCACTAAGTATACCGATTCTTAAAACCATAGAATCTTTCAGGTTAACTTCTTCCCGAAATTCCAACTCTAAAGGATTGCTTAGAAGTTTATTTAATTCTTCCTTTCCTTCCAATAATATCATAGCCTGATAAGGTGCGAGTACAAATTCATCCACTTTTTCACCATTGCTTAGATATTCATAAAGACCGTAAAATTCTTCTTCCAAATACTCCCCAAAATCCTTTTGTATCTTTTGTTTCAGCTCTAATAACTCTGATAAACATCGAATTTTTTTCATATAATATTAGCCTCCAATTATTTTTTTGTATGTTCTGTTACCATACAGACTACAATTCCAACCACAGTTCCTAATAAGAAATATGGCAATATAATCACCTTCTTTCATTCTTTTAATCCCTTATTCTTGAAATCTTTTAAGCTTGCATTTTTCCGTCAGTAAACCCCTTTTTAGCTAGTGCATAAATAGTTAATCCAAACATAACTCCTGCCTTAAATAAATTAATTGGTGACATGCGCTCACCCCCTTTACTGTAAAATCACACACGAAAAAAGAGACGATAACTATTTAAGAGCAAACCTCTCTGACCTTTTATCATATTAAGTTTTCCTGTATATTCACTCGCCAGTGGCTTCACATGAAGCTTATAGGCTTAATAAGTTCACCATCTTTCAATAGACCAATTCCTAAATCCTGTAGACCCTGTTTATCCTGTAATAAGTAAACAACATTCGATGCACCGCCATCATAGAAGAATACCCAACACGTTAGTTCCTCCTTAAATTCAGCTGGAATACTTGCCTTAAGCTCCTCGTTCCTTATGTCCTCCGCTGATATAGCTCTAACATCTACCTTCCAGTCTTTCCATGCCAGATGCGGATGCTGTTCCACCATGTAGTTCCTAAATACTTTAATGACGCTCATAATTTTGCTCGCTCCCTTTATAATTTGATAAAAATAGAAAAAGGAGAAGATAAATCATCGGCACTGGATGATTCATCTTCTCCTTGTTTTGTAAAGTGTCTAACCACTTCATTATTCATTTGAATTTGTATAGATTCAATTTTACGGTCATCAGCAATCGTAATTTTATTGATTAACAGATGTAGAAGTTGCTTTCTCTGTTCGGCTGTTATGGAGTTCTTATAACAATCGACAAAATGATTCATTACTTGTTTGACCATTTTAAAAGATATTTCTTGCTTGCTACCTTGCCCCAATTTTTGCTCAATCGGTACAATTCTGTCATCCAATAGCCTTTTTTCTTCATCTAACTTTTCCAACCTATCCTTTAAATCATTCTTGCTTAAAATACCATCTTCGTACAGACCTAATGCTTTGTCCTTCTTAGATTGAATAGCTTCCAAAGAGCTTTTCAAGACTCGATATTCCCTTTGGAGCGGTTCTAAAATCGTATGATTGCTTTCATTAATTTTACCAACCACATCTTTAATGAGAACATCTTTATCAGCAAAATGCGCAATTTTATTTAACACATAATCTTCCGCATATTCTGTCCGAACTCCATTAGAATGACAAGCTGCCGTTCCTTTGTTCTTCCAAGCTCCACAAACGTAATACTCTAATACACGTTTCGTTCCATCTTTTCTTCGATTCGTTGTTCTTCCGAGTACCATTCCCGACCCACAAATAGGGCACTTCATAATGCCAGTAAGGGGGAACTCACCGCTATGAATACGATTAGGCTTTTGGGTTCTATTCTTCATAATTGATTGTGCTTTCTGCCATGTTTCTTCAGTGATAATAGGAGTATGCTGACCTTTTTCGATTATCGGGTTAGGGTTAATATTATTTCGCCTTTTTTCACTCCAATCCCTGCGAACATTGTAACGGATAAGTCCTACATATACTGGATTCATAAGGATTGTCTTAATACCATTAATTGAAAAGAAATTACCTTTCTTTGTCCGATGCCCCTCTTGATTGAGAGCATTTGCAATTGATTTATAACCATGACCCTCATTATATAGCTGGAAAATTCTACGAACTGTAGCCGCTTCTTTTTCATTCACAACCAGTCTTGTCGTATTTCTTTTTCTATTATCATTTTGAGTTCTTTCAGAATCATAGCCTAAGACTTGACCGCCGTTCCATGAGCCGTCTTTAGCCCTTGCAATCATACCCATTTTGACGTTTTCGGCAATGTTATCACGTTCAAACTCTGCAATGACTGCCATCATATTGAATTGAAGTTTTCCTGTTGGTGATTCTGTTTCATATTTTTCAGAGTATGACCTAAAAGCGATGTTTTGACGTTTTAGAAAATCAACTATTTTTAACATGTCTAGGATGTTTCTTGCAAGACGATTGGACTTCCATACAAGGACAATGTCAAATAACTTTTGACCAGCGTCATCTATTAATTGCTGGAGGGAGGCTCGTCCTTTAATGGATTTGCCACTAATCCCTCGGTCAACATATTCCTTATATACTTCATACCCTTCACGCTCACAGTATTGACGTAACAACCTTGTTTGCTCGTCAATACTGTATCCTTCTTCTGCCTGTTCAGTAGTAGATACACGAGCGTAAATAGCCACCCTTTTCTTCTCATGACTTCCAATATCGAGCCCTGAAAATGAGGATAATTCTAACGTATTAGACTGCATGATTCTCACTCCATTTCTTTTCACTTTCTAAAGCTCCAATTTCATTTTTCGTTAAATAGTCGGTCACCATTTCCGCTAGGATATCTAGTAATATGCTGTATTGGTATTCTGCTGATTTCTGTTCCATGTTGGTTCCCCCTAAACAACTATTAAAATAATATATATTTGATTTCTGGATAAATTCCATTGTGGGGGTGTAGGTGGCATGTAAAATTAAAACTTTCCATTTTACTAGTTTTTACTTTACGATACCGCCCACTTTTATTTTTCATATGCCCCCTAGTCCCCCTAAAAGTGAATTACTTCACCGTTTAATATAGGGTGACTTGCATTTTCCAAGCCTTCAATCTTAATCCCTTCAAAATAAAACGTCCCTTGAACTTTTTTCTTTACGATTGGTGTATTTTCATTTTCAAGAACAACCTTAAAATTTCTCCAGAATACTTGCTTGGATTTCGTTCCTTTATCGTCAATGCCTTGCATATTCAGCCAGTGCATATATTTATGATGAAAGTTTGACTGCTTTGTACGCACCCCATCCTCTAGGATGATATGTTCATGATAGAATTCCTTTACTGGATTTTGTTCAGCATAGTACGCACGATGGCATTCTTCAATGGCATCACAATGACTAAATTGAAAGTTACTTGCCCTTAATTGTTTCAAACCTTCAATTGCCCAATTTAGAATACCGGGTAATTCCTTCAGTAATAATTGTTTTAAATTGACATTACGTTCTCCTTTACCGAAAGTCCTTTTAAAAGGAATAATCATTAACTTTCGGAAATAACCGTTAGTCACATCCATTGAATCAGGCAAGCTATTTACTAAGAATAGTAGTCTGCAAAATGGGGTGTAGCTAATAGATGGACGATACTTTATGTTAACGGTAATATTGTCACCACTTACAATTGCTTTGAAATTTTCTGTTCGGAGTGATTTCCCACCCATTTCGTTCTCGGCAGCAATGTTGAGAGACTTCCCAATTAGGCTTTCCATGCCGAATGTTTGGCTGAACTCCGAGAGAGGGACGCTACTAACATTTTCTTCGCCTACAAGAGCAGTAACTATGGAAGCCATGACACTTTTACCATTTGCTCCACTACCATAATAATAAACTGCCTTTTCAGCTTTCGTTTCAACTGTCAGCCAATACCCCACTAGCTCTTGATGAACACTAATTAGCTGACTATCATCAATCGTAATATCTTTCATAAAAGTCATGAAATGAGGTGCAGTGGCATTAGGGTCATACTCAATCGGAATTTGTACGGTTGATAAAAATTCAGGTGAGTGAGGATGAAGTGTAAAGGTTGACAGACTGAGCATCCCATTCTTCACATTAATGTAATTGCGATTTGTATTCATTTCTTCAACGGTAATCGATTCACGTTGAAGTGCTTTGACGACTTCCGCTTCGGAGGAACTTTTCCAGCTGTTCCATCTACCTTCGTGCATAATCTTTCGTATGACCTTTCCAAGATTAACCTCAGATAGTTCTTCATACACACCTTTTCTGTTGTAAAGGAACAAGCGACCATCCTTTGTTGAGCGAACATGGCATCTTTTAATAAAATGCTTTGCAAATGCATTAGCATTGAACAAGTAGCTATTTTTCTTTTCGTCATAGAAAAAGCCTCTTTCTTCGGCTTTACCCACTGTTAAGATAAGTGCCAATTCTTCAAGTAAGTCAACTGGAACAAGGGACTCAGGTACTTCGTCGGCGTTATTGTACTTATCAATAGCAGCCTGTTTCGAGGTCTCATATACATGACTCATCAAAGCAGAGAAAAAGGCTGCCCCTTCTTCAATCGCTACAATTTTAATTGCTGTAACGATTAGTGAAAGATTCTCTTTAATATCAATGGAAAGTATTTTTGAGTTTGTTGTTTCAGTCGATTCTAACAACCTTACCTTTTTAATGGGATAAGATGAAATATAATCGTTCTCTTTATTTTCAACTAGTTTCATTAGTATACTCTTCTCCTTATTTAGAGAAAGACGAGAAATAAATTTCTCTGTTCCTTCTCTTAAAATTCCTATTGATTTGGTGATTTTACCGTCTGACTAGCAATCTTTAAAAACATCACCTGAAGGTGTCTCATAATGGCTAATTTTTCAACTTCCCTTTAACCCTACCAATTGTGTGATTTTGATATTCTGACCATTTAAATTCCCCACTAGAATAGGACGTTTCACTTTTTTTAAAGGCATTCCTTATCACTCCTAATTTATTATCTTTACTCAACAGGCTCACAAGTAGCGATATTCACGTAACATTTGCCTTCATTTGTATAGTTATGATAGAGGAAAGCTCTTATCTTTCTCCCTTTGAGAGTGTTTAAACTAAATTCACCTTCTGGAATTTCCCCAAGTACACCATTAATGAACTTTACAAAGTTTGTATTAGTCTGTCCCAGGTAAAAAGTTTGGGTTAATACTTGTCCCTCTTCATCAAAAAATTTGATTATGGCTTTTTTTAAGCCCTGATATTTTCCATATGTTTCAACGTTAAGTGTACAGTCGCTTATTGTTAGGTCTACTACTCCCTCCGATATTGAAGGAGTATCAACGCTAGGTGGTAATAAGTTATAAAGATTCAAAGCCTCCACTGGGAAGATATTTGATATTTTCCGCCTTAGATTAAAAGCAAAATTCCGTTCTGTTTTTTCATCAGTTTCTTTCTCATCGAAATTTGCTAAATTCATCATGTTATTATCCCTCTCTTCACTTTGGTCTTTATTATTATCTGGTCCATATAATGTAGGACGTTTCACTTTTTTTAACATGAATTTCCCTCCTGGTTTTAATTATTCAGCTAGTGCTTCAACTTGGTCTGAAAATGTAAAGGTATTGATAACTGAATTTAAATACCACGCAACTATAATTGAATCTTTTTTAATTTCATAAGCAACAGGTTTCACGTGAAACATCTTTAAGTTATCGATAATAAGTTGTATTACTTTTCTTTTTCCATCCTCTGGCATCTCGGCTAGAAGGTCTTCTCTGTAACGAGTAATCTCTGCAAAAGCCATCAAATTTTTTAACGTATTTACATTATCAAGTACAGCAAAATCATTCTTACCATCTGAATCGGCAATTTCGTCACCAAATGGATTTAACTCCATTAATCGTTTTTCTTTTTTATAGATATTTTCTAACTCTTCAACTTGTTTTTGAGCATCGTCGAAAAAAGTTAAGTTGCCTTTATAGTATTTTTGAGTTTGTTCTTTCAATAGCATAATTTTTTCCTCCTAAAGTATAGTTAGTTTTCAAGATTTCATTTTGATTTGATAGTTTTTGTAGACCTAATTGCTTTCTACAAGTCATATAATGCCATACGTTTTTATAGCCAATGGGTATCTCATAAATAGAAATTTGAGACACCCCTTCTCCAAAAAAAAAACAATAGTGCTCCTCACACTATTGTCCCTTTAAGAATCCATTTGCTTTTAGTATTTCTTTCAAAGCCTTTATCTCTTCAGAAGAAGGTAATTTTATAGGCTTTGTGCCTTTGAATTCTTTATATTCTTTTTTTGCCTGCTCTAAAACTTCGTAAGGTGAAGCATATTCTTCAGTGTTTACATAGTTTCTTTCATTACTTAATTCGAACAAACTATGTTCCTTATACCCTTTCTTTCTAAAAACTTTTAACTCGTTGATAAACTCTTTTTCTTTTAGTCCAGCTTGATTAGCCAATTCTTCAATGGTTCTCTGTACCCTGGTATCTTTCCGCTTTTTAGTATCTAATAAATCTTTTATAACTAAACGTTCCAACATAATTTTATCCGTGGATGGACTTATTTCTCCTAATAATTCATCAGAATTTAAATTTACAATTTCTTCAATCGACTTATTAACAACCTCTTCTGCTCTAATTTCAGAGAAAATTTCACGGATACCTTTAAACTTCTTTTTTAATAAAATCATTTCTTCAATATAATACATATGTAATATTTCTTCGTCTGTGGGGCTTAATGTCTCTTTAAAATTTGGTATACTCAAACTTTGCAAATACTTATTCAGTTGTTGCCTTTCATTGAATGTTACCAGCTCTAGTTTTGCTAACATTGATTGTAAAGAAAATTGGTTTTCAATCTCATTTATTAAAATCGTTTTAATATTAGCTGTTAGCTCGTTTAAAAGTTTTAAATCTCTTCCCTGCGGATGCTGTTGCATTAATTTAGTATAAGTAACATGGTCCTTAATTATTGATTTAATGGCTTCTTTAGAATCTATGCTAAAAGAAAATCCATTTTTATTTTTAAATACTTCTTCATCTATAGCTACTAAATTTAGTACCTTTTTAAAATATTTACAATTATTAGGGTTGGCATCTTTTACTACGTCAGCAGGAATTGTATCTATATCCTCACCTTCTAGTGCCAGTAACTCTTTGGTTATTTGATACATAGTAATGCTTTCAACCATCTTTTCAGCTCCTTAGAAGGGTATATCTTCATTTTTTATTCATAAATTATTAATTAATAATCACTCGGGAAAAGCATTGTTTGCTTATCAGGTTCATCAATTATCCAAATAGTAGTATCCTTTAGGTTCATTATACCTTGTTCTATTATTATTTCTTCTTTTATAGGTGGTTGTTCCTGACTATTAATAATTTTTATTTTTTTGTTGATATTAACAAATTCAAAAACCTGCAAATAATCCATTTTATCTTTTCTTTGAACTGCAATTGAGTCCAAGAGCTCCCACAGAAGAGTTTGCATTTCTATACTTATTTTCTCACTAATAGCCCTAGTCATATAACGTGGTTTACGCTGTTCATTCATACTTTTTTCTCCTTTATTTAATAATTTCTCATACACCTTAACCTCATCTTTTAGACAAACTAAAAAGAGTGGATTATTGGTTTCTGCTTCTAAAGCAATTCCAATAATCCACTCTGACTCATCATTGTAAATATAGGTTTGAAATAAAACTGGATTCGGTAATATTTGCAACACATCCTCTAAAATGAGTTGCTCGTCTAGTTCCTCATGATAAAGAAGTACCGTTTCCTCTCCTACCGCATTTGTTTTAACCGCTACACCGAATTCCTCTTCCATAAAATCTTTCAATTGCTCTATACCGAACATGGCGTAACTCCTTTCAAATTCAATATTATTGATTTAAATTATGGCTGTGTCATACGGTACTAATTTCCACTGATGTTTCAGAGCAGGATAGAGAGGATGGAAACCTTTCCGACCAAAATTCGCTTCTATTTGAAGAATATTTGCTCTCTTGTCCAGCAATATGGCTAAAATCATGTTTAATCGTTCAACTGCATTCTTGTTTGTCTCTACTCCTTTTCCAACAGCAATAATAACATCATCTACTCTTGTGATAGCTTCTTGAATACATTTCAAATTTCCAATGACAGACTCTTTCGTTTCATCTCCTTTAATAGATGGAAATAAATTCACAATATCCACAACACCGTATTCCAATTTAGAAAGGTTATTAATGACGTACATGGTTGTTTGGTCTTGTACAATTTCATCTGCCTGACCTGCGTTTTTCATAATGATAAGTGCCTTTTTCTTGTTCTTATCCCACTCTTTTCTAATAAGATACTTGTTCTTCATTTCGTCATCATAAGTGACTTCTGTTTTTATGGTGCTTTTTGTAGTTCTCATTGTTTTTCTCCCTTTCAGATATAGCCTTTTTCTTTTAATGAAGTGTAGGATTCATCGCCAACGATTATATGGTCAATTACATCTACGCCAATAATTTTCCCTGCTTCTACTAACCTTTTAGTCACCTCTATATCTTCTTTGCTTGGTTCAGGCTTCCCTGATGGATGATTATGTCCGACAATTATTGAAGCGGCATTGCTTAAAATTGCTGACTTCATCACCTCCCTAGGATGTACTATGCTAACGTTTAAGCTGCCAATGTGACATACATTAATTGATAATGGTTGGTTCTTTGTATCAAGCGAGGCAACAATGAAATGCTCTCGGTCTTTGTCCGCAAGGAACAACTTCATTAATTGGTAACCATCTTCGGGTGACCTTACAAACCTTTCTTTGTACAGTAGACTCGATTCCCTTACCAATTTTAGACTAACAATATTAATTCGTTTTGATGGTTGCATAATTTTCCTCCTAAAAAATAAAAGCCTTAGTGTGTTATTGACACTAAGACTTAAATATCGGTTCATGTTAATAATATACATTTATCAATCTATATCGTTACTTTCTTCTAACCACAGTTCATAACCCAAATTATCTCTTACCCCATCTTCAGATAGTAAATCGTCAATAGTTTTATTAAGCCTAGGAATTATAATATCAGAAACATGCTCTCCTTGTTCAATTCCTATATAACTTCTATTCAACTTTTGTGCGACAGCAGCTGTAGTTCCTGAGCCTAAATAAGCATCTAAAACTAACTCACCTTCATTGGTGCTAATTTCAATAATCCTTTTTAAAAGTGATTCTGGTTTAGGTGTATCAAATACATCTTGGTTTTTAAAAAGTGATTTTAAATGTTTTTTTGCTTGGTCTGTAGTTCCTACATCTTCAGCAAACCAAATAGTTTCTGGTGTTAGTCCTATTTTACTTTCACTAAGGAACTTTTTCCTTCGTGGAACACCATTACCTTCTTTTCCAAACCAAATATTGTTATTCTTAATTTCTTCTAACATTCGTTGTTCATTATAAGCCCAACATCTTCCTGCTGGTGGTTTATGCAAATTCCCGTTTGGAGCAACAATTGTATAAAACTGTGATGATACGGCATGACCAGCTTGAACAGAAACGGATATTGATTGCCAAGGTCCTCTAGGGTCATTATCTGGATTTTTGTACCTCTTTAGGAATTCTTCGTCTACATCCAATAAATTTCTTCTTTTCTTAAACTCGTCCGGTTTTTTTGCATATACTAAAATGTATTCATGATTATTTGAAAATGCCATACGGTTCTCTCGTGTTGTTCTATGCTCCCATACAATTGTATGAACAAAGTTTTTTCTACCAAAAATCTTGTCTGCAGCAACTTTCAGATAGTGTAATTCTCCATCGTCAATGGATATCCATAAGCTCCCCTTATCACTTAACAACTCAAAAAGTAACGGAAGAATATTACATAGTTTTTCTAACCATATATCAAAACCATCCGAATCATTATAGTGTATATATTCTTCATCATTATTATAGGGAGGGTCAATGTATATACAATCAACCCTGCCACGATAGATATCTCTAATTTGAGTTAGAACTTCTATGTTATCACCCTTGAAGATTTTGTTATTTGTATCTTCCATTCCATAATAAGCTTTTTTTTGATATTTCATTTTCTATTTCTTTCCACCTCCATTTGCTTCTGTACAAATTATCAGTATCTCTGCATCAGTAGGTACTTCGAAATTTTTATTAACTGCGTTTAATTTAGAATGAACAAATCCCTCAATAGAAAGCAATTCCACTTTATTAAAATATTTATTAGCTATATCACATAGTTCGCTAACTGTTTGGACTCTAGGAGTACTTTCTTTTTCAGCATTGTAAGGTGAATACGAAAGTATTAAACTGACGTTTTTTTCGCTTACCTTAGAAAATAAATTATTAAAAGCTTCCTTTGCGAGTGTTTTGATTGAAAAAGGAGACTGATGTCGCTCAGTTCTGTATAAACCTCGACTCATTTTCATTTTTCCATTTGTTTTTACCATAGTAATTTCAGGATTATCCCTTAGACTCATGGTCTCCAACACATGATAGTACCTACTATAGTGATAACGAGTGTATGGAGGGTCCGCATAAACTACCTTTGTATCACTACTTAAATTATTCAACGCATCATAGTAGTTGCTACAGAGAGATATATGGTTAAATATTCCCTTTTCCAAAGAAAAATACTTGTTAATTTGCTCTTCAAAAATCTGATATACATCAAGGCTTCTATCCTTAATAATTTTTGAAACAATTGATTTTTTAGGACTCCCCTTCCCATCGAAAGCCTTTAACGGTTGAGCAAATTGTTTACCTACAGTATTAACAACTTCACTGGCGGTACTTAAAGTAGCTGCAATTACAATATCTTTAACTCTGCTGTCAAACGAGTTAGCCATATTTAATAAATTATCTAACTCACTCGCTTGCTTAAAAGAAAAATACGTTCCACCGAAGTAGCGGCTTGTTATTGAATTTTCGGAGTCAATCAAATTTTTATCCTGAAGATTGTAAACAGTGGCACTTAATGCATTTTTTAATCCATCCGTTATATTTTCTCTTTCATAATTTAAAAAAGGTAAGATTGAACCATTTTCTACCAACTCACAAATATCAAAAATTTCATTTCCAGATGCTTTTGCAAGAGCCCATTCTTCATAGTTAATTAACGGTTTGAAACATTCCTGCAAATCAGTTACCTTATATCCAGTTAGTCTATTTTTAATTTCTAATAGGTCTTTCTCATAAAAAGGCTGTAAAACAGCGCTTGTTAATATCCTTGAATATTCCTGAATATCAACTGAAGTAACCGCCCTTTTTCCCCCTAAAAAGGAAGAAACTGTACCCGAGCCTGAAAAAACATCATAGACCCTACCAAAAGTAGGGTCTATTTCATCAATGATATTTGAAATGGTTTCAAGAATTCTCAATTTACTACCTAAATAGTGAATTGGTCTAAAAGCACCTTTTTCCTCTTCAAAAAGAGTAATCTGCTTATTCGAATTTACAACCATTTTCTATCATTCCTCAATTTATCAAATTACCAAAAGTTTAAGCTTGGACAGTTTTCTCTGAGTTCATCAACATCTGTCAAATACCGTCTCATTCTATTTCCCACTCTTGGTTGATAGTTATTTAAGTAGCTTAGAACTTCATTATAAATTACATCTTCCGGCATCACAAGAGAGTAAATAAAGGAACGGGTAGCTACTTTTATGAAAATTCCAATAGGTCTATTATCTCCCTCAGGATAATCTAAGCCACCTGCTGCATTTAATTCAACTCGATAGTTTTGGCTCCTTACAGACACTGTTGGTCTAACTTCTAATTCTTCTAGATTTCCTGTTGTGCCTACATGTCTTAGTAATATTCGTCTTTCCACATTTAATCCTGCTATCCCTCCAAAGAAACTTTCAAATACAGAACGATTGAAATTAGCTTGCTTCCATCGGTCACCACTGTTAGGGATTTCAGCTACAAGAACTTCAGGATTATCTTCTATTGTCCAAGCTTCATAATCCTCTGTCTCTAAGATTTCAGAGGGGATTTGTTCTGTATTTTGTGATTGATTCTCTGTTTCAGTGAAGGTATTTTCATCTTCATCTGCATCTAATTCCGTTTCTATTCTACGAGTTCTAATAAATCTTGTAGCATTCCTAGCAGCTTTTCTTACTACTTCTTCGTCATCTAGGTCACGTAGATTATCATTATTTTCACTAATCCAGACATTCCAATAATCTTCAAAAGCTCTTAACCCATTATGTGTAAGATAATTTATTGTAAAAGCTTCCCTGTTACGTCTTAAACCCTTTTCAGTTAAATTACCGGAACCCGTTATAAGCCTAATTTCTCCATCAACTTTAAACCAAATGAATTTTGGATGAAATAATGAACCTGAATCACTATGACAGAAAACTTTTACCTCCAAATTCGGATATAAGTCACTTAATTCCCTTAGTTTACCTAGTGTATTAGTATTAGTGATATCATCAATACCAACAATTAATGTAAAAGGATTATTCGATAAGAAGTTGCTAAGAATTGGGTCTTCAAATACTAATGAAGCCCCTCCAGATGTTGCAAAGGCAAACACCCCAGCACCATAATCAACATTATTATGGGTGCTAGTTGCCGCTGTTAATATTGCTTCATGAGTGGTTAAAGAGTAACTGAACCGGCCATCTTGGATATAGAACATTAGAAAACCCCATTTCTATAAATATAAGGAACCTATGTTCTATTTTACTTAACCAAGAAAATTCTGTCAATTGTATTCACTCATATATAATTAATTGATTAATAAAGTTAAAAAACCTCATTTACTTATGATACGGTTCTCCCCGATTTATCCGAAACGCCCGATAAATTTGTTCCACTAGGATCAGCCTCATTAGCTGGTGGGGGAAGGTCATCCGTGAAAATGACAGCTGCTCGTTTGAGCGCTTCAAAACATCCTCACTCAATCCCAATGAACCGCCGATCACAAAGGCAATTTTGCTTTTTCCATATGTAGCGAGTTTATCTAACGAATCAGCCAGTTCTTCTGATGATCCCAGCTTACCTTGGATTGCCAAGGCAATCACATATGTATCCTGGCCAATCTTTGCAAGAATTCGTTCGCCTTCTTTTTGCTTCACCTGCACCATTTCCAGCTCGCTTAATTCTTCCGGTGCCTTTTCATCCGCTACCTCGATGACATCAACCTTTGCATAGGCGGTTAATCTCTTTAAATACTCTTCAATGCCCTGCTTTAAATATTTCTCTTTTAACTTTCCAACCGTAATGATCGAGATATTCACAATCCACAACCCTTTTTATTAAATTACAAACAGCTTACAAACAAGTTATCCACAAAAGTTGTCCACATATTCACAATTTTTATCCACATCTTGTATGGAATCACTTGTTCGCCACCATATATACAGCCTGTTTTTCGCAATATTCACAGCCTGTTGATGACTTATCCACAGAAATCTTTGATAACACCGGATATGTTTGATATTGATCCACAATATCATCTAATGCAATTTCAATATGTTCCTCACAACTATAAATCAAACTTTTCACCTTCCCGAACTTCATTGTTCCTTTTATTTTGAGCTTTTCTAATTACAATCATACTTACGACCTCATTCATAATACCATAAGAAAAGGGAAAGTGAATTAATCACTCTCCCGTTTTACATGCACCATTATTACTGTAATTTTTCCGCCGATAATGTTAAGGTTGTTTCCTTTTGCTTTCCTTCACGGTAAAATTTAATCGTCATTTTCTCACCAATCTTCTTTTTCTGATACAAATGCTTCCGGAGGTCGATGACGTCATTTATTTTCTGACCGTCCATTTCGACAATGACATCAAGCTCTTGTAATCCCGCTTGTGATGCTGGTGAATTTGGCACGACTTGACGCAGTGCCACACCATAAGTGACATCACGAGGTAGTTTCAATGCCTCCTCTTGGTAGTAAGCAGGGATTTCCGCAACTGATTTTAAATCCACACCCATATACGGGCGTTTCACAGAGCCGAATTTTTCAAGGTCATCAATAATCGACTTGGCAGAATTGATGGGAATCGATAGACCAATTCCTTCAACCGCATTCTGGGCAATTTTCATCGAGTTAATCCCAATCACCTGGCCGGCCATATTGATTAACGCCCCGCCGCTGTTGCCGGGGTTAATAGCGGCATCCGTTTGCAGCACTTCTGATTGCCAGTCGACAATACCGTCTTGATTGATGTCAGTAGGAATCGTTCGTTTTAACCCCGAAATAATCCCTTGTGTGACAGAGCCTGAAAAAGTAGCGCCAAGTGGGTTCCCGATGGCAATGACCGGTTCACCCATTTTTAAACTGTCGGAATTGCCGAATTCTGCTACCTTCTTTACTTTGTCGGCATCGATTTCAAGCACGGCTAAATCCGTCCAAATATCGCTTCCTAAGAGCTTGGCCGGTATCTTCGTTCCATCCGCCATTGTGACTTCCAGTTTAGTTGCACCCTCGACAACGTGATGATTCGTTACAACAAAGGCCTTGTTGTCAGCCCTTTTATAAATAACACCTGAACCTGTCCCTGTAGGCTCTTCTGCATCAGCATTATCTGACCAAAAGCTTGACGACTGAATGTTGTTGATCCCGACAACCGCATCACCGGTTTTTTCAACTGCTTTGGTAATATTCGTATTCACATCATAGGAAACCTGCTGTTGAATGACATTCTGTTGATTCGTCTTGTTTGTTTCTGTCGCCGTATTTTGATTTGGATTAATAGTATAGGGCAGGACGCCTTGCTTTGACAAGGTTGGAATGGAAAAGACAACTAAAAGTGCACCAATAATCGCCCCGACTAAACTGGTAAGAAAATACCCGCCTCTTTTTCCTCTTTGCTCCCGATATCGCCCCTGTTGATGCTCGTCATAATAACCCATTAACACCATTCCTCTCATTCGAAAAGGTTGCTATCTACTATTTTGGCTTATAATAACAATTATACTCGTTCATCCGTAAATTACTAAAAAATTGCAATTTGTTACGAAAAACTTACCACTTTGTTCACAGATTATTAGTTTATTTCAATTTTTATAAAAAAAATGAAGTGCCTATAAAAAAGACAACTTCATTCAAAAAACTCCTATACTGCTGTTAAAATAGTTGGTATTTTCGGATCTGTATCATATAGCCCGAATTGTTCGCCAACCACAAGACCACGGCTCTCGAGCGTTTGCGCAACCGCCATTTTTGCTAAGTCCTTCATGTTATTATCAAGGCTTAAATGGGCGAGATAGACCCGCTTCGTTCTGTCCCCAACTACATCACTCATTGCAAGTGCCGCGTCCTCATTGGAAACATGGCCGACATCGCTTAGTATTCTCCGCTTAATATTCCAAGGGTATCTGCCCATGCGCAGCATTTGCACATCATGATTTGATTCAAAGATATACACATCGGCATTGGAGATAGTTCCTTTCATCCGGTCACTAACATAGCCTGTATCCGTTATGAGAACTAGCTTTTTTCCGGAATGATGGAAGACGTAAAACATCGGTTCTGCGGCATCATGCGAGACACCGAACGATTCAATATCAACCGAACCAAAACTCTTCACGGTTTCCATATTAAACATAAACTTTTGCTCTGTTGGAATCACACCAACCGAGCTTTCCATGGCACGCCATGTTTTTTCATTTGCAAAAACAGGCAAATGATATTTCCTGGCGAGAACACCTATCCCTTTAATATGATCGCTATGCTCATGAGTGACAAAGATACCGGAAAGCTTGCTGATATCACGGTCAATTTGTCCGAAAAGCGACTCCATCTGCTTCCCGCTAAACCCGGCATCCACTAGGAAGGAATGGTCATCAGACTCTACATACAGGGCGTTTCCCGTGCTCCCGCTTGCTAGGATGCTATAACGCAACGACATATTCCTCACTCCACTTTACTTTTTTCATCGCTATTAAACTGAATAATCTGCCCTTCAAAGGCATTTACAAACAGACTTTCCTTATCATCAACGACAAAGCGCCAGGTTGGTGCTAACACTTGGGATGCGGCTAATCCAACGAGCGTCGAATAACCAAGCTCAATCTTGGTAATCTTACTTTTTGGCTTTAATACACCCTTTTGATGCAAGGTTTCAATCGCCTTTAATGGAGAGAGAATTTCTTCCTTTGCCGTCAGTATGTTAATATCATCTAAATAGGTTTGTTGATAAGAAATAATTTGATTATCGGCATTCATTGTAAATGTAATCATACCCTTTATATTTTTATATAAGGGGAAATTGTCATATTGCTGATAGTACGTAATCGTATTTTTTTTATCATTTTTCTCCCAAAACTGATAGTGCTCACCAAATAGGACATTATCTTTAAAAAAAGTAGAAAGCTCAGCCGGTTCAAATTTGGTACTTATTTGAAGCGGCTTATCAAGTGTTACCGTTAGCGTGGTACCAGGGTCCTTAATAGATGCCACCTGACCTTTCAGCTTTGCCAAATCGCCTTTCGTGAAGGTTTTCGGCGTTGCACTTAGATATTGGCCTTTTATCGGTGCCTTTGGAAGCTCTTTATATGTGATTTCATCTGCCTTCAGTTTTTCTTCAAACGAAGCCTCTGTAGCTATTTCATACTTATTGGCATCACGGGTTTTCATGAATTGAAATAAGAGATATACATCAAGAATCAAGAAAGTAATAATAAAGATGGTTTTAATTTTACTCCAATCCATGCTTCAATCCTCCTAGATCTTCCATCGTAATTTGCCCCCAGGTTTTATCATAACGATAGAACCAGGCAGGTTCTAGAAGGATTAATTTATTCTCATCTGAATCCCTTTCCATTCGATAGCCCAAGATCAGTTCATCAAGAAGCTCTGGCTTAAAGTTCTTTTTACTTTGTAAAAATTCCAAGGCCATATGTCCTGATGGACGCGTAACCTTTTGCATCTCCGTTGTAAGCGGCAGCTCTAAAGCAATGTTCGGCCGGACATACATATTAATTTCATCGCGGCCCCAAACCTCATTAATTTCAGATAACCCCCTGTCGTTAAAAACAGGATAGCCATCCATGCTGTATAAACGGAAGGTTACAGACCGTTTATATTCACTTTTCGAAACAAAACGAAATGAATCCGTCCATCCGCCGTGATCATTGACAAAATCAATGCTTCTTTTGACTAAAGCAAAGGAGCTGTCCAGATAATTATCCTCTGCAGTTGGGTTTACATAGCGCAGGATATTGGTATTGTAATTGATATTCATTTTACTCGAGTCGTTCGTGTACTCTTCTCCACTGGCAACAAAGCTTTTCTGAACAAAACTTGGGTCGCTGAAGAGTGCAGCCTTGAATTCATCCGAATTAAGGGTAACCGGCAAATATTTATATGTCATCATTTGTGTTTCGCCTTCGGGCAGGAAGATCGTACGCCTTTCAGATACCTTATAAGCAAAATACTGCGGGTACCGGTTTGCATTTTTATAAAAGTCACGATTAAATTCGGTCAAATTGGTTGATGAGATATGGCTGATATAGACTTGCTGGTTTTCAGAGGAAACAAAATAAACAATCCCATTTTCCTTATCCAAACCCTCAACATTAATTATAATCCGATTGAAATTGAAGGAAGGTACCCTTTTTCCTTCAATATTTAAGACACTTCGATATAACTCTATTGGAACCTCTCCTGGAAAAATAATCTCAGCATTGCCGCTTCCATGGATTAATTCATCAATATTATCCACTTTGTCAGTATAATTTTTCACATCAAAAATAGACCACCGGCTCATGTCTTTGACCAGCTTTTCGAGCTCAGCTGTATTAGTAGTTCCATAATGCTGACCCTTTATATGAAACAATACCTGATCCGGTCTGACAATTTTTTGAACCTCTTGTTTTTCACTTACCGTGACCTCAGCAACATTATTGCTGTTTACCTCCAGCATGTCGAAGTTGGGCTGGTATGTCCAAAGATTCCATGTTAACAGAATACTAACCAAGACTAATACAGTTAAAATGCCTGATTTAATATTTTCGTATCTCATGACCATTCATCCTCTTCAGAACGTTCGTATGGCAGTGAAAAGGAAATCTTCGTTCCTTTTCCTTCCTCACTCGTTGCCCAAATGGCCCCGCCATGAGCATTGACCATCTCCTTCGCAATCGCCAAACCAAGTCCCGTACCACCTAGTTTCCGAGCTCTTGCTTTATCAACACGATAAAAGCGGTCAAAAATTTTGCCAATATTCTCTTTTGGAATCCCTACACCTTGGTCGGACACGCTGACGATGATTTGATCATTATTTTCTTTGACCGAAAAAGTGACTTGACCGCCTTCCGGGGAATACTTCAAGGCATTGGAGATGATATTGTATAATACTTGCGTCATTTTATCTTCATCGATTTCTACAAAAATTGCTTGCTTAGGCAGTTTTCTTTTAAAGGTGACGTTTTGCTCCTTGGACATCTCAAACCGATCGATGATCCGGTCGTAGAAATCGACAAAGTTGACCCATTCGATTGTCAGCTTATAATCAGTACTATCCATTTTTGATAATTGCAGCAGGTCATTGACAAGGCGGATCATTCGTTCTGTTTCGGTCCGTGTTACCTCTAAAAAGTTTGGCGCAATTTCCTCGTCCTGCCACGCCCCATCAGCAAGGGCTTCTAAATAACTGCGCATCGTTGTTAATGGCGTCCTTAGTTCATGTGAGACATTAGCAACAAACTCTCTTCTTTCCGCATCCACTTTTTCTTGCTCAGTAATATCATGAAGAACACAAATTAACCCATTAACAAAGCCTGTTTCTTTTTGTATGATAGAGAAGTTTGCTCTTAAAATATAGTGCTCAGCTTTTGTACTATAGTCCAATATTAAAGAATCCTTTTCCTCCTGCAAGTCCTCAAAGGAATTGGTATCTTCTAAGCTTAATAATGAGACAATCGGCTGAGAAAGGACTGTTTCACGTGAAACATTCAGCATTTCGGCAGCAGGTTCGTTGATTAAAATAACCCGGCCCTTCCTGTCAGTGGCAATCACTCCATCCGTCATATAGGACAAGACCGATGAAAGCTTTCTTCGTTCCCCTTCCGTCATCGCTTGGGATTCCTGAAGTTTTTTCGTTAAGTAATTAAAGGACATGGCCAATGTCCCCACTTCATCATTACCGTACACTTTGACCTTCCGCGAAAAATTCCCCTTTGCCATCGCTAATGCCTGCTTTTTCATATCCGCGATTGGCCTCGTGATCGTTTGAGCTAACAAAATACCTAGCACGGCAGTAATCGATAAAGCAATGCCCGTTCCCGTTGCAAAAATCCCATTAATGGTTTTCATTTGTTCAAACACATTTTCAATTTTAGCCACAAGGTCGATAGAACCAATCACTTTTTTACCGGATTTAATCGGAGTAGAGAGGACCCATATCCGATGGCTTGTTTGCGGATCGATCTTGATGGCACTTTGATCCTCTTCTAAAACCATCGATTGTTTTATTCGAAGCTCTGTTGTCCTTTGTCCGACAACTCCTTGATTATTTTGGTCTGAGGTGCCCAGTATTTTTAAGGATCTGTTTTCAATTACCCGGACTTCAGAGATATCACCTGCATCAAAGTCTCGGAGGATTTTCTTGATATCTTCCTCGAGCGTTGGATCTTCAGGTGTTCTTTCCTTTTCCATTTCCTCAACAATATTATAGGCTAGCAAATTTACCCGTTCTTTTAACGATGACTGGAAGTTTGTTCGTAACGTTTCTTCAAGCTGCCTGACAAAATAGACCCCAATAATTTGCATTGCCACTAATATAAGGAGGACATAGATGATGACGAATTTTACGTGTATTGAGCGAAAGAAACCAACCTTTTTCATTAAGTAAATTACTCCTGTTCAGGATTGCGCAAATAATATCCAACCCCGCGACGCGTAACGATCCATGTTGGATGGCTGGGGCTGTCCTCGATTTTTTCACGCAGGCGTCTAACAGTTACATCGACAGTCCGTACATCTCCGTAATAATCATAGCCCCATACAGTTTGCAGCAGATGTTCTCGTGTCATAACCTGGCCAATATGCTGCGCCAAATAATAGAGTAATTCGAACTCCCGATGTGTCAGTTCAATGGTTTCGCCTCGTTTGGAAACGACATATGCATCTGGATGAATCACAAGCGAGCCAATTTCAATTTCATTCGTTTCATTTTCACTATCCGGCTGGGCCAGGATTTGTTGATGACGGCGTAAATTGGCCTTCACACGGGCAATTAATTCTCTTGTACTGAATGGCTTTGTTACATAATCATCCGCACCAAGTTCAAGCCCTAACACTTTATCAATTTCAGAGTCCTTGGCTGTCAGCATAATAATCGGCATTTCATATTTCTTACGGACTTCGCGGCACACTTCCATTCCATCTCTTTGTGGAAGCATAATATCTAAAAGGATTAAGTCTGGCTGGATTTCTTCTACTAGGCGGATGGCTTCATTTCCATCATAAGCGCAGTAGACCACATAACCTTCTTTTTTTAAATTAAATTGCAAAATATCGGCAATTGGTTTTTCATCATCAACAACAAGAATTTTCTTTTCCATACCATTGCTCCTTTTCATTCAATTACAATCTATACAATTAATAGCTTCTGGAAGTCACACCTATACTAGTTTACTTTACCATTTTATTTGCTTAAATTCACCTATAAGCAGTAATTGGCAATAAGAAAGCGCTAGGGCGCTGTAGCTAGACATTTCTCAAAGTTAAAAAACAAAAGCCTCTAGTATTTAACTAGAGACTCTTGAACCATTATTTTAGATAAGAAAGCGGGTTTTCTAAGCTTCCATTTTTATACACTTCAAAATGGAGGTGAATCCCTGTTGCGTCACCGGTTGCACCCATTACGCCGATCGCTGTGCCCTTTGATACTGTTTGGCCAGCTGTTACACTAAGTGATGACATATGGCCATAAAGTGTGCGGTAACCATTTTGATGGTCAATGATAATTTTATTACCGTAACCGCCATCCCAGCCGGCAGAAACTACCACGCCGTTATCGGCCGCTTTTATGGTCCTGTCACTTGGTCTGGCAATATCAATCCCTTTATGCATTTTGCCCCAACGATAGCCCATTTGACTGGACACATAGCCGCCGACAGTCGGCCAGGCAAAACTGCCTTCGCCACGGGAAGGAATTGCTTTAGTTCCTTTTACAACAATATGATTAACAGGCTGCTGAAGGATTTGTTCGCTTGACTGCTCCTTCTTAACCATCACACCATTTTGCTCTGTAATCGCATATGTTACCGAACGAGAGCCGTTTTGCCCTTGTTGCTTTTCTTTTGTCTCACCCTTTGGCATCGATGAGTCCTCGACTACTTCATTTGTAAAAGGAATGTCTTCCTTTTGATTTACTTCTTTATCAACAATCACTTCCAAAAACGGTTGAAGCGCCGTGACATTAATTTCTTGGCCAATTTGTAAAAGAGAATCCGCTGTTAAACCCGGATTTAACGCCAACATATCAACCATCTTCAGTCCGTGATCCTGCGCAATGGTTTCAAGCACATCGCCATCTTGAATGGCATACTTCTTTTCTTCTAAAGTGCCTTTTTGTAAAAATGTAACTGCGTCATCAGCAGACATAATTTTCTCCGGAGCAATATTTTCTGCTCCGATTGAAACTTCCTTTGATAACCGAACGTCTATTATACGAGATTCATTTTCCTGTAATGCCGGTAAGGATGCATCTGCTTGGGCTTTTCTTGCCACAAGTTCTGTTAATTGCTCCTCTGACACATATTGCAGCTTAAACTTTTTCATTACTTCTTTTGCTGTATCTTCATTATCCAAGTAAACAACAGGCTTCCCGTCAATCACGATTGCGGATGCTTCTGCTTGAACCTGAAATGTGTCTTTGATGGTTTGAACTGTTTCCTGATTAGTTGCTGCAGTGCGGAAGACTTGTTCAGGTATGTATTTAACTTGCGATCCAATTTTTAAATCAGCATTCTTAAAGGAACTCTTTGCTGTGTTGACTTTTTCATCAATAATTTTATTAATTACGTCTTTGTCAGTAACATTGCCTATATATGTACCATTAAGATATACATGATAAATGGTGGTCAATTTTGATGATGTGGCAAAAGCAACCGGCCCATTGCTAAAGGCGATAACAGACGCAGCCATGGCGGTGATTACAGTTGTTTTTAATAATAAAAACTTTTTTGACTTTTTATTCGAGAATAACATTTTTTCCTCCTAAACCACGGTAAAACCCTTATAAACTTGATTTTAATCATGAAAAGAATTTTCCAGAATTTTAGACCTCTTTTACTCTAACATAGTTTTATTTAAAAAGATTAATAGTCTTTATAATGTAACAAAAATGTATAATTACTGACATTTTCCTACATCCTTTTGAAATATGCTAGTCTATTTGTCATGTTTTTCTTTTGGATTTATTTGAAAAAGTAGTGGAGAATCCCTATTAAATCAAGATTCATATAGTTCGAGAGTAGTAGATTCTGTTTTTGCAAAATAGGACAAACTAAGGGGCTTTTTTGTAAAAAACTGGCGTAATTGTTTCATCTGTATTACAAAAGTAATAATAATAAAGTAAAAAAAGAAGCTTGCACATGCAAGCTTCCTTTTTTATGGCTCAGGACGGAATCGAACCGCCGACACAAGGATTTTCAGTCCTTTGCTCTACCGACTGAGCTACTGAGCCATATAGATGGCGGTCTGGACGGGACTCGAACCCGCGACCTCCTGCGTGACAGGCAGGCATTCTAACCAACTGAACTACCAGACCAAATGACCCCTACGGGATTCGAACCCGTGTTACCGCCGTGAAAGGGCGGTGTCTTAACCGCTTGACCAAGGGGCCATTGTAAAATTAATGGTGAGCCATGAAGGACTCGAACCTTCGACCCTCTGATTAAAAGTCAGATGCTCTACCAACTGAGCTAATGGCTCGTACTATTTTGATTCTCTATTTGAGCTAATGGCTCGTAGTAATTTGTCGTATTGTGACGACGCTTTTTATATTATCATGGTTACTAATAGGAACGCAATACTTTTTTAAAGTTTTTTTTAAAAAGATTGAAGCCCGCCAAAATGCGGGCTTCGCATAAATAGTTTAGATTTGTCTCCAAGGGCTGCGAACGACATTTGTTTGTGTCCGATCAGGGCCGACAGAGAAGGTGGTTAATGGTACTCCTGTCAGCTGGGTTACACGTTCAACATAATGACGGGCATTTACTGGCAGTTCATCTAATGATTTAACCCCCGTAATATCCTCTGTCCAGCCGGGAAGCTCTTCATAAATAGGTTCACATTGCGATAATATCCTTAAGTTTGCAGGGTATTCAGTAATCACTTCGTCATTATAACGATAAGCTGTACAAATCTTTAAGGTTTCAATTCCTGTTAACACATCAATGGAGTTAAGCGATAAATCTGTTAAACCACTGACACGACGGGCGTGACGCACGACGACGCTATCAAACCAGCCAACCCGGCGAGGGCGCCCTGTTGTTGTTCCATATTCACGGCCGACTTCACGGATGCGATTTCCGATTTCATTATTTAATTCTGTCGGAAATGGGCCATCGCCAACTCGAGATGTATAGGCTTTACAAACGCCGACTACATGGGTAATTTTAGAAGGGCCAACCCCGGAACCAATTGTTACCCCTCCAGCCACTGGGTTTGATGAAGTGACAAATGGATAGGTACCTTGGTCAATATCAAGCATAACGCCCTGGGCACCTTCAAATAAAACGCGCTTGCCATCATCCAATGCATCGTTTAACACAACGGAAGTATCACAAACGTATTTTTTAACTTGTTGGCCGTATTCATAATATTCATCAAGAATATCTTCCTTCTTAAAGCCTTCAGTTTCGTAAATACGTTCAAATAAACGATTCTTTTCTTCAAGATTCTGTTCTAATTTTTCTTCAAATATTTCACGGTCAAGTAAATCAGCAATCCGGATGCCGACACGTGCCGCCTTATCCATGTAGGCAGGGCCGATCCCTTTTTTAGTTGTGCCAATTTTATTGGCGCCTTTACGAGTCTCTTCCACTTCATCCAATTTTAAATGGTATGGCAGGATCACATGGGCACGATTACTAATCCGAAGATTTTCGGTTGTAATTCCTTTTTCATGTAAATAAGCAAGCTCGGCTACAAGTGCCTTTGGATCGACAACCATTCCATTGCCGATGACACTAATTTTTTCTTTATTAAAAATCCCTGAAGGAATTAAATGTAATTTGTAGGTTTCGCCGTTAAATTTGATGGTGTGGCCTGCATTGTTTCCACCTTGATAACGAGCGATGACCTCAGCATTTTCTGAAAGGAAATCAGTTATTTTCCCTTTTCCTTCGTCTCCCCATTGCGTACCAACAACCACTACTGATGACATGAAAGGCACCTCCAAAATTTTTGCTTCCATTAATAATTAATTTATCACCACAATAGTTTATCAATATTACGTCTAAAAATCAAACCAAACACGAACATTTAATATAAAAATATGAAATATGTTCGTAAATATAGCAATCTATCAAAATATAAAAAAAGCCAGCCAAAGGATCGGCTGACTTCACTATCTTTACGTTACGCTCCTTGTGGATCATACCGTGTCTCTAAATTGACGAACTTATTATATTCCTTCACAAAGGCCAACGAAACCGTCCCTGTTGGGCCATTCCGCTGCTTGGCAATGATAATCTCAATAATATTCTTATTCTCAGATTCTTTATCGTAATAATCATCACGATATAAGAAAGCTACAATGTCGGCATCCTGCTCAATACTTCCGGATTCACGAATATCAGACATCATTGGCCGTTTATCTTGGCGCTGCTCAACACCACGGGAAAGCTGTGAAAGGGCAATAACCGGGACTTTAAGTTCGCGGGCTAATTGCTTAAGGGAACGGGAAATTTCCGAAACTTCCTGCTGCCGGTTCTCACCGGATCTGCCGCTTCCTAAGATCAGCTGCAAGTAATCAATTAAAATCATCCCTAAACCATGCTCTTGCTGAAGCCGTCGGCATTTCGAACGAATTTCACTGATTCTAACCCCAGGAGTATCATCGATAAATATCCCTGAGTTTGAAAGGCTGCCCATTGCCATTGTCAGCTTGCCCCAGTCTTCATCTGTAAGGGAGCCGGTACGAAGCCTTTGCGCATCGATATTGCCCTCTGAACAAAGCATACGCATAACAAGCTGTTCGGCACCCATTTCAAGGCTGAAAATAGCGACATTTTCACTTGTTTTCGTTGCCACATTTGCAGCAATATTCAAGGCAAAGGCGGTTTTACCTACGGAAGGACGTGCGCCAACAATAATTAAATCATTACGCTGGAATCCAGCCGTCATTCTGTCCAACTCAGCAAACCCAGTTGAGATACCAGTAATATCCCCTACGCGGTTGTGCATTTCCTCGATATTGTCATACGTACGGACAAGGACATCTTTGATATTATGGAACGCTCCGGCATTCTTTCGCTGAGCGACTGCCATAATATTTTTCTCTGCTTCACTTAAAAGGGCCTCGACCTCATCTTCACGGGAATAGCCATCAGAGGCAATGTCAGTCGCTGTACGAATTAATCTTCTAAGTAATGACTTTTCTTCTACGATTCTAGCATAATACTCAATATTCGCAGCCGTCGGAACAGAGCCCGCTAGATCACTTAAATAGCTGACACCGCCGATATCCTCTATTAGTTTAGCTGCCGCAAGTTCCTCCGTTACTGTGACCAAGTCAACGGCTTTACCTTGATCATTTAAATGCAGCATCACATGAAAGATCTTTTGGTGGGAGGCACGGTAAAAGTCCTCTGGAATTAAAACTTCTGAAGCCAATGTGAGCGCAGAAGGCTCTAGAAAGATTGCCCCTAATACAGCCTGCTCTGCCTCAATATTTTGCGGCGGCATACGATCCGCATATACATCATTCATCTATTAAAAACCCCCTACCTTAGAAGGATTTATCAAAAAGGTCATAAAGAAAAAAGTGACCAGTCAAAACCGATCACATTCCATCCGATTGCTTACTTGTTATATTCTATCATGTTTATTCTTACTTTCGCACTGGCAAATTTTTATCCTATTTTACTTCTGTTACTGAAACCGTTAACGTCGCTGTGACTTCATGGTGAAGCTTTACCGGCACCTTTGTGTGGCCAAGCGTCCGAATGGCATCTGTTAGTTCCATTTTCCGTTTATCGATTTTAATGCCATGTTTTTTTTGCAGCTCTTCGGCAACTTGTTTCGTTGTAATCGACCCAAAAAGGCGTCCGCCTTCACCGGCTTTGGCTGTTAATTCAACTGTAATTTTATCCAAGGTTTCCTTTAGCTTCTTCGCTTCAGCAAGCTCTTCAGCTGCCATTTTATCCTGCTTCTTCTTTTGCGCATCTAATGAACTGATGCTGGCATTATTTGCTTCAACCGCTAAACCCTGCTTAATTAAAAAGTTATGTGCATAGCCGTCTGCTACATTTTTCACTTCGCCTTTTTTTCCTTTACCCTTAACATCTTTTAAAAAAATGACCTTCATTCCTTTTTCACTCCTTCAAAATATTCATCAATTGCCAGCTTTAATTGTGCCTCTGTTTCTTCAATGGATAGGCCTGTTAACTGGGTGGCTGCATTTGTTAAATGACCGCCGCCTTTAAGGCTTTCCATAATTACCTGGACATTGACGTTCCCAAGTGACCTTGCACTGATCCCAATGACACCTTCAGCCCGTTTTGCAATCACAAAGGAGGCAAGCACCCCATCCATCGTTAACAGTGTATCTGCAGCTTGTGCAATAATCACTTGATCATGGATCTCATGTTCCATTCCTTTCGCAATTGCAACCCCATCACGGTAGAAGGAAACTGATTCAATTAACTTCGATCTTTTTATATATGTATCAACATCTTCTTTTAAAAACTTCTGAACGAGAATCGTATCAGCTCCGTGAGCTCGAAGATAGGAGGCAGCATCAAATGTCCTTGAGCCGGTCCTTAAGGAAAAACTTTTTGTATCGACAATGATGCCTGCTAAAAGAGCAGTAGCTTCAATCATCTCTATTTTACCGCGTTTAGGCTGGTATTCCAAAAATTCCGTTACAAGCTCCGCAGTAGAAGAGGCATATGGCTCCATATATACGAGCAATGGATTGGCAATAAAATCTTCGCCTCGGCGATGATGGTCGATGACGACAACATGGTCAATTTTGTTTAATAAACGTTCCTCCATGACCATTGAAGGTTTATGGGTATCAACAACAACAAGCAAGGTTTTGTCCGTAGCCATTTCCAGAGCCTGTTCGGGACCAATTAAACGGGAAAATAACTGCTCCTGCTGGCGAAGTTCGTCCATCAGCCGTTTTACACCATTGTCCAATTCCTGCATATTCACAACAATATAGGCTTCCTTTTGGTTCATTTGCGCGACCTTATAAATGCCAATACTTGAACCAATCGAATCCATATCAGGGTTTTTATGTCCCATGATAATGACTTTATCACTGGCAATAATTAAATCCCTTAAAGCATGTGAAATGACGCGAGCCCGAACCCGAGTCCGTTTTTCAACTGGATTTGTTTTTCCGCCAAAGAACTTTACTTTTCCATTCGGGAGTTTAATGGCCACTTGATCACCGCCCCTGCCTAAGGCCAAATCCAGACTTGATTGGGCTAAGACTCCTAATTCCGGCAGGGAGGACACGCCGGTGCCAACACCGATACTCAAGGTAAACGAAACATTCTGCTTCGATGTCAATTCCCGTATCTCATCAAGGATGGTAAATTTCCCTTTTTCAAGAATATGAAGAATTCTTTCGCTAAAAACGGCAATAAAGCGTTCTGATGAAACTCTTTTCAAGAAAATCCCATTATCATGTGCCCACTTATTCAAAATAGAAGTGACTAAATTATTGATACTGCCGCGCATCTGATCATCCATCCCTTGGGTTAGATCATCATAATTATCTAAAAAGATTGTTGCAATGACGGTCCTATCATCCTGGTACCTTTTCTCAATTTCCTTTTGTTCCGTTACATCGAAAAAGTACAGCAGCCGTTCTTCACGTTTATGAATCACACGAAATTTTCGATCGTGGAGGGTAATAACTTCCGTCTCAACCTCCTGTTTAATCAACGGAATCAGCGTATCCGCGATATCATAAAGTGATCTGCCTACCAATGTATCCTCATCAAAATAAGATGACAGAAACGGGTTTGTCCACTCAATATAATATTCCTCATTGATGAGCATAATCCCAATCGGCATTTCCATCAGCGCTTCCTCGCCAACCTTTTTCACCCGGTAAGAAAGCGTGGAAATATATTCTTCCATTTCCGTCCGTTCACGATGATCAATGACAAACATATAGTAGATTGGGAAAAACATTAATAGCAGCCCGGCCACACTTAAGATCCAATTATATAATAACAGGACAATGAGCAGGATCACTGTAACGCCAATTAGCCCATAAAAAGGGTAACGAATGGACCGCTTTTCTAAAAATGCAGGCAAAGTTCTCAGCTCCTTGACGCTAGTCTTACTCTTTTTTGGCAAACTGTTTTCTAAAATCAAAACCTAAATCAGTAATACCTACTAACATTATTATAGTATGGACAAGGGGAATCGTGAAGGAAAGAATTGCAACAAATATACCAAGCCCTTTAGCAACTGACCTTTGATGGAAAAAATAAAATAAAAAGGAAAGCCCCTGAAAAATAAGGAAAAACTCCAATATGTAACGCGCGTTGAGTAAAACAGAAAGTAAATAAGTCCCTTCCTGCGGCCGAAGCACGAGCATCGCCCCTAAGGCAATTAAATAATACCATAACAGGCTCTTTGGCAAGGATAGATTGCGAAATTTGCCCCACGGCTGCACATTTATGCCAAATCGTTTTACAATTGGAAAACATACCCATTGAATAACAAACGACATGAGGACAGATCCCAAAATCAAATAGCTGGGTGCATATATTTCAATCATTTTTATGAGGTTGGCATTTTGCTCTTTCAGGTCTTTTATTTTCTTTTCATTCCCCATGGCTTTCAGTAGCTCTTGGTTGTCTTTCAACGATTGATTTAATGCGGTATGAAGCTCATGAATGATATCAAATTTTATAAAGGCCGTAATCACTACATAATAAATGACTATGCCCGCCATTAAGATCAGTGAACTGGAAATTAATATCGCATTCCGGCTTTTGTTTTTTTGCAGCATGTAACCAATGAACACACCTACAGGTCCGTATAAAAGCATGAGGCCAAGACCTGGTAACGAGCCTGCAATAAAGGAAATGACGATTGCAGCTAAAAAGAAGGCAGAAATATTTTTGATGTTGTTTTTTGCTGCGAAAATGATAAATGGTGCCGGCAGGACTACGTTTAGAAAAGAACCGATAACCGGTACGTAAATCGTTATCAATAAAAGAACAGTTACTGCAGCTAAAAGAATGGCACCTTCTGTTAGTTTATGTACATTTTTCACTACTTCACCTCTAGTAATTTCCAAGCTATTCTCTTATTTTAGACTAAATAGGAGATGTGATACAACAATGTAAAAAGTAAAAAGGCAGCAAGGGCGTCCCTTACTGCCTTAATGCTTATTATTCACCAGCCACGAATGGTAGTAATGCCATTTGACGTGAACGTTTGATAGCAACTGTTAGTTTACGCTGATATTTAGCACTTGTACCAGTTACACGACGTGGTAAAATTTTTCCACGCTCAGAGATAAACTTTTTAAGTAAATCAACATCTTTATAATCGATTTTAGTGATACCATTTGCTGTGAAATAGCACACTTTACGGCGTTTTGCGCGTCCGCCTTTACGTCCTCCTGCCATGAAAATTCCCTCCTTTATTATGTTATGTTTATAAGGTTTTGTTTAAAATGGCAGATCATCATCAGAGATGTCAATTTGACCATTTCCAGCGAATGGATCTTCATCCATGCGGGTAAAACCTTTGTTTTGATTTTGATTTTGGTTTTGGTTTTGATTCTGACGCTGATTCTGGTTGCTGCTGCCATATGAATTACCTTGTGGTTCCATAGGAGGAGCACCATAATAATCGTTGCCTCTTCCACCACCGCCGCCTGAAGAAGATTTAGGCTCTAGAAATTGAACACTTTCTGCTTGAACCTCTGTAACGTATACACGTTTACCATCTTGTCCTTCATAGTTGCGGGTTTGAATACGGCCATCGACACCTGCAAGACTGCCCTTTTTCAAAAAGTTAGCCACATTTTCAGCTGGTTTACGCCAAACAACACAGTTAATAAAGTCTGCTTCACGCTCACCTGACTGACTAGAAAATGGTCGGTTAACTGCTAAAGTAAAGGTAGCAACAGGAACCCCATTTGGTGTATAACGCAAATCAGGATCTTTTGTTAAACGGCCAACAAGCACGACACGATTCATCATCAGAATCAACTCCTTTTCTTCTGGTAAACGTTTCACGTGAAACAGTTTTACCAAAAATATTTATATAAATATTATGCTTCTTCTTTAATTACGATATGGCGAATGATATCTTCGCTGATCTTTGCAAGACGAGAAAATTCTTGCACTGCAGCAGCTGAAGATGTAGTTTTAGCGATTTGGTAGTATCCGTCACGGAAATCGTTGATTTCGTATGCTAGACGGCGCTTACCCCAATCCTTCGTTTCAGCAGCCTCCGCACCATTATCAAGAAGAATTGTGTTAAAACGCTCAACAAGAGCTTTCTTCGCTTCATCTTCAATATTTGGGCGGATGATGTACATGATTTCGTACTTATTCATCACAGTCACCTCCTTTTGGTCTAAACGGCCCGAACGGGCAAGGAGCAATTATTCATTACTCACAAGTTGAAATTATAGCATAGAGTTAACAGAAAAGCAATGTTGTTCACAGAAATGTGGTTTTTATTGACGAAAAAGAAGCTGACCCTAAAGTCAACTCCAAATAATATTATACGTTAAACCGGAAATGGATGACATCGCCGTCTTTTACTTCATACTCTTTCCCTTCTAAACGAACCTTTCCAGCCTCTTTCGCGGCATTATGGCTGCCGGCAGCAAGTAAATCGTCATAGGAGACCGTTTCTGCGCGAATAAAGCCGCGTTCGAAATCGGAGTGGATGACGCCGGCACATTGAGGCGCCTTCATGCCTTTTCTGAACGTCCAGGCACGAACCTCCTGAACACCAGCTGTAAAGTAGGTAGCTAAACCAAGCAGGTGATAGGCAGCACGAATTAATTGATCAAGGCCGGATTCCTCAATGCCAAGCTCTTCAAGGAACATCTGCTTTTCTTCACCTTCAAGCTCAGCAATTTCCTCTTCAATTTTTGCACAGATGACAATCACTTCTGCATTATCCGTATGAGCAAATTCACGAACCTTTTGAACGTATTCATTTCCTGCAGGATCTGCAACATCATCTTCACTAACGTTGGCAACATATAGGACAGGCTTGATGGTTAAAAGATGCAGTCCTTTTACCAATTTCATTTGCTCTTCAGTAAAATCAACCGTACGCGCAGGCTTTTCTGCTTCAAAGGCATCACGCAGCATCGCTAGGACTTCAAATTCTGCAGCAGCGTCCTTATCCTTTTGCTTAGCCAATTTTTCAACACGGCTAATTCTTTTTTCTACTGATTCCATATCAGCTAGAATCAATTCAAGATTAATGGTTTCAATATCATCAATTGGATCTACCTTCCCAGATACATGGGTGATGTTTTCATCGGCAAAGCAGCGAACTACCTGGCAAATGGCATCCACTTGGCGGATATGCGAGAGGAATTTGTTTCCGAGTCCTTCCCCTTTACTCGCACCTTTGACAATCCCGGCAATGTCGGTGAATTCAAAGGCCGTTGGAACGGTTTTCTTCGGCTGAACTAATTCAGTTAATTTTTGTAAACGGTGGTCGGGAACCTCAACAATTCCGACATTCGGGTCAATCGTACAGAAGGGGTAATTCGCCGATTCCGCTCCTGCCTGTGTTATTGCATTAAAAAGAGTAGACTTACCAACGTTCGGTAACCCTACGATACCAGCTGTTAAAGCCATTCACATTCACTCCTCAATAAAAATAAATCTATTTTAATAAAATAAGTTCAATAATCTTAATAAACCTCCCACAATTATAGGCAACAATGATTAAAAAAACAACTGCCATAAGAAAAGCGGAAGCTCCCTGGTCAGCGGCGTATGGCCTGGAGCTCTCCAACTGAGATAAAGGAAACACGGTGAACGGAGTGAACCGATGTTGACTTATCGTAGGGCGGAGAGCGAAGGACACTAGCCGCTAGGGTGCTGGAGCTGGACAATTCTCGAAGTCTTGAGGCGGCAGTTAGTTGAGTTTTTCAAGATTAACACGACAATCGTATAGCGTGCTTCCAAGGCCATTGTCGGATTCTCTGCTTGATGTCAGCTGATTCACAGACCCGCCAAACCTTTTCCAAATACCCTCATCAATATTAATCGTGTCCGGATGTGCCTTCGTTAATATGGAAATAAACCCTTTTACTTCACCACGGTCATTCCATACCCTGACGCAATCACCATTTTCTAGCCCCAGGCCTTCCGCAATATTCGGAGCAATCTCCACTTTCACTTTTGGCTTTGCAGTCAAAAGGTGAAAGTTCTGCGAATGGTTAGAGCGCATTGGGTGAATGGTTAAGAGCTGATAAGGATATTTTTCTGCAAGCTCAGGGTTTTCCCATTTCGATTCATCCGGAACCGCTAATGTTAAGTGGCCGAGGTGACCTTTTTGCCGCGCGGTAAATTCAAACTTCCCGGTTGGTGTTTGGAATTTATGGTCATGCCATGGTATTTTTTCAACTGGAAGTTCCAATGTATGCTGCGCCTTTAATTTTTCAAGGGTCATCCCTTTCTCCTTCAAAGGTTTAAGGGTCATCTCAAGCCACTCATCCCTTGAAAAATTAAAATCTTCACCAAAGCCGAGCCTGCCGGCTAATTGTGTCCAAATCCATAAATCCGGCTGTGCCTCCCCAGGGGAAGAGACGAGTTTCGGTCCATAGTTTACATAATGATGATACATCGAAGAGTAATAAAGATCTTCTTCCTCAAAGGCATTTGCTGCCGGCAAAACATAATCCGCAAGCATGGCCGTATCGGTCATAAATTGATCAATTACCACAAGTGTTTCAACAGTGGAGAAGGCCTTTTCAACCACATGGGTGTCAGGCACCTGTGTCAGCGGGTTGCCGCATGTCACAACAATCATCTTAATTTCCGGATCCGTTGCCATTAGTACTTCTTCCGCCTGCTTCATGATCGAAAATTGCCTGTGATCTTTCCGGCGATGGGCAAGTGTTAACTCGTCAAATGCAAAGCTTTGTCCAACCTGGAGATTGGCGTAATTGGCACCGCCGCCGGCAATACCGATATTCCCGCTGATGGCGGCAAGGGCATCAATCAGACGAATCGTATTTCCGCCGTTCGTATATCGCTGCAGTCCTAAGCCCATATAGGTTGCAGTCGGTTTATCAGCATATACATGTGCCAATTTTTTCATGACCGTAGTGGGGACTTCGGTCATTTCACTCAATTTTTCTAAGGAAATGCCATCAAGAAGCTGAACTAAATTAGCAAAACCGTGTGTGGATTGTTCAATAAATTCCCGATCCTCTAAACCTAATCGGAGCATTTCTTTGATAACTCCGGCGGCTAACAATCCGTCCATCCCCGGTTTAATCGTTATATGTTCATCGGCTATTTTTGCCGTCGCATTAAAAAGCGGATCAATTACATATATCTTTGCACCTTGTTTCTTTACTTCCAGCAGCTTTTCGTAAAAATGCATGTTTGTCCGGGCGACATTTCGTCCCCAAACAATGATGTTTTTACTGTTGTATAGATCATCTGGTTCATGGCTCCAGGCATTCCCAAAATCCCATTTTTGCGCTTCAATTCCGGCGCCCCAGCAAAGTGATCCGTAAAGCTCTGTTACACCGCCATAACAATTGAAAAAGCGTTGATCTATATTTTTTAAGATTCCGTTATTCGCATAGTCATGGCTGTGGAGAATAGCGGTTGTCCCGTATTGCTCCTTAATTCCCTTTAATTTATCGGCTATTTCATCGAGAGCCTGCTCCCAAGAGATTTGCTCAAATGTACCATTAACCTTTTTTAAGGGATGCAATAACCGCTGTGTGGAATTTGTCCTTGTTTCCAGCATCCGCCCGCGTCCGCAAATTTTCCCCTGAGTAATCGGATGTTCCGGGTCACCCTCTACTTTCACAACCCTGTCTTGCTCAATTGTTACATTAAAACCACAGCTATCCCAGCAATTTAACGGACAAGCCGCCTTTCGTACTTCTGCCAAAATCTCCACCCCCAACATGCACTATTTCTTTGTTTATAACAATAATACAGCTTAATAAAAAAAGAAGCATGAAATATTATCCTTCATGCTTCACTAAAATCTTCTTCATTTTCCTTGAGAACTCTTTCCGTGGAATGAGGACGCTATGTCCGCAGCCTTCGCATTTAATTCTAATATCCATCCCCAAACGAATGATTATCCAGCGATTTGTTCCGCATGGATGCTGTTTCTTCATCTCAACAATATCATTTAGAGCAAATTCCTTTTCTTCCATCACTTATCCCCTCGTTTCTATTTCGATTGACCGGATCCGTCTTGGTACATTAAAAAGTTAAGATTAGGAGCTTTAATCCCATTTCCGTCTAAAATAAGTTTTATATCTTTACGAATTCCCCGGGTAACTCCCGCCTGCTTCATAGGTAATGTTTCCGCGATTACCCGTAAAACGATCTCATTAGGACCCATTGTTTGAATTCCTAACAATTCAGGGGCCTTCGTTAACTCTTCATAGTGGTTTGGCATTTTTTCCAAGGCATCGGCAATCACTTTTTCAGCCTTTTCAATATCTTCTCCATAGGAGATGGCAATATCGATAATGGCCAGACTATTATTAAGTGAAAAATTGGTTACCTGGGTAATGCTGCCATTCGGTAAAATATGAACTTCGCCTGTCCAGCTTTTGAGTTTTGTCGTTCTTAACCCTATTGTTTCGACGTTTCCTTCAAATAATCCTATGCGAACATGGTCGCCTACTGAAAATTGATCTTCAAAAATGATGAAGAAACCAGAAATAACGTCTTTTACTAAGCTTTGCGCTCCAAAACCTACTGCTAATCCAACAACTCCCGCGCCGGCAATAAGTGCCTTTACATCAATTCCTAAGACCGAAAGAACCATCATAATCGCGATAAAATAGACCACATAAGTAAGAACACTATCGAGAAGTCTAGCAAGCGTATCTTCACGGCGTTCCGATGTATTAAGCGGTGACAAATTTCTAATCTTGAAAATGTTGTGAATGGCCACTTTGCCGATACGGATAATAATATTGGCAACAACTAAAATGGCGATAATTTTCAGCACGCCTTCGCCAAGGTTCAGCCATGTATCTTCGTTTTGAAGTTTCGTCACTTCTTCTTGTAATCCTTTGGATGTGAGATTCATTTTAACACCTTCCTTAAAACCTTTATACCGTATCTATTTTAGCAACTTTTCTATGCAGATAATAGCATTATGATTTTTAGTTTTTCTACTCACTTCATGTATAGATTTCCTGAATTTTCCGTATACTGATAAGACTATTTACCATTAGGGAGTGGACTTAATGAATCTCAAATCGGGCTTTTTTGACAGGAGGGCCAAGGTACAAATCGATCATAATGATTTTCACGCTGCTGATATCCTTGCTGAGGAGTTACTCCTGAATATTCCCAGTGTGACAAGCCGCCCGATTGTGTTTATTTGTATTGGGACAGACCGCTCCACAGGGGATTCATTAGGGCCGCTAGTCGGGAGTCTGCTGGAGGAGAAAGGCATTCAGTCCTTTTATGTATATGGAACATTAGACGAACCGATCCATGCCATCAATCTCGCAGAAAAACTGGCGGAAATCAATACAAAACATGTTAATCCTTATATTGTCGGCATTGATGCCTGCTTGGGCCGTATCAAAAATATCGGAGTTATTCAGGTGGCGAATGGCCCAGTTAAACCTGGAGCAGGAGTAAACAAAGAACTGCCAGCAGTAGGAGATATACATATTACCGGCATTGTAAATGTGAGTGGTTTTATGGAATTTTTCGTGTTACAAAACACACGCTTAAACCTTGTGATGAAAATGGCCAAAACGATCGCAAATGGAATCTATCAGGCTAGCCTGCATTCCCAAAAGCAAAGCTGGAATGACTTAAATTGGATCGAAGAAGAGAAGACAAACTAAAAAAGAGCAAAATAATTGCTCTTTTTTAAATTTCCAATTATTGTAAAGTTAAATGGTAGAAATACAGAATCGTTACAATAATCCCGGTTACGACAATTGCAGGAAGCAGGTTTGCTACTTTGATTTTTACCATCCCCGTAAGATTCAAGCCAATGGCAAAAATCATAATTCCACCGGTTGCTGTCATTTCAACGATAAACTGATCCATTAATGCCTGTGGGACAAAGCGGTCAATCTGGGTGGCAAACAAGGCAATTAACCCCTCATAGAGCACAACAGGGATAGTAGAAAAGATAACACCGATACCTAAAGTGGTGGTTAATATTAACGCAGTAAAGCCGTCAATCAATGATTTCATATATAAAACATCATGATCACCGCGAATGCCACTGTCAAGCGCACCAATGATCGCCATTGCCCCAATTACAAAGATCAAGGTAGCCGTCACAAAGCCCTCCGAGATACTTCCTTTACCGCTAGAACCAACCTTACGCTCCAGCCATCCTCCAAGGTCATTTAATTTATCCTCTAATTTCAACAGCTCGCCGGCTACTGCACCGACAACGAGGCTAATAATGACAATCAGGAAATTTTCACTCTTCAAGCCCATCTGAAGTCCTAACACCATAACAGATAAGCCAATCGCATACATCACCGTTACTTTCATTCCTTCAGGGATGCGGTTTAGCAGTTTCCCGAGCAGTGTGCCGATAATAATTAACAATCCATTTACAAGTGTCCCTAATAAAAACATCGTAATTTCACCTTTTTTTCGCCTCTCGAAATAGTAATAGTATTAAACTATCATGTTTTCAATCTATTGAAAAGAATGAATTATAAAAAAAGAACCATCATTGAGATGGCTTAAAGTGATTCTTCTTGATCTAGCATTTCTAGTATCCGTTCCAAATCATCTTGCGAGAAAAATTCAATTTCAATTTTCCCTTTATTTTTGTTTTGTTTAATATGGACCTTTGTTCCAAACCGCTCACGAAGGGAGTGCTCTCGTTCCTGTAAAAACACATCTTTTTTCTTTTCCGGCTTTTTTGTTTCACGTGAAACATTTTCATTTAATTGTTGGATTAATTTTTCTAACTGGCGGACATTTAGCCCTTCTTGAATTACTTTTTCTGCTAAAATAAGGACCTTTGCCTTTTGTCTAAGACCTAATAAAGCACGTCCATGACCCATCGAAATTTTCCCCGATGAAATAAGCTCATGAATTTGCGGGGGAAGGGAAAGCAGACGGATGTGGTTTGCAACATGCGGCCGGCTTTTGCCTAAACGGTTCGCAACCTCTTCCTGTGTCAGCTTTAATTTTTCCATTAATGTTTGATAGGCTAGTCCCTCTTCAATCGGGTTTAAGTCTTCTCTTTGGAGATTTTCCAACACGGCCAATTCCATCATTTGTTGTTCAGAAAGTTCGCGGACAACTGCCGGCACAGTTTCAAGCTTTGCTTCCTTAGCAGCGCGGAAGCGGCGTTCGCCAACAACAATTTCATAGCCTTTAATACTTTTACGAACAACGATCGGCTGCAGGATTCCATGCTCTATGATTGAAGCCTTTAATTCATCGATTGCCTCTTGCTGGAAGGTTTTTCGTGGCTGATAAGGGTTTGGGCGCAGTTCTTTCAGCTTAATCTCTTGAACTGTCTCTTCTTTACTGACATCACTAAAAAATGCATTCAAGCCTTTTCCTAAACCTTTAGCCATTTGAGACCACTTCCTTTGCTAAATCTAAATACACCTCAGCACCGCGGGATCTCGAATCATAGTTAATGATTGGTTCCCCATGGCTTGGCGCTTCACTTAGACGCACATTTCTTGGAATAATGGTTTTATAGACTTTATCTTGAAAATATTTTTTAACTTCTTCAATGACTTGAATGCCTAGATTTGTTCTCGCATCAAGCATCGTTAATAAAACGCCTTCAATTTTTAAATCCTGATTAAGATGCTTTTGCACGAGCCTAACAGTATTTAATAATTGACTTAAGCCCTCTAACGCATAATATTCGCATTGGACAGGGATTAACACCGCATCAGATGCTGTTAACGCATTTAGTGTTAATAGTCCTAACGATGGCGGACAATCAATAATGATATAGTCAAACTGATCCTTGACTTCTCCAAGCGCACGTTTTAAGCGGACTTCTCTGGAAATAGTAGGAACTAATTCAATTTCTGCCCCTGCCAGCTGAATGGTAGCCGGGAGTGCGTACAAATTTTCAACAGATGTCGACTTAATGACATCCTTTGCTTCGACATCGTCTACTAATACATCATATATACATTGCTCAACTTCTGCCTTTTCAATTCCAATCCCGCTTGTTGCATTCCCCTGCGGATCAATGTCTACTAATAAGACCCGCTTTCCTATGTATGCTAAGCAGGCGCCTAGGTTGACAGAGGTTGTCGTTTTGCCGACTCCACCTTTTTGGTTTGCGATTGAAAGGATTTTCCCCACGTTGTCACCTACCCTATATTTCTTAAAAAATATCAATCTGCGATTCTATCAAATGTTTAAATAATATGATTAATTATCCCCTATCAGGGAAGGAATGTAAAATTCCATTCCTTTATTTTAGCATGATTTTAGACTGTTGTTGTTTTTTTTCTAAAAATATTCCATTAAGCCATTTAGCTTATTATTTCCAGATGATGGCTAAAAAGGTAATTTGGTGGTAATTTATGTAATTATGGATTTCCTTTTTAAAAAAAAATAACCAAACACAAATAGTGTCTGGTTATTTTTTCTTTGGAATTCGAATGGTAAATTGATAAAATTCGTCAAATTCTTCTTCTTCCGCGTTCAGATTGATCCCGCTATCAGATACCATTGATAACGATTGACGAATCGTATTTACCGCGATTCTCATATCTTTACTAAAAGCCTTCCGTTTCGGCTTTGGCTTTTCATTTTTTCGTTCAAGCAGCTTGACGACTCGTTCTTCCGTTTGCTTCACATTAAAATTTCTTTCAATCACTTCAGCTAATAGGGCCACTTGTTTTTCCGGATCCTTTAACGGAATCAATGCACGTGCATGGCGCTCTGTAATAATTTTATTTAATAAGGCATCCTGAACAGGCTGCGGTAATTTAAGAAGGCGCAGCTTGTTGGCAACGGTTGATTGCCCTTTACCAAGGCGCTGTGCTAATGCCTCTTGTGTTAAATTATGGAGCTCAAGCAGCTTCCCGTAGGCAATAGCCTCTTCGATTGGAGATAAATTTTCGCGCTGTAAATTTTCAATCAGAGCAACCGACGCCGTTTCCGTATCAGATAAATTCTTCACAATAGCGGGTGCTTCTGCCCAGCCCAGTTTTTTCATCGCACGCCAGCGCCGCTCCCCGGCAATAATTTCATATTTATCGACAGCAAACTCCCTGACGACAATCGGCTGGATGATACCATGTATATGAATCGTTCGTGATAATTCTTCAATCTTTTCTTCATCAAATACCGTCCGCGGCTGGAAGCGATTCGGAATAATTTGGTTAATCGGTATTTTTTTTATTTCTTCGTTTCGTTCGATCTCCAGCTCTTTCTCAAGCTCAACCTCTTGTTCTCCCTTATCGCCGAGGCCAAAAAAGCGTGTAAATGAACTCTTCATCCCCAACACCACCTTTACGAAACTCCCTATTATTTATTCTCTATGCTAATAAATTCTTCCTGCCTAGGATACCATTTTTCCAAAAAAATTGTTATTCGATTTATCACTTGTGAACGAAGCAAATAGGACCTGCATTAGGAATTGCCATTACTCAATCGGCGTCTTCCCTGGTGTACCAGGCTTTCTAGGGTATTTCTTTGGTGTTTGTTTCTCTTTTTTTATAATTAAAATATTTCGTTCACTGTCTTCCCTTGGCAATGTAAAGGTGAATACCTTTTCCACCTTGCCGCCAAGTGTGGTGATCGCCTTCTGCCCCATTTCCAATTCATCCTTGGCATGCAATGCCTTCATGGCAATAAAATGCCCCCCGACTTTCGCAAGCGGCAAACAAAATTCACTCAAAACAGACATTCTTGCCACCGCTCTTGCGGTTACGACCTCAAAACTTTCCCTATAGGCAGGATTGACACCAAACGTTTCCGCACGATCATGAACAAAATGGACATTTTCCAACTGCAATACAGTGGCAAGATGATTTAAAAATGAGATCCGTTTATTTAGTGAATCAACGATTGTCACTTCAATATGGGGGTAAACAATTTTTAACGGGATACTCGGAAATCCGGCACCTGCTCCTACATCACAAAGATGAAATGGCTTGGAAAAATCAAAATAAAAAGATGCCGTGATGGAGTCGTAAAAATGCTTTAAATAAACCTCAGCTTTTTCAGTGATGGCTGTTAAATTCATTTTCTCGTTCCACTCAACCAATGTCGTAAAATAGGTTTCGAACTGGTCAAGCTGCTTTTCAGAAAGGGTAATTCCCTTTTCATGAAGGTTTTCCGTAAATTGTTCAATGATCATTTTATTCATTGGATACTCTCGCTATCCTGCCTTGTTCTAAGTACACAAGCAGAATGGAAATATCAGCTGGATTAACCCCTGAGATTCTCGATGCTTGCGCAAGTGATAATGGCTTAATTTTTTTGAGTTTTTGTTTTGCTTCTGTTGCTAATCCCGAAATGGCATCGTAATCGATATTTTCAGGAATTTTCTTATCTTCCATCTTTTTTAATCGCTCTACTTGCTGAAGTGATTTTTCAATATAACCCTCGTATTTAATTTGGATTTCCACTTGTTCTTTAATGTCATCGTCCAAAGCAAACTCACTTCTGGTCAGCCCTTCAAGCAGCGCATAGGTCATTTCCGGCCTTTTTAGCAGATCAGATGCGCGGATTCCATCCTTCAATTCGCTGCCGCCAATACTGCGAATCAATTCTTGGACCTCGGCAGATGGTTTTAGAATAATGGACTGCAATCTTTCCCTTTCAGCTTCAATTGCTTCCTTTTTCGCTAAAAATGCTTGATAGCGGTCATCACGAATTAATCCAATTTCATGACCCATCTCTGTTAACCGCAAATCCGCATTATCGTGACGCAATAGAAGACGATATTCCGCTCTTGATGTTAGCAGTCGGTAGGGTTCATTTGTCCCTTTTGTAATTAAGTCATCAATTAACACACCGATATAGGCATCGGAGCGGCCTAACACTAATTGTTCGCGGTCTAAGGCATTTAACCCCGCGTTGATTCCTGCCATCAACCCTTGACCGGCAGCTTCTTCATAGCCGGATGTACCATTAATTTGACCCGCAGTATATAGGTTTTTGACAACCTTTGTTTCTAATGTCGGCCATAGCTGTGTCGGCACAATGGCGTCATATTCAATCGCATAGCCGGCGCGCATCATTTGCGCATTTTCTAACCCGGCAACCGTTTTGATAATTTGCTGCTGTACATCTTCCGGCAGACTTGTTGACAAGCCTTGGACGTAGACTTCCTTCGTATTTCTGCCTTCCGGTTCAAGGAAAATTTGATGGCGCGGCTTATCATTAAAGCGGACAACCTTATCCTCAATCGATGGGCAATACCTCGGCCCTGTTCCTTTAATCATCCCGGAGAACATTGGCGACCGATGCAGGTTGGCATCAATTAACTGATGGGTTTTGTCATTTGTATAGGTTAACCAGCATGGCAGCTGATCGGTAATATATTTTGTTGTTTCATAAGAAAATGCTCTAGGCGCTTCGTCACCAGGCTGAATTTCCGTTTTGCTGTAATCAATCGTGTTGCTGTTCACCCTTGGCGGCGTTCCCGTCTTGAACCGCACTAGTTCAAAACCAAGCTCTTCTAAATGCTCAGACAGCTTAATCGATGGCTGCTGATTATTCGGACCGCTGGAATATTTCAATTCGCCGAGGATAATTTCCCCGCGCAGGAAGGTACCTGTCGTGATAATAACTGTTTTCGATCGGTAAACAGCACCTGTTTTGGTGATGGCCCCTTGAACCACACCATCTTCGACAATCAATTGCTCGACCATGCCTTGAATTAAAGTTAAATTCTTTTCTTCTTCTAATGTCTTTTTCATTTCATGCTGATACGCAAATTTATCGGCCTGTGCTCTTAAGGCACGAACAGCCGGCCCTTTACCGGTATTCAGCATTCTCATTTGGATATACGTTTTATCAATATTTTTAGCCATTTCTCCGCCAAGGGCATCGATTTCACGAACAACGATCCCCTTTGCCGGCCCGCCAACCGATGGATTGCAGGGCATAAAGGCAACCATATCTAAATTTATTGTGATCATTAATGTCTTTGCGCCAAGTCTCGCTGCCGCAAGTCCCGCTTCACAGCCGGCATGCCCGGCCCCAACGACAATGACGTCATAACTACCTGCTTCGTATTGCATGTTTGTTCCTCCTTTTCCGTGACATTCACGGAAACGTTGCTTCTTCAGGTTTAGTAGATTTTTTCTATTTTCCTAAACAAAATTGTGAAAATAACTGATCGATAAGGCTCTCATTTACGCTGTCACCAATGATTTCCCCAAGTAATTCCCATGTTCTCGTTAAATCAATTTGGACAATATCAATCGGGGTACCCATTTCAACCCCTTCAATTGCATCCTCAATCGTTTGGAGACTGATGTTTAATAAGGCAATATGACGGCTGTTCGAAACATATGTCATATCTCCGGCATCAATTGACCCGGCAAAGAATAATGAGGCAATGGCCTCCTCAAGCTCATCTACACCAAGATCCTCGAGCAATGAGGTGGTGACAAGTTTATGTTCCTTAGCCAATTCAGTAACCCGTTCCATATCAATTTGCTGCGGCAGGTCTGTTTTATTAACAATGACAATGACATCCATCCCTTTAACAGCCTCAAATAGATGTTCATCTTCAATAGTTAGTTCATCTGAGTAATTCAGCACAAGCAGCAGTAAATCCGCTTCTTTCAATACTTGACGGGAGCGCTCAACGCCAATTCGTTCTACAATATCCTCTGTTTCTCTGATCCCAGCTGTATCTAGTAATCTGAGCGGCACACCGCGGACATTGACATACTCTTCAATGACATCCCGAGTAGTTCCAGGGATGTCTGTCACAATTGCTTTATTTTCATGTACAAGACTATTTAATAATGAGGACTTTCCTACATTTGGCCGTCCAACAATCACAGTAGAAAGTCCCTCTCGCAAGATTTTCCCCTGCTCTGATGTTTGCAGCAGTTTTTTTATTTCCTCCTGAACAAAGTGAGCCTTTTCTAACAGCATCTTATGGGTCATTTCTTCAACATCATCATATTCCGGATAATCGATATTCACTTCAACATGGGCAAGAACTTCTAAAATCTCCTGCCGCAGTTTCCGAATCAACTTTGATAAGCGGCCCTCCATTTGGCCAAGGGCCACATTCATCGCCCGGTCTGTTTTCGCTCTGATTAGATCCATGACCGCTTCTGCCTGCGATAAATCTATCCGTCCATTTAAAAAGGCACGTTTCGTAAATTCGCCCGGTTCCGCCAATCTTGCCCCGTATTTCAACACATGCTGCAAGACGCGATTCACCGAAACAATCCCGCCGTGGCAGTTGATTTCAACTACATCCTCTTTTGTAAATGTCTTTGGTCCCTTCATAACCGAAACCATTACTTCCTCTACCACTTCACCACTTTTCGGGTCAAGAAGATGCCCATAGTGAATCGTATGGCTGGCCACTTGCGAAAGTCTTTTACCGCCGATCCCCTTAAAAAGCTTGTCTGCTATTTGAATGGCCTCATCACCACTCAAACGAACAATCGCAATTGCTCCCTCTCCCATCGGTGTCGAGATCGCCGCAATTGTATCAAATTCCATTTTCCTCACCTCACACATAAAAATATTCATTTATATTTTAAAAAAATTTTTTTCTCCAAAAAAATAGAATACCACATGAATTTCTTTAGAAAAAGCATCCAAACCTATCCACAAGTGCAAAATGTCTATTTATTATTTTAACTTATCCACATGTGAATAACAATAAAGCTGGAAATCCCGCAAAAAAAAAGTTATCAACAGTCCGCATTTTTTTGATAAAAAAGGGCAAAAAAATACATCCCATCTAAAAGATAGGATGTCATTAAAGGATTATTTTTTCACTGGTGTAATCACAATAAACCGATGTGGTTCCGTTCCATCAGAAAATGTCTTAACACGCCTGTTATCAGATAAAGCGGTATGAATGACTTTACGCTCATAGGAAGGCATAGGTTCTAACGTCACATCTTTTCCAGACTTGACAGCCTTTCCGGCAAGCCGGTGGGCTAATTGAATAAGTGTTTCACTTCTTCTGTTCCGGTAATCTTCTGCGTCCAAAATCACGGTCAAATACTGATTTGCAAAGCGATTAATCACCAGCTGGGTCAAATATTGCAGGGAATTTAGCGTTTGACCTCGTTTACCAATTAACAGCGCAATCTTTTCTCCCGTCATCACAAAGTGAACCTGTTTGCCATCCCGTTTAATTTCTATTTCCGCCGGAGCCCCCATTTGTTCACTTACATGTGTCAGGAATTTCTTTGCCTCTTCAATCGGATCAATGATGACTGTTACTTTTACAACAGCAGGACGTGAACCGAAAATACCAAAAATCCCCTTTTTTCCTTCATCAATGATGTTTACATCTGCGCGGTCTTTGGTTGTCTTTAATTGAGCTAAAGCTGATTCTACTGCTTCTTCGACTGTTTGTCCTGTAGCAGTTACCTGTTTCACTTTTTCTCACCCGCTTTACCGGTGGCCTGTGCCCTCAAATCCGGTCCTTTAATAAAATAAGTTTGTACGATCATAAAAATATTACCGACAACCCAGTACAATGAAAGGGCTGCTGGGAAACTGAAAGCAAAGAAGACAATCATAATCGGCATCATCCAAAGCATCATCGCCATTTGTGGATTTTGCTCTTGGCCTGCCATCATCATTTTTTGCTGAATAAAGGTAGTGATCCCGGCAACGATAGGCAAAATGTAATATGGATCTTTTTCACCAAGGTCAAACCATAAGAAACTATCAGACGCAATTTCTCTTGTTCTTGAGATAGCATGATAAAAACCAATTAAAATCGGCATTTGAACAATTAATGGGAAACAGCCGGCCATTGGATTAACCCCATGCTTTGAAAACAAGGCCATTGTTTCTTGCTGCAGCTTTTGCTGTGTCTTTTGATCTTTAGAACTGTACTTTTCGCGAAGTGCTTTCATTTCCGGCTGAAGAGCTTGCATCGCCTTTGAGCTTCTTGTCTGCTTGATCATCAGCGGCAACATAGCTAGACGGATCAAAATCGTCACGACAATAAGCGATAATCCATAGCTTCCTCCGAGCAAATGAGCTCCTTCTTTAATCACCCAAGATAATGGATAGACAATATATTCATTCCAAAAACCTGTACTCTCTGAGGTAATCGGCTTCTTAATTTCACTGCATCCCGTTAAAAACAAGAATACAGAAAGCATGCCGAACGAAAGTAAAATTCGTTTTTTCAACCAGTTGTTCCTCCTTGCCAAATATAGAATAAAAAGTGTGCGCTCAACCTTTATGTATGTGAACCGTTTATTTTATTCAAAATTATTTTATCATTTTTACAATTCAATTGTCTTTATTCCATCACTAAATTTTGACTAAATCGGTAAAATTAGTTTCTCTTTAATACTTTTCCAACCTTCATGACATGGGTTAAACTTTTTTTCACTTCAAAAAAGTCCATTTCCGCTGTTGGCTTCCTGGCAATAATCACATAATCATTTCCCGAGGATACCTGATCATGTAATTCAGTAATGGATTGTCTTACGTACCTTTTAATTCTGTTTCTGGTAACAGCATTTCCAATCTTCTTGCTTACAGACAGGCCAATACGAAAAAAGTCCTGCCCCTCTTTTTTCAATGAATAGACAACAAATTGCCGATTGGCGAAGGAATGCCCCTTCTGAAATGCCACCGTGAAGTCTTTATTTTTTTTTACCCGGAATTCTTTTTTCATAAAAAAACTCCTTTAAGCTGTGAAATTTGATCACGATCAAGCATCAAAGCGCTTCCGCTTATAATTTAAAAAAAGACCACTGACGCTTCAGTGGTCTATGCTGATAATACTTTTCTTCCCTTTTGACGACGACGAGCTAGAACCTTACGTCCGTTTGCTGAGCTCATACGACTGCGGAAACCGTGAACTTTACTGTGTTTACGTTTATTTGGTTGGTACGTTCTTTTCATTATATGACACCTCCCTGAGGAATAGCTGCTTAAATTTAATTCAGACAGTCTTAATTATTATAAAGATGTCCCCCTGATATTGTCAACTACTCTTCTCATATTGTTCCCATTTCCAATTTTTTTCGAACATGATTTAATGCATTTCCAGAAATTCTAAATACATGAAACAAGACTCTGATCTATATTTTAAATTCGAAAATTGTCCAGCTCCAGGCCATACGCCGCTGACCAAGGCGCCTGCGCATTTCGACCTGTGGATAATTTTTCGACACTTTTTTTGTTATCCACACAAGATATTGACAAGTTTTACACAAATCTGCTGCTTGTGGACAATTTCCGTGCACATATTGTTACAGTTGTGGATAAACTAAGAAAGGGCATTGCACATCAGGCAATTATTTGATATTATATTTGTGTTTTCACTCTGAATAACTTCATCCTTCGGAATATGTTATCCACAATTTGTGGATAACATGTGGATAGTTTATTCTAGCATTCTGTAAAAACTTGTCCACAAGTGGTGGATATTGTCGAAACTCCACTTTATTTCCTTATTATAATGTTTTCCACAACCACTGTTTCGTATATTTATAAATTAATAGGTTGTACTCCTGGTATAAGACCTATTTTTCACGGAACTATAGTCAAATAGGTTAACCGGTTGCTTAAGAGCAATACTCCTTAGAAAATATTTTTTTGGGGTTAGACAGTAAATAATTTCGAGTGCCAGTTTAGATAAATTGTTTTTACTTAAACAAATAAGGAGGGATACTAATTGGAAAATATTGCGGATCTTTGGAATACAGCGCTAGCTAATATTGAGAAAAAGATAAGCAAGCCTAGCTTTGACACATGGCTTAAGTCCACAAAGGCCCATTCCCTTCAAGGCGATCTGCTTGTAATCACAGCTCCAAATGAATTTGCGCGTGATTGGCTGGAAGAGCGTTATTCTCAGTTAATCTCCGGGATCCTTTATGAAATTACCGGGGAAGAGCTATCTGTAAAATTTATTATTCCGCAAAATCAGAATGATATAGAAAATGATGTCCAAGCACCGCCAAAAAAGGGAAAGAAGGAAGAGGATCATAATGATTTTCCTTCAGGTATCTTAAATAAAAAACATACTTTTGATACCTTCGTAATTGGTTCCGGAAACCGTTTTGCCCACGCTGCATCGCTTGCCGTTGCAGAAGCACCGGCAAAAGCATATAATCCTCTATTTATTTATGGGGGCGTAGGATTAGGCAAAACACACTTAATGCATGCGATCGGCCACTATGTGTTAGAGCATAACCCTGCTGCAAAAGTAGTTTATTTATCATCTGAAAAATTCACAAATGAATTTATTAACTCGATACGTGACAATAAGGCGGAGAATTTCCGCAATAAATATCGAAATGTCGATATCTTACTTATTGATGATATTCAGTTTCTAGCTGGAAAAGAATCAACACAAGAAGAATTTTTCCATACATTTAATGCACTTCATGAAGAAAGCAAACAAATTATCATTTCCAGTGACCGGCCGCCAAGAGAAATTCCAACATTAGAGGATCGACTGCGATCCCGCTTTGAATGGGGCTTAATTACAGATATTACACCGCCGGATTTGGAGACAAGAATCGCGATCCTTCGCAAGAAGGCAAAGGCAGAAGGTTTAGATATACCAAACGAAGTCATGTTATACATTGCCAATCAAATTGATTCAAACATTCGTGAGCTCGAAGGTGCGCTCATCCGTGTCGTTGCATACTCTTCTTTAATAAATAAAGATATTAATGCCGATCTTGCTGCAGAGGCATTAAGGGATATTATCCCTAGTTCGAAGCCTAAGGTGATCACCATCCTTGAAATTCAAAAGGTAGTTGGCGAGCATTTTAGTATTAAATTAGAAGATTTTAAGGCGAAAAAACGGACAAAATCTGTTGCCTTTCCAAGACAAATTGCGATGTATTTATCGCGTGAATTAACCGACTATTCTTTGCCAAAAATAGGAGAAGAGTTTGGCGGACGTGACCATACAACCGTTATTCATGCCCATGAAAAAATCGCGAAGCTCCTTCAATCGGATGCGCAGTTTCAAAGGCAGATGAAAGAAATCCATGAACTGTTAAAAATATAGTGTTCCTTTTGTGCATAACTTTTTACTATTTGTACACAGTCTGTCCACATGTGGATAGGCTGTGTTTCTATTGAAAAATCGAGGTTATCCACATACTAACAGGCCCTACTAGTACTTCTACTATTTTTTTAAAAAATAATATTATATGTTACTGCTAAAAAAATATGCCTATACGGGAGGAAAAATGCGATGAAATTTATCATCCAACGCGACCGCCTTGTTCAAAGTGTTCAAGATGTTATGAAGGCTGTCACATCAAGAACAACAATACCGATCTTAACGGGGATTAAAATTGCTGCAACAGCAGAAGGAGTGACATTAACAGGAAGTGACTCCGATATTTCCATTGAATCCTTTATTCCAAAAGAGGACGCTGGGGATGAAATTGTTGAAATCAAACAATCAGGTGCAATCGTGCTGCAGGCAAAATTTTTCAGTGAAATTGTCAAAAAGCTACCTACCGATTCAGTTGAAATTGAAGTTCTTGGATCACTCCAAACCGTGATTCGCTCTGGGAAATCCGAGTTCAACCTAAATGGCCTTGATGCAGAGGAATACCCTCACCTGCCGCAAATCGAAGAAAACAATAAGTTTCATATTGCGACAGACCTTTTAAAGGCAATGATTAGACAAACTCATTTTGCAGTGTCCACCTCAGAAACACGCCCCATCTTGACAGGTGTAAACTGGAAGATCGAAAATGAGGAACTTACCTGTATTGCAACAGATAGCCATCGTCTTGCACTAAGAAAAGCTAAAATTGAAACGGAAAATCATGAAAACTACAATGTTGTCATCCCAGGCAAGAGCTTGAATGAGCTCAGCAAAATTATTGATGACTCCCATGAATTAATTGATATTGTGATTACCGAAAATCAAATTTTGTTTAAAGCGAAGCACTTATTATTTTTCTCCAGATTGTTAGAGGGTAACTATCCTGATACGTCAAGATTAATTCCAAATGAAAGTAAAACGGACGTAACTGTCAATACGAAGGAATTTCTTCAAGCTATTGATCGTGCTTCTTTGCTGGCACGTGAAGGAAGAAATAATGTCGTCAAGTTTTCAACCATTGAGGGTGGTATCATCGAAATATCATCGAATACACCAGAGGTTGGAAAGGTTGTTGAAGAAATTCAAAGCAGTTCAATCGATGGAGAAGATTTAAAGATATCCTTTAGTGCGAAGTACATGATGGATGCCCTAAAGGCATTAGAAGGAACCGATATTAAAGTGAGCTTTACCGGGGCGATGCGTCCGTTCTTAATCCGTCCTCTAAATGACGAAACAATCTTGCAGCTTATTTTACCTGTTAGAACGTATTAAAATTAAAGTTTTCCTATATGCCGCCATTTAACTGGCGGCTTTCTTTACGGTAAAAAAGATTATTTATGGTTTCCTTTGTATCTTACTGACTTTTTTAGTAAAATAAAGTATTGGGACCATTTTTAGAAATGAGGGTGATGATTTGCCTGAAAAAGTAAAGCTAGAGACTGAGTTTATTACATTAGGTCAATTTTTGAAGCTTGCCGATGTGATTCAAACCGGCGGAATGGCAAAATGGTTTTTAAGTGAACATGAAATTTTTATTAACGGTGAACAGGACCAAAGAAGAGGGAGAAAACTTCGTGCCGGTGACAAAGTCCGGATTGTTGGCTTTGGGGAGTTTGTGATAACCGACTAGCTAAAGGATATGTTGCTATGTATATTGAAAAATTAGCACTGAAAAATTATCGGAATTACGAAGAGTTATTCGTCCAATTTGAAAATAAAGTAAATGTCATCTTAGGTGAAAATGCCCAAGGTAAAACAAATGTAATGGAGTCCATTTACGTTTTAGCGATGGCAAAATCACATCGGACTTCAAGTGATAAAGAACTTATTCGCTGGGACCAGGAGTATGCTAAAATAGAAGGCAGGGTTCAAAAGCAACATAGCTCTTTGCCTTTGCAATTAGTGATTTCCAAAAAGGGAAAGAAGGCAAAATGCAATCATATTGAACAGCAGAAGTTAAGTCAATATGTTGGGAACATGAACGTGGTTATGTTTGCACCGGAAGACCTTAATATTGTTAAAGGCAGTCCACAGGTGCGAAGACGGTTTATTGATATGGAAATTGGGCAGGTATCGCCCATTTATTTACATGATATGAGTCAATATCACAAAATACTACAACAGCGTAATCATTATTTGAAGATGATGCAGATCAAAAAACAATCGGATCAGACAATGCTTGAAATTTTAACAGAGCAGTTTATTCAAGTGGCCGTTAAAATTGTGAAAAAACGGTTTGAATTCTTGAGGCTGCTTGGAAATTGGGCGAAACCGATTCATGAAGGTATTTCAAGGGGCTTGGAAACGCTCGAAATTACCTATAAGCCATCGGTAGAGGTATTAGAAGAGCAGAATTTGTCGAAGATGATAGAAAGCTTTGAGGAAAAATTTGCAAAGGTCAGAACAAGGGAAATAGAACGCGGCACAACCCTTTTCGGCCCCCATCGAGATGATTTGTTGTTTTTTGTCAATGGAAGGGATGTTCAAACCTTTGGGTCCCAAGGGCAGCAGCGTACAACTGCCCTTTCCGTCAAGCTTGCTGAAATTGAATTAATCTATAATGAAATTGGCGAGTATCCCATTCTACTCCTTGATGACGTTTTATCAGAGTTAGATGATTATCGGCAATCCCATTTACTCAATACCATACAAGGAAAGGTCCAAACGTTTGTGACTACAACAAGTGTGGAAGGAATTGATCATCAGACACTAAAGGAAGCATCCACCTATATTGTCGAATCCGGTTTTATCAAGAAGGTTAATTGAGGTGAACCATGTATATTCACATCGGGGAAGATCTTAACATTAGGGCGAAAGATATTATTTCAATATTAGATAAAGAGAGTGCCAAGCAATCTCAAATAGTGGGAGAATTCTTAGAACGCCATAAAGAAAGATTAATTAACTTGTCTAAAAACCCCTTTAAATCAGTCATAATCACATATGACAAAGTATACTTATCCCCTATTGCTTCTGGAACATTAAAAAAACGTTCAAGCCAAATGAATATACAGGAATTTATATAAAGTTTTTTAACGAAAATATCGAGCTATTTTTGTCAGAAGGTGCAGGTGAACAAGTATGACTATAGATCAAAAGGCAGTGGAAGAATCATATGGTGCCGAGCAAATTCAGGTTCTTGAAGGACTTGAAGCAGTACGGAAACGACCTGGTATGTATATTGGTTCAACAAGCGGAAAAGGGCTCCATCATCTTGTTTGGGAGATAGTTGATAACAGTATTGATGAGGCACTCGCAGGCCACTGTGACGAAATCAATGTCATCATTGAGGAAGATAACAGTATCACAGTAAAGGATAATGGCCGCGGGATTCCCGTTGATATTCAAGAAAAGATGGGAAGACCAGCTGTTGAAGTCATTATGACAGTTCTACACGCCGGCGGTAAATTTGGCGGCGGCGGCTATAAGGTTTCCGGCGGACTTCATGGGGTTGGTGCATCGGTTGTTAATGCCCTTTCCACAGAGCTTGAAGTTTATGTCCACCGTGATGGAAAAATTCACTTGATCAAATTTGAACGAGGCGCGGTTGCTAAGGAATTAGAAGTAATTGGAACCGCTGACAAAACAGGTACAATTACCCATTTTAAACCAGATGCGGAAATTTTCACAGAAACACTGGAATATGAATATGACATCCTTGCAACACGTATTCGCGAGCTTGCGTTCCTTAACCGCGGACTCAAAATCACAATTGAAGATAAGCGTGTTGAAAATAAAAGAAATGAATACCACTATGAGGGCGGAATTAAATCGTATGTAGAGCATTTAAACCGCACGAAAGAAGTGATTCATGAAGAGCCGATTTACATGGAGGGTGAAAAGGACGGTATTAGTGTTGAAGTAGCACTCCAATATAACGAGGGCTATACAGATAACATTTACTCTTTCGCAAATAATATCCATACGTATGAAGGCGGCACACATGAATCAGGCTTTAAAACAGCTTTAACAAGAGTCATTAATGATTATGCTAGAAAAAATAACATAATCAAGGAAAATGATACCAACCTTTCCGGTGAAGATGTTCGCGAAGGAATCACAGCTATTGTCTCAATCAAACACCCTGATCCACAATTTGAGGGGCAGACGAAGACAAAACTTGGTAATTCTGAAGTCAGAGCGATTACAGATACCATTTTTGCCGGTACCTTTGATAAGTTCCTGTTAGAAAATCCGACGGTTGCTAGGAAAATTGTAGATAAAGGCTTAATGGCTGCTCGTGCAAGACTTGCTGCAAAGAAAGCTAGGGAATTGACACGCCGGAAAAGTGCGTTAGAGGTTTCTAGTTTACCTGGAAAATTAGCTGACTGTTCGTCAAAGGACCCTGCAGAAAGTGAAATGTATATCGTAGAGGGTGATTCTGCGGGAGGTTCGGCCAAGCAAGGTCGTGATCGACATTTCCAGGCCATTTTACCGCTTCGAGGGAAAATCCTTAATGTGGAAAAGGCACGTTTAGATAGAATTCTTTCAAACAATGAAGTCAGGGCAATGATTACAGCAATCGGAACCGGTATCGGGGAAGATTTCGATATTGCCAAGGCGCGTTATCATAAAATTGTCATTATGACGGATGCTGATGTTGATGGTGCACATATTCGGACGCTCCTGTTAACGTTTTTTTACCGTTTTATGAGAAAAATTTTAGAAGCTGGTTATGTTTATATTGCCCAGCCACCGCTATATAAAGTGCAACAAGGTAAACGGATTGAGTACGCCTATAATGAAAAAGAACTTGAACGGGTATTTGCAGAGCTTCCAGCTACACCAAAGCCTAATATTCAACGCTATAAAGGTTTAGGCGAGATGAATCCTGAACAATTATGGGAAACAACAATGGATCCTGCTAGTAGAAGTATGCTTCAGGTTAGTCTAGAAGATGCGATTGAAGCAGACGAAACCTTTGATATGTTAATGGGTGAGAAAGTAGAACCACGTCGTAATTTCATTGAAGCAAATGCACAATACGTAAAGAATTTAGATATATAAAAGGCGGAGGGAGGTATTTAATATGACTGAAACACCCAATCATCAAATAAAAGAGATTAATATCAGTCAGGAGATGAAATCATCCTTTCTTGACTATGCGATGAGTGTTATTGTTTCTCGTGCCCTTCCAGATGTCCGTGATGGGTTAAAACCAGTTCATCGCCGTATTTTATATGCGATGCATGATCTTGGTATTCATGCAGATAAACCATATAAGAAATCTGCGCGTATCGTTGGGGATGTAATTGGTAAATATCACCCGCATGGTGATTCTGCTGTTTATGAAACAATGGTTCGTATGGCACAGGATTTCAATTATCGTTATATGCTAGTAGATGGCCATGGAAACTTTGGGTCGGTAGATGGTGATTCTGCTGCAGCCATGCGGTACACAGAATCAAGAATGTCAAAAATCTCAATGGAATTATTAAGAGATTTAAACAAAGATACCATTGATTATCAAGACAACTATGATGGTGAAGAAAGAGAACCTGTTGTTCTGCCAGCGAGATTCCCCAATTTACTAGTCAATGGAACAACTGGAATTGCTGTTGGAATGGCGACAAATATCCCGCCACACCAGCTTGGAGAGATCATTGATGGAGTTTTAGCTATTTCCCGTGATCCTGAGATTTCAATTCCAGAATTGATGGAAATTATCCCTGGGCCAGACTTTCCAACCGGTGGATTAATCCTTGGCCGAAGTGGGATTCGCAAAGCATATGAAACAGGAAGAGGATCGATTACTCTTCGTGCAAAAGTGGAAATTGAACAAAAATCAAACGGTAAAGAAGTAATCATTGTTAATGAATTGCCGTATCAAGTGAATAAAGCTAGATTGGTTGAAAAGATTGCTGAATTAGCCCGGGATAAAAAAATTGAAGGCATTACAGACCTGAGAGATGAATCTGATCGTAGAGGGATGCGGATTGTAATTGAGGTTCGTAAAGATGCTAATGCCAATGTTCTTTTAAATAATTTATATAAACAAACAGCGCTGCAAACAAGCTTTGGAATCAATACATTAGCCCTTGTTAATGGGCATCCGAAGGTATTGAATATTAAACAGTGTTTGGTTCATTACTTAGATCATCAACAAGTAGTAATCCGTCGGAGAACAGAATTTGAATTACGCAAAGCCGAAGCACGCGCCCATATCTTAGAAGGTTTAAGAATTGCATTAGACAATTTAGATGCAGTTATTACCCTTATTCGAAATTCACAAACAACGGATATTGCCCGCGAAGGCTTAATGACACAATTTAACCTATCCGAGAAACAAGCTCAAGCGATTCTTGATATGCGTTTGCAGCGTTTAACAGGTTTGGAACGGGAGAAAATTGAGGATGAATATCAAACACTTATGAAGCTTATTGCAGAATTAAAGGCAATTTTAGCTGATGAGGAAAAAATCCTTGAAATTATCCGTGAAGAATTAACGGAAATTAAAGAGCGTTTCAATGATAAACGACGCACGGAAATTGTCGCTGGCGGGATTGAAAATATTGAAGATGAGGACTTAATTCCTCGTGAAAATATTGTCATTTCCTTAACACATAATGGTTACGTTAAGCGTCTACCTGTTTCCACATATCGTGCGCAGAGACGGGGAGGCCGCGGTATCCAAGGCATGGGGACAAATGAAGATGACTTCGTCGAGCATTTAATTACGACATCGACGCATGATACCATTCTCTTCTTTACGAATAAAGGTAAGGTTTACCGTTCAAAAGGATATGAAATTCCGGAATTCAGCCGCACAGCGAAAGGAATACCGATTATTAATCTCCTTGGAATTGAAAAAGGAGAATGGGTTAACGCCATTATTCCTGTTGAAGAATTCGTTGATGAATGGTCCTTATTCTTTACAACAAAAGAGGGTGTCTCTAAACGTTCACCGTTAACATCGTTCGCTAATATCCGGAACAATGGTTTAATCGCTTTAAGTTTGCGTGAGGGTGATGAATTAATCTCCGTTCGACTTACTGATGGCAACAAGCATATGATCATTGGTACGAAAAATGGTATGTTAATTCACTTCCCTGAGACAGATGTACGGTCAATGGGACGAACAGCAACTGGTGTTAAAGGAATCAACCTAGATCCTGGTGATGAAGTGGTTGGAATGGAAGTATTAGAAGAGGATAATGACGTTCTCATTGTCACGAAAAATGGTTATGGTAAACGTACACCTGCATCCGAATACCGTGTCCAAGGGCGTGGCGGAAAAGGAATAAAGACCTGCCATGTGACCGAGAAAAACGGGGAGCTCGTCTCGATGAGAGCTGTGACAGGTGAAGAAGATCTTATGTTAATTACTACTGGCGGAGTTCTTATTCGTATTGATGTAGCCGGTATTTCCAAAATGGGCCGAAACACTCAAGGTGTCAAGCTTATTAGTATGAAAGAAAGTGAAAATGAATTTGTGGCAACCGTCGCAAAGGTTGAAAAAGAAGAAGAGGAAGAAGCTCCAGAAGGACAAGGAATTGAAAACGGCGGTACGGATGAAATCATTCTTGATGAAAATCAGGAAGTTATCACTCCAGACGGCGAAGAATAATGACTTTTAGAAGAAGCATAGATCCGTATGCTTCTTCTATTTTTTTTGATAATAAAAGTCAGTAAGATGTTTTTAAGATTATTATAGTAAAAAAATAAAAAACGTGTTGACTTTAAAATATATCGATGGTATATTTATTAAGTCGCTTACGGGTGATGAAATAAATTCAAGAAATTGTCCTTTGAAAACTAAACAAACAAAAACGTCAACAAACAATAAATTATTAGCTTCTTATGAAGCTAAGCCAACGTAACAAATGAGCTAATCAACTTTCTTGGAGAGTTTGATCCTGGCTCAGGACGAACGCTGGCGGCGTGCCTAATACATGCAAGTCGAGCGAATCTTTGGGAG